>NZ_CP040710.1:4099538-4411576 GCF_005943945.1 Aggregatimonas sangjinii | reverse complement strand
TACTGAAAAAACTAGAAATCAAGGGAGTAGCCGGAGTACCAAAAAATATGCGACCTCATAGGTTAACAGGCAATTACAAAGACAATTGGGAGTGTCATATCAAACCAGACTTATTAATCATATGGCTACAAATCGAAAACCCGAGAACCATTAGATTGATTAGAATAGGCTCCCATTCAGATTTATTTAGATAGCGGATAACTATCAGCACTACTCGGCATTTAAAGCTCTAAAAACTTTATCGATTACAGAACTTGTAAAGAGAGAATCCTATAAAATCAAATGGTTTTCATTGGAGGGACATACAAACAGACTTTAGAGGTAGCTCAAAAGCTAGATAATAATCTTTACTTTTAACGGTATCATGAAAAGAAGAAGCTTCGTTTCGAAAACTATGTTGGCATCTATTGCATCCACCATCGGATACGATGTCGTTTTCGGAAACCGTCTTCCTGACGGTTACAATCTATTGGGCCTTCAAGACCCCGACCCTTTCACCCTTTTTGACAAAGACAGTCAGATGGTCTTATTAAACGACAAGCCTTGGAATATGGAAGCGCAGGCGCATTTACTGGATGACGCCATCACCCCGAACAAATTCCTGTTTATACGAAACAACGGAAGGGTTCCCGAAAATATAGATGCAGATTCATGGACCTTGACGTTCGATGGGGAATCGGTACGCCAAGAAAAAACCTACACGCTGGCGGAATTGAAATCAAAATTTAAGCAGTATACGTACCAGCTCTGTCTGGAATGTGGTGGCAACGGACGCAGTGAGTTCGACCCTCCGGCAAAAGGAAACCAGTGGACTATTGGGGCCGTCGGCTGTGCCAGATGGACCGGTGTTCGTCTCAAGGATGTCCTAGCCGATGTAGGTGTTACGGACGATGCGATGTATATCGGCTATCATGCGGCAGATACCCATTTAAGTGGTGACCCCTCAAAAGAGCCTATTTCCCGTGGAGTGCCCATGGCAAAAGCCCTACAGCTAGAAACCTTGCTGGCCTTTCAAATGAACGGAGAAGCCATTCCCCTCGTACACGGGTTCCCGTTGCGATTGATCGCCGGTGGATGGCCTGCATCCGCTTCGGGAAAATGGTTGAACGGTATCAGCGTTCGTAATAGGGTACATGATGGCGAAAAAATGATGGGAACGGCCTACCGCGTGCCTTGCAATCCCGTAGCCCCGGGCGATGAGGTAGCAAATGTCGACATGTGTATCATTCAATCGATGCCGGTAAAATCGCTGATTACCTATCCAAAAAGTGGTGCGATTCTAAAAAGTGGGGAAACCCTTCAAATACGTGGCCACGCTTGGGCCGGCGAGCTTGAGGTTTCGAAGATGGAATACTCCATCGACTTTGGTAGCACTTGGCAGCTTTACTCGCTTGAAAAACCGGTAAACCGATTGGCCTGGCAGCATTTTAAGGCAGAAGTTGCATTCCCAAAAAAAGGCTATTACGAAGTTTGGGCGCGGGCTACCGATAACCAAGGCAAAGCACAACCCATGCTGTTGCCCGGTTGGAACCCCAAAGGGTACCTGAACAACGCCTGTCATCGAATTGCCGTAAAAATTGCGTAGTGAAAAATAAAGGGAAATTTAATAAGGTGACGGCTAGGCAAAATAAATTAAAGGCAACTTTCGTCGTTATTTTGACGATTGCGGTTATAGTTTTGGTGTTTTTGTTGGTGGACCTTGCGCCCTCCACATATTCTGTGGATACGGACGATGGAGAATATATTGAAGTCTCAGAGAAGGAAGCAGAGGACCCTGACAAAATCGAAAACGGGATTCATATACGCACATGGCTCGCCGCGGGCGACGGACTCATGCTGGTCGTAAATAATTGTACCAGCTGCCATTCCGCCAAACTAGTCACACAAAACCGTATGTCGGCCGAACGTTGGACCGCCACTATCCGCTGGATGCAAGAAACCCAAAACCTGTGGGACCTCGGTAAGAACGAGGAACCCATCGTGAACTATCTCGCCACCTATTATGCCCCAATTGGTAAGGGTCGCAGACAAAAGCTGACCAATATCGAGTGGTACGAGTTGAAGCAATGATGTACTTTTTGTAAAATGCCCTCGGCGCTTTTCAACGATTATGTAATTTTACTAGAGCTATGGAGAAATATCTAGACGCTTTTGTAAGTGCTTTTAATGGTACGATTCAATGGACCTGGAAATCAATCATTTTCGAGGTACCCTGGTACACGAACTATTTTTGGGGGCTGATCGCGATATCACTTTTCGTATGGGTTTTGGAAATCATTTTTCCGTGGCGAAAAGAACAGTCTATTTTCAGAAAAGATTTTTGGCTTGATGCTTTTTACATGTTCTTCAATTTCTTTCTGTTCGCTATTGCCATAAGCGGGGTATACAGGGTCTTACAGCTTTTCTTTTCCGATATAGGTGTAAGCGCGAAAAGTTTGGCATTGGTCGACCCTTCTGGTTGGCCGTCTTGGGTGCAATTGCTTGTCTTTTTTATCGTGCTCGATTTTGTACAATGGTTCACCCATATTTTATTACATAAATATCCCGTACTCTGGCAATACCATAAAATACATCATAGCGTAAAAGAAATGGGCTTCGCCGCGCACCTTCGTTACCATTGGATGGAGAACATACTCTACAAACCTTTAAAGACATTCGGAGTGATGATTTTAGGGGGCTTTGAACCGGAGCAAGCCTATATCGTACATTTTATCGCTATTGCCATCGGCCATTTCAACCACGCCAACATCAAAATTACTTGGGGACCACTAAAATATGTGCTCAACAACCCGGTAATGCACCTCTACCATCATGCCTATGTCTTGCCCAAGGGTAGGTCCGGTGTGAACTTTGGCATTAGCCTTAGTCTATGGGACTATCTTTTTAAAACAGCTTATGTTCCCGAAGCGAGTGGTACGATAGAAATCGGCTATCCCGGGGAGGAAAATCTACCGAAAACCTTTTTAGGGCAACTGGTACATGGCTTCGGCTATCGTCCAAGAAAGAAGCTATAGCGTAATCGATCCAGACTATTCCTTATCATTAAATGCATTTAGGTTAACCTAGATGTCATATGCATCAAGGGAATTGATTGTTAAGCTCGAAATTTGTACTAAAAATCTTTATGGAAACAGTATCGCAAAAGCAGAAAAAAGCAGAAACGGCATTCGAAATTTTAGCCCCTTTAAAATCGAGATGGAGTCCTAGGGTTTTCGATGAAAAACCCATTCCCCAGAATGAGATAAATCGTTTGTTCGAGGCGGCTCGTTGGGCGGCAAGTTCATACAATAGACAGCCTTGGCGTTTTATCTATGCGAAGAAAGGAAGTAAGGCTTATGACAAAATGATCGATTGCATGAGTGAATTCAATCAAAAATGGGCCAAGAATGCACCTTTGCTAATCTTTACCGCTTATAAGGAAAAGACAGATGAAGGAGACGATAATTTTCATGCCTTACACGATTTGGGATTGAGTCTGGGCAACATGAGCATGCAAGCGGAGAGTATGAATATTGCCATGCATCATATGGCGGGCATCGATTGGAAAAAAGCGCAAAACGTTTTTGACGTTCCGGAGGGATTTCATGTAACAACAGCAATCGCCTTAGGATATTACGGTGGTGACTTGAACAAACTCCCTGAAGACCTTAGAGAACAGGAAACCGGAGAAAGAGAGCGAAAGCCCCATTCTGAATTTGTTTTTGAAGGAAGTTGGAAAGACCGTTCTTAAATCCCATGGAACAGCATGAAAATTTTATGCGGCAGGCTATAGCCTTGGCAAAAAAAGGGGCTGATAGTCCTAAAGGAGGTGCGTTCGGGGCGGTAATCGTTTGCGATGGTAAGGCTATGGTGGCTGTGCATAATACGGTAAAAGGAAGTGGTGATTGCACCCAGCATGCCGAAACAAAAGCTATACGGGAAGCTTGCGGTTTAATCGGGAAAAACAATCTCTCCAACTGTGAACTATATACGAGCTGTGAACCCTGTATGATGTGCTTGGGCGCCTGCTACTGGGCAGGTTTTAAGGCTATTTACTTCGGAGCCTCGGCTTTGGATGCTAAAGAATATGGATATATCTATTCTGACATGTTCTATAATTCTTCCGCTATGAAACGACATCACGAATTTAATATGAAACAACTGTTACGCGATGAAGCGATAGCGGTTTGGAAAAAATAACTACTATGGATACCATTTTTGAATACCACGATATTACGGCAAGCGATAGGCTAAAGACCATCGTAAAAGAGAAACTAGAACATCTTGAAAAGAAATTTCCGTTCGTTCACCGTGCGGACATATTCTTTAAAAAAGAAAATCGCTCGGATGAGAAAGAGCAAATTTGCGACATCCGATTGAGTATGCCAGGACCTCGATTGTTCGCTTCCTCAAATGAGATTAGCTTCGAGGCCGCCATTGCAGAAACGTTTCGCGACCTGAACAGTCAACTCGAAAAAAAGAAAGATAAAATGAACCCAGGTTTATAGCATTCCCCCCGAATCTATACCATGATAGGGGCCATCCTTGAAAAATGGCCCTTATTTCCCTTACGGCATCTATTTTTTGATGTACACCGTCTTTTTGTTGACAAACTCCATAATGCCCTCTTGAGATAATTCCCTTCCATAGCCTGAAGCCTTCGTACCACCAAAAGGCAAACGGGGATCGGATTTGACCATGTCGTTAATAAAGAAAGACCCATCGGGAATCGAACCTATCGTCTTTCGGGCAGCAGCAATGTCTTCAGTAAATAGCATGGTGCCTAAACCAAACCGCGAATTTGTAGCCAGTGCTATCGCATCATCCCTATCCTTTGCACGTATTACAGCAGCGACAGGTCCGAAGACCTCTTGGTCGAACACAGGCATTCCGGCAACGACTTCGGTGAGTATGGTAGGTTCAAAATACGTATGGTCCCGTGTGTTCCCAAAATGTACCCTTGCTCCCATGGCTATGGAATCATTGACCTGTTTTTCAACGGTATCGGCAATGTCGGAAGTGGCCAAAACAGTTATATAGGCTTCCTTCTGCATGGCATCTCCTTTTTGCAACTTTGAAACGGCACGCTCGAATTGCTTCAAAAATTCATCGTATATGGCATCCACAACAATAAATCGTTTGGCAGCGATACAGCTTTGTCCATTATTCTGCATCCTAGCATTCACCATCACTTCAATATAGTTTTTCAAGTCGGCATCTTCCCAGATTACACAGGCGTTATTGCCACCAAGTTCCAAAACCGACTTTTTCAGATGCTTTGCGGCGATTGCAGCGACGGCCTTACCCGCCTTTTCACTGCCCGTGAGCGTTACCGCTTTTAGGGAATCGTTCGCGATGAGCTTTTCAATGTCATCGTGTCCCGCAACAATGGTCTGAAAACACCCCTTGGGGTAGCCTGCCTCCTCGAACAATTGCTGCAGGGCAAAAGCACAACCTGTTACATTGGCCGCATGTTTCAAAAGAATCGTATTCCCAGCGGTCAATGTGGGTGCCGCAAAGCGTATGACCTGCCAAAAAGGAAAATTCCAGGGCATAATGCCCAAAATGCAGCCCAGCGGGTCATAGCTTATAAAACTTTCTTCGGCATAGGTATCGATGAGCTCGTCTGCCAAAAAGTCTTCTGCGTTTACTGCATAAAACTCGCAAGCCCAAATACATTTCTCAATTTCCGCTATACTTTGGCTAATGGGTTTCCCCATTTCCTTCGTCATCAGCTCCGAAAAGTCCTGTTTTCGCTCTCCAAGTATATTAGCGGCATTTTGAAGTAGTTCAGTTCGTTCCGCGATTTCGGTTGATTTCCATGAAGTGAAAACCTCATCGGCTTTTCCCAAGATTACCTTCAGTTCTTTTGCCGTATGTTCTTCGTAGGTTTTAAGGAGTGTACCGTCGGCAGGATTCTTTGTTTCTATCATCACTTTAGGTTTTTTTTTAAATGTAAGGTTGTATCTTAGTTTACCCTAGTTTGATACGATTTATTTTTAACAGTATCAAAACGGGGGTGTTCCCGTTAAGAATTGAATGATTAGAGTCAAGCTTAAATCACTCTTTTAGACATCTTTGCACTACTAGAGATAAATCTCAACGTTTAACTAATCTTAAAATATTATAATATGAGCAACAACGAAAATACATTATTAGGAGTCATTATCGGATCTGCAATTGGTGCGACACTAGGAATCCTATTCGCTCCTGAAAAGGGTGAAATAACTAGGAAAAGGATTGCCGAACAAGCTGCAAATACTAGGGACCAATTGCAGGAAGGCGCGTATGAACTACGCGATAAAATGGCCGATCAGATTTCTGCCAAATCGGAAACTTTAGAAACAAAAGTGAATAGCATAATGAGCGATGTTAGTTACAAGACCGAGGACGTTATCACTACTTTGGAATCGAAACTTGCCGAATTAAAGGCGAAAAATAAAAAATTACAACAGAATAAAGCATAATGAGCGTATTCGAATCTTTAAACGAAACCTCGAACAAGGCGGTAGATGTTGGCGAACAATACTATAAAAAAACCCAAGAGTACTATAAACTCAAGGTGTTTCAGGTATTGAGCATTAGCATGGGTATGCTCTTCAAGGCAGCTATTATTGGGAGTTTGTTACTTATCGGGCTTATTCTGCTTATAGTGGCGGCCACTATGAGTCTAGGCGAGTATCTTGGCGACAATGTACAGGCGTGTATTATCATTGCTGTAATTCTTGTTCTCCTAGGTTTTATTTTGTTCCTTCTTCGAACAAAATTCGACAATTTCGTAATCAAGAAATTATCTGAAAAATTCTTTGTAAAATGACAAATTA
Organism: Aggregatimonas sangjinii; assembly: GCF_005943945.1. Classification (GTDB taxonomy): domain Bacteria; phylum Bacteroidota; class Bacteroidia; order Flavobacteriales; family Flavobacteriaceae; genus Pelagihabitans; species Pelagihabitans sangjinii. The sequence goes on along the minus strand of NZ_CP040710.1, from coordinate 4,404,773 downwards.
CCGCAATTTTGAGGAAATTAACAGGGATTTGAAACGGTTGAATCTTGAAAGACAAATCGCCCTTGAGGAGCTTAAAGGCCTTAAGCACGACGTAAAAGAGGATTTTAGTACTCCAAATTGGTTGGGTACTATAGCTTCTTTTGCAAAAAAATACGGTCTTCTATATCTACTTCGAAGAATTTTTAGGTAAATTATTCCCTTATATCAGTATTCAAGAAGGAAATCCTATTATGGGGTTTCCTTTTTTTGTTTCTGACGAATAGAATAACCATCGGTAGAGAATGCAAATCCCTTGTTACCGTTCTTACCAACCATGATGGCCTGAACCAGCGGCATAAGATCGGTACTCTTGGAACTTAAGGCTACTATAAAGTTAGCCCCTGCCCCGCCCGTATCGTCTTGTGTGGCGACCACATAATTAACTGAAGCCATGGGTCTAAGGCTAATAGGGTTATCAATATAACTTTTAACCAATGTACCATCGGTACTGAAATAATCGATTTTGGAAACGTAGAGCGAGTCGGTGTAACTTGTATTTCTGATACTCAGTGTTGCTGCCAATAAGTTCTTTTGATTGGCATCGTCAAAATAGATGTCGGAATAAATAGGCACATAAATGATATTATTATAATGGATATCGCTCTTGACGATTGGTTGTTCTATTTCCAACGATTCAAGCTCATCTTGGCCTTGAGCGTTCCGGTTTGGACTTTTATCGGTACACGAAACAAACGTAATTACGAGTATTGAAAGGGATATGGCAAAAAAAATTGGTTTCATAATATGATTTGTGTTATACGGCTTCTGAGGTGACCACTACGTGATTTTGAAATTCACTAGGGCTGATACCGTATTTGTTCTTGAATATCTTGCTGAAATAGCTACGGCTACTAAAGCCTATGGTATATACAATCTGTGATATATTTAAATCTGTTGTCTTGATCAAATCCCTAGCTTTTTCTAATCTGATGTGTCGAATGTATTCAGTAACCGTGCGGGTATAGAGCAATTTAAACCCCTCTTGTAATTTTGCCTGCGATAGTCCCGATTGTAAAGATAATTTATCGAGCGAATATTCGAATGATGGGTTTTTTACGATTCTTTTGGCCAGGTCGCGCACCGTTTTCAATTCACTACGCAAGAGGCCGGTCACCGGTAATTTATTTTTAACGGCCTTGTCATGTTGCAAAATATGTAACGAAAGAATTTCGTAAACTAGGCCTTCAATCTGCATAATACGTATCATGCCCTTTGTTTTAACCTTTCGCAGCGCCCCGATTTTATCGGCCATTTTAAGATTGTAGGACCCATAATACGCATAAGTGTTGTTGTGATCCTTGTCGAGAAATACTTCGTAGAGTTTTTCATTTAACTGATCCACATTGTTCAGACGCTTTTTGAGAAACTGTTTTCTGGTGATCTGAATGACGTTGATGGCGAGTTTTTTGTTCTTAGGGAAGTAACCGTAGTTGAATCCGCCATCCTTACTGGTGATGATTACCGATTGAAACTGCTCCAAGGTCTTTATGTTGCTCTCATCCTCATAATCGAATCGATGACCACATTCCCCCTCCAGACAATAGGAAAAGTGGATGGGATTATATGCTGAAGCGTCCATTATCAAGGTTATCGTATCAAAGAAAACAATATCATACTCCAGAAGGCTAACGCCCCAGTCGAATGTTATAAAACGGATGTTTCCTTTTGCCTTTTCGTTATCGACCAATAATACATATTCGCCCCATCTTTCTTGAATAAGGCCACCGATCACAGCCTGAATCTGTTTCACTGTACCTTCTACGCTTTCGGCATTGACGATAATCTCTGTCATAGGTATTGAATTCATGGTAAAGACGCTACACTCAAAAATTGAGTACGGCTCGAATACCAAATTAAATTGCTTTCACAACAAAAATAACCCTAAGTATGCTTACGGTTTATACTATGGTGCTCATTTTTTACTCCAAACCACGGAATATTCCAAAATCCGGCAAAGGTTCAAGGAAGGTGCCTATAAGATTTCAGAACTGTTCTATTGTTCCATAGTACTTCAAATGAGACCAAATAATAACCCCTCGTTGGAGGGGTTATTAAAATGATTCATATTTTCTGTTGTTCCTAGGAGCTTCTTGTCGACTTTGCGATTTTCAACTGGTCATCTGTATTCTTATTCCAAGCGTTCAGCATCCAGCTCGCCTTCTCCAATTCGCGAATGTAAGCCCCAATCAAGTCGATACTTCCTTCATCGCCGGCATCGCCAGCGGTATCGATTATCTTTTTCATCTGCTTTAGTATCGCTTTGTGGTCCGAAAGCAGTTCCTCAACCATTTCGGTATCCGGTATAAATGCAGAAACTTCCTCAAGCGAGGAATTCTTCAAATAATCACTAAAATTACTGACTGGATGATGCCCCAAGGTTAAGATGCGTTCCGCTATCTCATCGATTTTTATTCTGGCATCACCATAAAGCTCTTCGAACTTGATATGAAGATCGAAAAAATTCTTTCCCAACACGTTCCAATGAAAACTTCTTAGTTTTTGATAGTAGATATGATAATCTGCCAATAAGGTGTTGAGTTCCTTGATGACGGGAACCAGTTCTTTGTCGTCTATATTTAAATATTTCATAATGCTATTTTTTATTCTTCACAAAAATAAATGGTAAAATCGATTTTCGTTAGCTGTATCAAGATGGGATGTGACGTATTTCATTCCAAATTAAGATACCTTTTCAATTTGAGTTGTTTTTAGTTCGCCGTGGAGCGAAAAAACAGTCGCCCTATTCCCATCAATCATAAGTAGAATTCATGATAGTTGACGTATACGCCCTATCGATTGAATTGCCAATATTCTCTTCCAAATCTATTTTCAACGCCTCAAGCTCTGTTTCCAAAGCTTTTTTAGACAAGGGTGAGACACCTTTTTGTCTAAGTAAAAAAATCAGGACGCGCACCAGTTCACTCATAATAGAACTATCGCTTTTTCCATAAGCCCGAATTGGCTGAATAACGATTCGCAATAACTCTGGAGTGGTAATGTAATTTCTCAAAATTACCAAGGAACTATTTTCCACCGTTGAGGAACTCATGGCCGGAAAAGCCATATGCTTTGCCATTAGATTACCGAGATGGGAAAGTACATCCAAAGCTGTTCCGGGATCATTTATTCCTGGGGAAAGTGCCTTGACCGCAATCTCCATGAGTTGCACCATACCTCCCGAGGCATCATTTTCAACATGTCTGTCGGAAGACATATATACACAGAACAAGAGGTTTTCAATTTCATCGGCTGAAAGGTTTTGCTCCGTTCTAAATATCGCATCTCCCTCCCAAAGATGTTGCCCGACGTAGGGGATAACTTCAATTTGGTTTACCGAATCTTTAAATTCTTCAGAAAGCAGCTTGGTATCAAAACCCCTGAAATAACCAGAGGTAATACATGCTATTTCAGACCATCCTTGAGTATCATAGTCCTTCAAGCCGATGACAGCTCCCGTCTGATCGTCTTGAAATTCCTTAATACTTTCCATACAGGAGCTGGAGACGACCTCTATAATGTTACGTATCTGAATCGCTTTGGAGATGGTATCGATAAAGTATACGAACATAGAAATACAAAGCAAGGCGAATACCGCCGACAGTGTAATCGAGAGTCCTGAGGAGCCCGTTTTGGAACCATATGCACCCAACGAAATTAAGACTACGATACAATAGAGCAGTGTGCCGATGTAAAAACCCAGTATGATCTGATACTTTTTATTGGCAACCAATCCTGGAAGCAATCTTGGTGAAAAATTCGCCGAAGCCTGATTTAGCACCAACATCACCATGGTAAAACTGAATACCGTAAGCGATAAGATACCCCCTATAAGCGCAGAGAGCCACGTGCGGGCCGTTTCATAATCCTGTACAAATAGATAGGAACTACTTTGTTTCCAATTGTTGAACACTCCCGTATTTTCCAGATAGAGTACGATGATGGAAATCAAGAGAAATGACGAGGTTATCAGTACGGGATAAAATGCAATACTTCGCAGCGCATTAAAATAAATACGCTTTAAATATTTGAACAGAACTTTGACCGGATTCTTCATGAAAATAATTTTTGCGTATTGGCCTAGCGGTATTCTGGATTGTCGAAATTCCACCGCGTGCCATCGTCCCACTCCTCCCGCGAATTACCATATGCAGGATACCCTTTGTTCGCTTTCAACATTTTTGCCATATGTAATAGGTTGTACGTCATAAAAGTAGTATTCCGATTGGTGAACTCATTATTCTTCGCTCCCGATTCCTCATCCATATAACTGGGGCCCGGGCCGGCTTCGCCGATCCAACCGCAATCGGCTTGTGGGGGAATACTAAAGCCGAGATGCTGTAGCGCGTAAAGCATGCCCATAGCACAATGTTTTATACCATCTTCATTTCCGGTAATGACACAACCACCTACCTTGCCGTAATAAATATACTGCCCTTTATCATTTGTTTTTCCGCTCATGCCGTAGAGCCGCTCTATTAATTTCGACGCTATCGAAGAACGTTCGCCCAACCAAATGGGGGTACCGATAACCAAGATATCGGCCTTCATTATTTTTTTATAGATATCGGGCCAGTCATCCTTTTCGGCACCTTCTTCGGTCATATCGGGCACTAACCCTACCGGCACTTCGTGGTCAGCCAAACGCAAGTACTCGACGGACACCTTTTCAGCCTTCAAAATAGCCATGGAGACCCGCATCAAACCTTCTGTGTGGCTTTGTTTCGAGGAATTTTTTAAAGTACAGTTGATATAAACTGCGCTCAGTTCGGAAAAATCAGTGTCTTTTTTCATTTCTGTGGCTTCATAAAATTAAAATGGAGGCATGCTTTGCGCTATCATTGTCGAAAAGATACTACTCTTGACATGAAAAATTATGGGGCAACGCAAAAACGTTAATCAATTAACCGATATAGCACTCCATCGTAGCATAACCTTCCTATTTTTGTGTTGTTCCCTATTAAGATACTAAGAAAATAGGGCCATAAAAAATGTTTGGTTGATTGTAGGTTAATGGTTCCATTATACGTTTATATTGGGACCATTTTCTTTTCTATCATCAGTCATAACACTATCTTTTCATAGTGTACATTCAAACCTTTCAACACAGCGCATAAAAGTGGTAGGATCCTTAAAAGATATGGAGTTCTTAGAATTATTGCTCAAAGAGCCTGAAATAGCTATTGAGCATTTAGACCTTACCTATGTCAATGATGACGAATTAACCATCAATAGGATTAAGAAAAATAAAGCGTTCGAGTATGCTGCGAACGGTTCATTGTTGAAGGAAGAGGACCAGTTGAAACGAATTGAGGGTTTGGTAATACCCCCAGCATGGGAGAACGTCAGAATCACGCATTTGCCAAATGGGCATCTACAGGCCGTAGGAAGGGATACGAAACGTAGAAAGCAATACCGTTATCATCCTACATGGACCAAAGTACGCAATCAGACCAAATTTTATAAGATGATTTCCTTCGGGGAACAATTACCGAAGATACGGGAACGCGTGGATCAGGATTTAGATCAGAAAGATTGGACGAAATCTAAAGTTCTCGCGCTCATCATACGCTTAATGGAGGAAACCCACATCAGGATAGGTAATGAGCAATATGCGAAAAGAAATAAAACCTATGGTCTCTCGACCTTACGAACGCGACATGTAAACACGTTCAAAGATGCCCTAAAATTTGAATTCAAGGGCAAGAAAGGAAAACAGCACAAGATTACGCTGCGCAATAAACGCTTGATCAGATTGGTAAACCGCTGTGAGGAAATTCCGGGATGGGAATTGTTCCAATATTACGATGCTAAGGGCGACAAACATTCGGTAGATAGTGGTATGGTGAATGATTACCTGCACAAAATCAGCGGTGCCCTATTTACCGCAAAAGATTTCAGGACTTGGTCCGGTTCCATCATATTTTTCGAGAGTTTAATGGCCCTTAAAACTCCAAAGACGCCAAAGCAAATACAAAAGAATATTTTAAGGGCGTACGACAGTACTGCGAAAGAGCTGGGCAATACGCGAAATGTTTGCAGAAAATATTATGTTCACCCGATGCTTGCCCGGCAATACGAATCGGGAAACCTTGGCGAAGCGTTTGATAAAGTAGATGCTATCAATGATAATGCTCCTTTTTTCTCTCCCTCCGAACAAGTTGTCTTAGACCTCATCAAAGCCCATAAACCTACCTTGACGGAAGCTTGAATCTCGACCCTATTCCTTGAGAACGCAGTCTTTAATCAACTCTTTCTACTTCGCTTTCACTCTTTAAAACATGGTCGCCGTCATCCTGTTTTATATACAGCGCTTTGTTGTCGTCATCAGCATCCCGAGTAACAGTAGTTCCTTTAATGGTTTTGGTAACTTTACTGGTATAGGTCTCTTGAACTTTACCTTCTGCAGTTCCGTTGCCCCATTTCCATTTTACTTTAGTTCCTTCTCGTATCATCATTTTTGATTTAAGTGACAAATTAATGTCGTTTTTCGCCTTCGTCTGTTGCCAAGCCATAGCTTCATCGAACATTTGAAATTAACACAATTAAGATACAACTACAATTTGAACTGGCACCAAAAAGGAAAGTTTTTAACCCAATAGGTTCTATGGTGAGGGCCGGCCTGAATGAGTCAATACTTTCATCTTTTAAACAAACCGATTAGTTTGTATGTACCTAATTTTATAAAAAAATCGCGTAACTATGTTTGCATCCAATTCTCCTTATATCATACTCCTTATTGGTTCGGTATTGGGAATATTCGTTCTGCTCATCTTTCCTTTTATTAAACAAGCTCGAACAATTGCCCCTTCGGCCGAACAGAATACCGAGAAACGGATTTTACCCTTTATCGAGATTCATCAATCATTGTCGATTACTTCAGAACAGGAGTCGACTATTGAATCGAGGGAAAAGTTGAAACAAAAAATCGAAGGCTTTAAAAGTCGTAATCCCTTCTATCGGCATTAAAAAAGTTTTCATTTGAAAACACTATTGGTGCGATTCGGATGTAATGTGATAGGCATCCAATTAAAAAAGTTATCACTCACTAAAAAATTTTAAAGATTATGAGTACATACACAGAAACAGTAGGCAATAAATTGAATGACCTTTTAGAAAAGACCTATGACGCTGAAAAAGGGTTTAAAAAAGCGGCCGAGAATACCGACAACACCCCATTGAAAGAATTTTTTCAAAAAAAAGCTCAGGAACGCTATGACTTCGGACATGATTTAAAGTCAGAAATCAAATCGTTTGGTCAGGAGGTTGATAAAGGAGGTAGTCTCACGGGTGCAGCACACCGTACCTGGATGGATGTGAAAGCGTTATTTTCTGCCGATGATGCAGAATCGATGTTGGAAGAGGCTATTAGGGGAGAAAAAGCGGCAGTGGAAGAATATGATGATATTTTGGGAGAAACTTCGTTACCCTCAACTACGGCGTCTTTGTTGAAAACACAAAAAAGTCATATTGAAAATGGCTTGAACACTATCAAGCGATTGGAAGACATTAGTTAAACGAAGTAATCAAAACCAAAAAAGGCCCTTCCGAGATAAATCTCGGAAGGGCCTTTTTGCTGATAAAAAATTTCTTGAACCCGACTATCCCAGAGGATGGACCGTAGGAGATTTTTTAGATTGAAACTACGCCTCGATTTGCTGCTTTTGCAGTACATTTTTTTTGTATTGCTTTGGACTACAACGGTATTTGGCCTTGAAAATCTTACAAAAATAGCTCCTGCTGGTCAAACCAATGGTATAGACCACTTCGGAAATGTTCATCTCTGTGGTCTGCAATAGATGACGGGCTCTTTTTAAACGGGTATCGCGAACGAACTCGCCAACCGTCATGTCATGTATGAAACGAAAGCCTTGTTGCAGTTTTGCTGCGGAAAGGCCCGATTTGGAACACAGATTGGTAATAGTATGCTGTACCTCCGGATAATTTTTGATAAAATCACTGACTTCCCCAATATCCTTTAGTTCCCGCTTTAATAATGTGGTCGCAGGGCTCTTTCCAAATTCCATTTCAAATCTGAATTGCTCGATTTGCTTTGCAAGTATCAGATGGCAAATACCTTCGAACTGCATCAGTGTCGACAAGTCGTTTACGAATTTCGCATTTTCAAGCATCTTGATGAGCTCTCCTATTTCAAGGTTTATCTTCCCCAGGTGAAAATACCCTTTATGATCATTGAACGAATCAAGAAATTGCAAAGTCTTCTGGTCAAAACCTTCAAAATCTTTCTTGAATTTCTTAACGTATTTCTTTCTATCGATTCTAATAAGATTTAAAATCAATCGACTATCCTTACGGATCAATAATTCGCTCAACAGCTCCGTGCTGTTTGAAACAACAGCCGTTTGCAATTCTTCCAATTTGGTAATCACTTCATCTTTTTGGAATTTATGAAGACAATTCCCTTCCAGACAATATAGAAAATACACCATATCGCCTTGCTTCTCGTTCAATAGCACAGAAATATTCTGCTTTAATGCTACATCGAACTCCATGGCAATAAGACCATCGTCGAAACAGATACATTGTACCTGTCCTTCTCCAATCTCATTACTGACTTTAAGTACCTGTACACCATTCTCGTAAACTACCTCGCCTACAAGGTGCGCTGCCAAGGATTCGAGTTCTTGCTTTGCCCTTTTTTTTCTAGTTTCCATAATTTACAAATTTTTCAAAGACCTTTTTAGACCTATTACTTTATCTTACCTCAAAATTACCATTACAGACAGTACGGCCTTACCGATTTAAAATAAATGTTTAACGTTATTGCGTAAAAATCAGCGATTTAAGAATTTTGCTTAAACAATTAATTTTTAATGGGTTACATTTTATCTTAATTGAAACAATGATACTATCGCTCTTTTCGTTACTTGCATCTTCTAAGCAAACCTTATGTACTATAAACTTTCAAATACTGCGGAACGGTCGAGGATCGAGCGAAGGTTAGGTTTGTCTTTCAAACACCCTAATCTCTACAAACCTGAAGTAGTCATAAATGGTTTGATAGAGACCAATGTTTCTATTGTAACAGCGGAACAGCCCGAATTGATTTCCTTGGGTATTTGGGGTATTCTTCCAGAGGAATACACAGACGAGTGGACCGCTTTTCAAAACGTGACCAATACATTACACTTTGATTATGCCGGAATAACGTCAGATCTCTGGTATTCCAGACCCTTTAAGCACAGAAGGTGTCTCTTTATCGTTACGGGCTTCTTTACCTGCTATCTTCGAGACGGGAAGGTTTATCCGTATCATATTGGTTTAAAATCCGGAGCCCCATTTTATCTTGCGGGTGTATATAATGTTTTAGAGGATGGTTTTATCACATGCTCCCTATTGGTAAAAAAAGCCGACGACTTTATCAAAAAGTTTCAAAATGTCGGAGACAAAATGCCTATTGTTATCAAAGAGAGTCTGGCGGATATTTATCTTGATGATTCCCTTCGACCGAAAGAAATAAAGGAATTCTTGGGGCAGGACCACGATAATAAATTGCATGCAACTCCTATTGAAAAAGAGTTCTTCAATCAAAATATCTCTTACGACAGTATGCTCGGGCCGTATGATTATGGCAATCTACCTACAGACGAATGAGAGTTGGCTAAAGTTCTTTCTTCAATAAATGTTTACGATACTCTGTAGGCAAAATGCCATAGGCTTCAGAAAAAATCTTCGAAAAATAGCTTCTACTTTTTATCCCAATGGCATAAACGATTTCGGAGACGGATAATTCGGTGTTTTTGAGGTAATCTCTGGAAATTTCCAATTTCAATTGCCTAATGTACTCGTTTACCGATTTGGAATATAGCACCCTAAAACCCAATTGCAGTTTCTTAGGGCTCAAGCCGGATTGCTCTGCCAAAATTACTACCGACAACGGATTGGCAATATTATCGACAATATATTGAGACAGTTCATGTATTTTTTTAATGTCACTTTTTGACAAGGATTCAGGGAGCGTTACTTTATTCTCGAAGTTGTGATGCTCCATCAATTGCATGGCCAATATAAGGTACAAGCGGCCTTCCAAGGATAAAGTACGCATGATACCGCTGTCATATACGGCGTTTAACGCTTTCACCTCATCTGCAATTTTTAAACTGAAACTACCTTTATGTTTATACGGTAGGTTTGCATTCTCATCATTGAACACCGACAAAAGGAGTTCATTTAAAAATGTAACATTGTTATTTTTTTTCTTGAGATACTCTTTTCGAAGTATCCGAATAAAATTTACCTTGATCTGACGATCGGGTGGGAACATAAAAGTTTTCTTAGAATATCGTTTCGGTGCCAAAATAATATTCTGGTATTGCTCCAGGTCTATAATTTCTTCAGTATCATCGGCATTGTACTTGAAAGAACCCTTTGAAATAAAAACGAATTCAATGGGCGTTACGCTGGAGGTCTGAAATACGATTTTTACATCCTCATTGAACATAACATCGCAATCTAACAGCGATACGCCCCAGTCAAAAGATATGCTGCGAACCACGCCTTTGCCTAAGGCATTATCGAAGGTAAGCACACGCTCACCCCAATTATCGGTCAGATCGCCTTCCAAGCATACATTAAGCTGCTCAAGAATAACATCGTCTTTTGTACTAGTTATAACAATTTCTCTCATTAGAAACCTCTCCTATCTACATTTAAATTTTGCCTTACAAAGAAATGGCGAAATGCTACTACACATTAACAGTATTGAAACTCAAACTAACACAAATGAGCACTTTCTCGTTTAATTTAATGGAAAAATTGTTAAACAATCTTAAAATATATCTTAGTATAGCCTAAAGCGGAATTTTAGAAGAAAACAAAGAATCGGCTGCCGGCAGAAAAGCAAGGGAATATTTTGTCGTAGAATCGGAAGACAACTCTTCTTAGTATGATCATGTGGACTGGAAGACTTGTTTAGGCATAATCGAGGAAATACTTTTAGGAGGTCTTTCGGCCCTCTTCCCGAATTTTTTGTAGATAATGCTTCGGACTTACCGAAAATTTTTCCTTGAACAACTTGGAAAAATAGCTTCTAGAGTTGATACCGATCGCATACGTAATTTCCGTAATATTCATATTCGAGGTCTCAATGAGGTCTTTGGCCATTTCTATTCGCTCATCGCGTATGAATTGATTTACCGACTTCCCGTACAACTGCTTAAATCCGGCCTGTAGCGTATTCTGGTTGAGACCAACGTCATTGGCCAACGCAACCACATTACCGACCGTAGCGATTTCTTCCTTTATGAGGTCAACTGCCTTTTCGATACGATTAACCGTAGACTGTCGCAGGATTTTACGTTTGTCGGGCTCATTCAAATCATCTAAATACTGTTTAAGGTGATGGGTAAGAATTTCGTACGCTTTGCCCTCCTGATATACGGCTTTCATGAAGCCCTGGAGTTCACATTCGGTAAATTCTTCTATAAACCGAGAAATGTCCAAACTATAATGGCTCTTATGAAAGTAGAGATTGATTCCGTTTACATCACGAAATAAGGTTTCCGTGTTTTCATCCATATCGGAAAGAAAAGCGTCTATTTTCTTTTCGAAAAGTTTTCGGTTGATTTGAATACTAAAAGTGCAGATAGGTTCATTTGCGGGCATTTTAAAGACGTGCGTATGTTTAGAGTTGCTTGACAGGATAGCGCTCTCAAGATGATCTATACGATGTTCCTCTTCCTTCCCGTTAAATTTATGATCAAAAGCCGATTCACGATTGAAAATTATCTTTAAGGGATGTATTACCCCCTTTTGCATTTCAATATGGAATTTCTTTTTTAAGAGGTAGTCCGATTCTAAAATACCAAGCCCGTTCTCGAATTGGATTGCTTTTACATAGCCCGATCCCAATTCATCGGGGATACGAATACACATTTCATGATGTTCTTCATCATATGAAATACCGAAATTCTTCGCCATGTCCTTTATCACATCGTGCACATTCAAATCCCGTATGCCTAATTTCTCGACCATTTCAGTAAATTGTTATGCTTCTAAAGGTAATACAATCTATCGTGCTATCTATAGCAATTTGAAAATTTACCTGTCGCGTACCAAACAGAGCACAGACCACACATCTATTTGATATTCTTTTACTTAGAAAAATCCATATGAGTCAAGAATAGGTGTTATACCATTCATTGAACGTGTTGCTTCTACCGATATTTGGGTCAACCAAAATAGTTGAGTCGTTACTGATTAAAGTAATGTTAACCTTTAAATTGCAAATCCTATGTTACGTTGGACCATCACTTTTATCATTTTAGCCATTATTGCAGGTATATTTGGTTTCGGGGGTATCGCTGCAGGTGCTGCCACCATCGCCAAAGTATTATTCTTTATATTCCTTGTATTATTTGTAGTATCTTTAATTAGCGGGAGAAAGAAAATATTATAACAATCACTAATAGAAACTGTATTATTATGAAAAAATCAGTAAAATTTTTAATGCTAATGTTAACAGCTGTATTCGTATTCTCCATTTCGAGCTGTAGAGAAAAAACCACAGGGGAAAAAATCGAAGATGGCGTAGAAGAAGTAGGTGAAGATGTGGAAGATGCCGTAGATGATGCCGGTGATGAAATCGAAGATGCGGTTGACGATAACTAGATAGCCGTTGAAGAAGTAGTTTACAACCCAAAGGCGAATACGTTTAAAGTATTCGCCTTTTATTTTGCCCTACCGCCTTATGGTTATCAAAGACCGAATGGGGCGCTATCTCTAAAATCGAGGTAAGAGAAAAAGTGAAGCGGACGCTATTTTCCGCGTTCGTTTAAACCAGCGCTGTCAGCTTCAATATGCGCCATAATGTCCGAAGGTGTCGAAATCTCGTAAAAAGCCTCCCCAACGATTAAAATCGGACAAATGATCACTTCAGGGCGATTGTCTAAAATCTTTAACCACTGGTGCTCGTCCATCTCAATGCGGTCATCACCGTATTCGTCAACGAAAGTGGGATGCTCCTTGTCTATTAAGTCACTGGCGCTTTTTCCCAGCCCTTTGGCAATTTCGGCCCATTGGGTACCGGTGAGGTTCTGTTGTGCCAAGTCAATGGGCAATATATCCTTCTCGCTTGATGCCAGGTAGGCTTTGGTCTGTTTCCCGATAGCCGTATCGGAATGATAGTATAATGTAATTTTGTTCTCGTGTTTGGCGATGACTCCCATAATTGTATTTTTTAAATTTTTTTTAAAGATATTCAATCCTTTGTTTCCGTGGAGACTCATTTGCTGTAGATACTAGCACTATTTGATAGAACCATCCACCGTAAAGGCATCAGCACTTAACTCGAAATCGTTATTTTAGACTAATGAATACAGCCCTGTTAATTCTTTATATAATTATTACATTATGGGCTATTGCAAGTATCGTCTTTCATGGCTCGCGACCCACAAAATCTATAAGTTGGGTACTTACGGCAATTGTCTTTCCCTTTGCGGGACCTCTATTGTACTATCTATTCGGGGTCAATCGCCGAAAATTCAAGATTTTTAGGCTGAAGCACTCTGAGCGGAGAAAGTTGTTCGACATTCCGGAAGAGGAACAGGAATCGCTCCGGAATTTCGACCTTCGAAAAAAAGCAAAACTGGCGAGATTGGTGAAGAACAATAGTCTAATGTCGGCATATGAGGGAAATAAGATTACGCTTTTAAATGACGGGGAAAAGACCTTCCAAAGTATTTTCGAGGCTATAAAGAAGGCCGAGAACTATATTCACATGCAGTATTACATTATCGAGAAGGGTGAACTTACAGATACCTTCTATACACTATTCAAGCAGAAAACAGAAGAAGGTGTGCAAGTGCGTTTGATATATGATTCATTGGGTAGCTCCGGGCTTCGCGGCAAGACCATTAAACGTTTTCGGGATATCGGGGTAGATACGCATTCTATCCTTCCCCTGCGTTTCGGAAATACCCTATACCGACTGAATTATCGAAATCATCGTAAAATACTCATCATTGACGGCCATACGGGATTTACGGGTGGGGTAAACGTATCGGATAAATACATACGCCCAATTTCGAATCTGGGAATATGGAAAGATTTTCATGTGAAATTGGAGGGTCCCGTTGTGAATAGCCTGCATCGAATATTTTTGCAGGACTACCATACCTCTTCCGAAAAAAAAGACTTATTGGATACCTCTAAGTACCTAACAAAAATACCAACAAAAGGAGAAATGACCGCGCAGATCGTCTCCAGTGGTCCCGACTCTAAACAGCCGGCCATCATGCAACAATACATTGCCATGATCAATTTGGCAGAGAACCGTATCTGTATAGCGAACCCCTATTTCATACCCGGACTGCCTGTGCTGGAGGCATTAAAAATAGCCGCTTTAAGTGGGGTGGAGGTTAGTCTACTCGTTCCCAAAAAATCGGATTCCTTAATGGCCAAATACAGTATGGCCTCCTGTTTTCGGGAGCTGTTGGCCGTAGGGGTCAAAATCTATACCCGCCACGATTTTTCCCATAGTAAGGTCATCGTAATCGATCAGGAAATAGCATCAGTAGGTTCCGGCAATTTCGATTACCGCAGTTTTGAGCATAATTTTGAGACTAACGCCTTGTTGTATGATACCGAATTGGCGACGAAAATTACCGAGGAGTTCGACGCGCACTGCACCGATGATATCTGTCTGGATTATGAAACATTTAAAAAACGGCCCGTATGGATAAAGTTTCTGGAAGGCCTGGCCAAGTTTTTTAGTCCGTTGCTTTAAAAGCGACTGCGATGGCACACAATGCCAGAGGTACTCGGGCTTATCATTGCGTAGGTTATAGAAACCGATTTTAAAATACCTTAATACCGTTACTCCCTTTTGCAAGACACCGCCTTTCTGTCTTCTTTACGGCTAAGATAAATTCCACTCTATTTTTAACATTTTAATCCAACAATATTTAATCATTTGATTATTAGATATTTAAAATAATCATTGTTTTGAAATTTTGTTAAAAATTGTTAATCAATTCATAAAATAGTACCTTTTTATACATAGTACTGTAACAAAACAGATAGTACCTCGTCTAGTAGTTGTAAGTCATTTTGATATCAACAATTAAAAACCTAGAAATTATGAAAGCATCAAGCAACAGAACGACAACAGAGTCAAAAACAGGACAGTACTTTTCATCATTGAGAAACAGCAAAAGAATACAATGGGCACAGTACCGAAATTTTAATCGCTAAGAAGCTCTTTGGATAGGAAATAGCTACAATTGAACCCATAAAAAATACGATTCGGTACATGTAATTTTCCCTACCAGACAATTCGAAGCATCTTTACACCATCATTAAAACAACAAAACCTAGAAATTATGAAAGCATCAATCACCGCAACAGCAACAGAATCAAAAACAGGACAGTATTTTTCATCCTTTAGAAGCAGTAAAAGAGTGCAATGGGCACAATACAGAAACTTTAATCGCTAATCACGATTAAAAAGAACAACAAACAACATCAATCCACACCTGAACATATTTCAGGTTAAAAAACGAAAATCATGAAAGCATCAATCACAGCAACAGCAACAGAATCAAAAACCGGTCAGTACTTTTCATCCTTTAGAAGTAGTAAAAGAGTGCAATGGGCACAATATCGAAATTTCAACCGCTAATCACGGTTTAAGAAGCAGACATCAATCGCACTGCCGCAGGGTAATGCACAAAACAACACCGTCATGAAAACAATCATCAATCAATTACCAGCAGTCAATCGAAAGTCCATTCTTTTTTCAAGTAGCAGAGACAGTAAAAAAATACGTTACACCGTGTGCGGAAATAACCTCTGTTAAAACATTAGAAATTCAATGGAACAGAAAAGGGATACAACTTGAAAAAGTCTTATCCCTTTTTTTTATGCTAGTTTAGCCACAATAAGGGATAACGAATGGGCATATTACGCACCACTTCAGGCGTATCGAAATTGGGCTCCAAAGTATTCCAGAGGGCTAAATAGGACTCTTTTTCAAAAGCAAGACCTCCAAAAAGCAAATACGGATGCCGTACCGGCCATTCGTCCCAATACATCACATCTTTTGCATAAGGCCATTTGCTTTTATCTTTTGTATACGGAAATATAAATTCAATGCCTTTGGCAATACCCCTACCATCATCGGTAGTGTAAGCAAATAAATTATTTTCCGGAGTTGATGCTACCTGACAAACCCCGGTCAAAGCATCGATATTAAAAAGGGAATACCCATAGGGCTTGGTGCGTTCGAGTTCTAAGGGAAACGAGCCATTTGCGGCCATTTGTCTCGGTAATAATACATTTTTATACATTTCGCGTACGTACTCTAGTGCTGGTTGGTCTTTCACCAGTTCGGCGAATACGGCGACCTGTAACGCCCAACAAACACTGTGATTATTGCCATTATCCCTTTCGGCGACCCCATATTCGTGAGTAGTTATCCAGTTCAAATAATTGGTAAACCACTCTTTCACTCCTTTGATTTCATCTTTTGAGAAAACCCCAGAGGATTCGGTAGCACCAAAGGCCTTTGCCACCTCCATCAGGTGGATCGTATCGATGATTCCGATACCACGCCCTGTCACTTTTCCCATAATCGCTTGCCCATATAGCAGGTTGGGATTCATACGTGTATTTTCATCGAAGAACCATGCCAGAACATGCGGGCGTAGTTGCTCGGCATATTTTGCATCCTTGGTTATCAAATAGGCCGATCCCAAAGCACCTGCAATTTGGCTGAAACGAATCATCGCGGTCCGGTGCGCGGTAAAATTCTCTGGATTCGTCATCCCGTCTTTGCGAATATATGGTCCATCGGGGTTTTCGGGATCTGGCCACCAGTAATCCCCCTCGGAATAAAAATCGTTCCTGCCCCCCGTACTTCGCTCGCAAACTGCAGCGGTAACCGTAATAGGTTCCAAATTTTCATAATCGGCGACTAGCTCTAAGACCCTGTCTTTCTCCTTTTTGAAAATCGGGTGGTCATAGCTATGCTGTGCCCTTGAACAGCCCATCGAAATTAAAATCAAAAAAACAATCGTATATCGCATCTTCTCGCTTTTAGACTACTTTAAAAAAAAGATGCTATGGCCTTTAGGTAGTGACCATAGCATCAAACTAACTCAACAACAACTATTTTTGAATGGTCAAATAGGTACCCTTGAAATTTTGGTTTAAAACCATCACTTTCAAATCATTCGTCGTATTGTCGGGAACCACTTCTATCGAAGCCTTTCCATTGGCCATTCCTATAATTTCGCTTCCCGTCGGGGTACCTTGGTGTTTTTTGGCCTTCCCGCCTTCCAAACACTGAAAATATACCTTGTCTTCGTAATCAAGACATCGCATTCCGTCACTATCCTTGGCTATGGCGGTAACCATATAATTTCCATTGTCCATTTTTTCGGCACTTAAGGTCAAGCCTTTGGCCGCGCCATTTTTAGTATAGCGGTAGTTTACCTTCAAAGTGTCGTTGGCGACGCCACCATTTGCTGTAACACCCTTCGCTACGAGCTCGTTATTCCCTTCTGCGAATGCCACGTCCCAGTGTAATCCCGATGCCGGAAAATTCTTGAGGTCCTTGGTTTTTTCACCGAGACTTTTCCCATTGTGATAAAGTGTTACCTTTTCACAATTACTGAAAACACTCACGTTCCTAGCCAAATCACTCGGGCCTTGACGTTCGGTCCAACTGTGCGATTCGATATAAGTGAACGGTTCGTCGGCCCAATAACTTTTAAATACATAAAAAGCATCCTTTGGGTTTCCTTCCCGATCTACCAGCCCTTTTTGATTCATGTAGGGGATATCGTTTTCTGGACGCAATGGCGTTCCAAAGTCCTTAAAGGCCCATTGTACATTGCCCACAAAGGTCGGATCTGTCTCAGATATTCGTAAGTGCCAATCGAAAAGGTCTACGATATAGTTTTCGCTCCAATCGCCGATTTGGGCGATGTTGGCCACTTCTGTTTGAACGATTGCCTCTTCCCATCCGTCGGACTGTATCTGCCCTTCACCGGTTATGGGATTTTCACTATGCCGCCCGACATGGCTTGATCCACCATATTCTGCATGTAAAAAGTGTTTATACTCTTTCTTGTAGGTTTCAACAGCTTTTTGATAGCTTTTATAACTTCCCGAGTACCAACCTGACCATATAGAGGGCGAAAAGACATCTACGAGTTCAGCGCCCTCATAATATTTTCGAATCGCGGTTTTACGGGTAGGGTCCATATCGTGGGCGATTTCGTTCAACTCGGTTAAAAATGAATTCATTTTCGCGGTATCGCCGCCGCCTTCAAAATCGGGTAGCCAGTACATTTCGTTGCCCAAAGACCAAATAATTATACTTGGGTGATTGTAGTTCTGGTCGATAATCTCCTTGAGCATGTTCTTGGTATTCGCTTGCCAAACGTCTTCTCCCAATCCCCCGCGGCACCAAGGCAGCTCATCCCATACCAATAACCCAAGTTCGTCGCAAGCCTTGTAAATTTCAGGATCTTGAGGATAATGCGCCAAACGAACGAAATTCGCGCCCATCTCCTTGATCAGCTCCATGTCTTTACGATGCAATTCATTTGACATGGCCGCTCCTACTCCCGCATGTTCTTCATGTCTGTGTGTTCCTCTCAATAGCAAACGCTCCCCGTTCAAATAAAACGGACCGTTATCAACAAATTCGAACCATCGAAAGCCAACCTTTTCGGATGTCGCATCAATCGTTTTGCCTTTTTCGATAAGTTTGATTTCGGCAGTATACAGGTTGGGCGTTTTGGTGTCCCATAATTGGGGTTTTCGTATCTTTTCAAATAATACTTCTACCGTTTCAGAGGTCACGTCAACGTTCTCCGAGGCCACTTTCTTTCCTGAAGGATTTTTTAGCACTACCTCTACCTCCATGCCCGTTTTACCATCGTACGCCGAGATAGGAACGACGACTTTTAAGGACGCGCTCGCTTTTGATACCTGAGGTGTTGAAATCTTTACCCCATCGATTGCGGTAATCGGTTTCGTCAGCAGCCATACATCCCTTGTAAGGCCTCCATAGATAAAAAAGTCGCTTTTCTGCGACGGGATTACATCACGGTCATAGCCATTATCTACACGGACCAAAACTTCATTCGAGCCCACTTTGAGGTAGGGTGTCATGTCGATTTCGAACCCAATGTAGCCTCCTATATGTTCTCCGGCCTTATTCCCATTTACATAAACTGCAGTGGTAATATTGGCCCCCTCGAAATAGAGCAGGTATCTTTTGTCTGAATCGATTTCGGGAATGTTCACATCCTTTTTGTACCAACTTGCATTTCTGCGATACCCGGGAACGTTATCGGTTACATCCTCACTATTCCAACTATGTGGCAAATCGACCGTCGCCCAAGTACTCTCCGATTGTAGTTCAGCTGGCGTCGCTACGGGATTTTCCGAATACCCCCACTTTTCATTGATATTTTGTTTTGTACGGGGCGCGGTATCCTGCGCTTTGATCGCACAGGAAAACCATATGCAAATCACAATTGTCGAGAACAAGAAACGGAGGTTTTTCATAAGATAGATTAAAGTTTATTTGTTCTCAGAAGCGCTTCTAAAAAATAATAATCACCATACACAATGGGTTCGTCCATCTCATCTTTCTTGGGCCAGTTACCCGTACTGTGGTCTAAAATGAACGGTGCGTCGATATCCCTATCCAACACATATTCGGTGGAATGTAGTGTTTCCATGACCTTATTCGCATAAGCCTGATATTCCGGTTGATCCGAATACGAAGCTAACTCCAGCAAAGCCGAGGCAATGATCGTAGCGGCAGATACGTCTTTAACTGCATCGGGTAGGGCCGGATCTTTTAAATCCCAAAACGGGATGCCATCTTCCGGTAAGTTCGGATGGTTTAAATAGAATTGTGCACTTGCTTCCGCTTGTTTCAAGTAGGCTGGGTCTTTGGTAAAGCGATAACACATGGTATACCCATAGATTCCCCATCCCTGACCTCTAGACCAAACCGATTCCGCATCGAAACCCTGGTGGGTCACTTTTTCTTTCACCACACCGGTGATGGTATCATAAACCACTACATGTACACTACTGTTGTCGGGTCGAAAATGATTTTTGAGTGTTGTATTGGCATGGGTAACGGCCATTTTATGAAAGGCACTGTCGCCACTGATTCGAGTCGCTTCAAATAGCAATTCGAGATTCATCATATTATCGATGATTACGGGAAACTCCCAAACATCGCTATTGAAATCCCACGAACGAAGGCTACCGACGTTCTCGTTGAATCGGGTGGCCAAGGTCTGCGCACTTTCTACAATAACATCTTGGTAAAAAGCGCTCTTTTCAACTTCGTTACCCTCACCGAAACTGCAATATATCTTGAATCCCATATCATGGGTCTTGCCGTTCAGTTTCTCCTTTTCCATTAAGGCCGTCCACTCCGAGGCGCGTTCTTTGTACGCTTTGTTGCCCGTTAATTTGTAGAGCTGCCATAGATTTCCCGGAAAGAAGCCGCTGGTCCAGTCCTTTGAAGGTACTTTTCTAGTCGTCTTGGTGCTTCGGGTATAGCTCCTGGGAAAGGACATGGAATCCACCGGATAGTGCAAGAGGTTTTGATACCTGATCTGCAAGAGCGAATCAACGCTTATGGCCGGTGTTTCTGTTTTTTTCGTACCATCGGATTTGCAGGCTACGGATAGGAATACAAATGCAATAGCTACTACGGAATAGCAAGTTTTCGCCATGAATAATTTTTTGAAGGTACAAGTGGAGGCACGGCCTCGCCTACGAGGCCGTATCCACAAAAGAATGCTTGTGATTAATAACCGGGGTTATTCGGTGCTAAGTTCGGATTACGTTCCAATTCATCGCCGGGTAGTGGGAATAAATAATCCCGGGCAGGATCGAAATTGGGTTGCGGCTCTAAACCATCTGGCCCGAATACCTCGGAACCCAACTGTCTTCTCTTGATGTCGTACCATCTTTTGAACTCAAAGGCCAATTCCCATTTGCGCTCTTCTAAGACCATATCCCTAAATTCGTCTTGAGACATCCCATCTTCGATGTCCTCCGGAAAGCCAGAATCATTACCATTGCGCGCGCGTTCGCGAACGCGATTCACGTATCCGGCCGCCTCATCGGAACCTGGGGTTATTTCATTCAATGCTTCCGCAGCGATAAGCAGTACTTCGGCATATCGCATTAAATTATAGTTCAAACTAGAGGCCCTTCCGTTCCCTGTCCCCGAGGCCCCAATGAGCCGCGTATATTTGGCAATGTAGGCACTTTGAATGTTTCGGGAATCGAACTCCGGAAATTTATCAAACGATTCTTCAACACCATTGAAGATTCCCGTAGTATCCAAACTAACGGCCTTTCTGTAATCGCGACCGTCCCATCTGTTGTATACATTTATGGTGGGCACTGCGACCGACCATCCGCCACCGATATTGCCGCGTTCATTTGCCCTGATCCCGGTAAGTGCGGGTGCATAATCCCTACCGGTATCGCCATCACTGAAACCATTGAAATCGAGTGTTAACAATGGTTCGGAGCTCCTTACGCCGGCATTGAACAAATCTTGGTAATCAGCTTCGAGAGCCAGTCCGAAATCCCCTTCGCGATCGATGACGAATTTCGCTTCATCGTATGCTTTTTGGAAATCCCCCAGGGTTAGGTATACTGAGGCAAGAAAGGCTGCTGCGGTTGCCTTAGAAGGCAAAGCCGTCGTAGGCTGCACATCCGGCAAATTCAATTTAGCCTCTTCAAGATCTGCGATAATGTTCGAATACACCTCATCGGCAGATGTTTTGGAAATAGACAAAGCAACATTAATGTCTTCCACAGGCGCATCTAAATACGGAATCGATCCAAACAAACGGACCAAATGGTAGTAGGTATAGGCTCTAAAAAAGTGTGCTTGTGCCCGTACTGGGTCTATTTGCGCCGGCTCGGCATCCAAGTTATTAGCCGAGAAAATAGCCTCGTTCGTTCCGGCGATAACTTCGTAAGCTTTTGGCCATAGCGCAGTTACCATACCATTATCGGCACCCATCGAGAAATTGTTGACCTCCTGCCTACGGCCTGGAGTACCTAAATCCCCTATCGAGACCATATCGCTTCTAAGCATAATGGGCAGTGAGAGTTTTCTACCCCAATAGCGTTCCGTAGCCATGTTACCTATGGCCCCATTGATCAATGTTTGCACGTCCGCAGGGGATTGCACCAATCCATCAGGGGAAAGTCTTCCCACTGGGACTTCTTCTAAATCCGAGCACGCGACCACTGTGGCCAGTGCTACAAAAATTCCTAAATATTTTAAATTTCTCATCGTAGTATTTTTTTTATTAGAACTTCAAATTAACCGATAGGGTATACGACCGAATGTTCGGATAGCTTCCGTAATCGAAACCTCTGTTCACATTACTGTCTTGGCTTCCAGTGCTCCTATATTGGGCTTCTGGGTCAGTACCAGGAAAGTCAGTAAAAGTTAATAAATTTTGACCACTCAGGCTAATTCGTATGCCTTGCATCCCAATTTTATCAACAATGTCAATAGGAAGGTTATATCCTAATGATAGGTTTTTCAAACGTACATAGCTTCCATCGTAAACAAAACGGTCGGTTATGCGCTTCTCGCGTACCCCCGCCGAGGGCACATCGGTATTGGTATTAGAAGGCGTCCAAGCATTCAACACGGCTGGCGTCGCGTTCGATTCCCCGGAGGCCAATTCAAGGAAGGTATAGCTAAAGATATCCCCTCCCACGGATGCTTGAAAGAAAATATTCATATCGAAGTTCTTATACCTAAGGTTGTTGTTCAATCCCGCTATCCAGTCCGGGTTGGGATCACCGATAATCTTACGATCGTCCCCTGTGATGACGCCATCTCCGTTTAAATCGGTAAAGAGTTCGTCTCCGGCGCCTGTCTCGGAGTAGCCTGCAGTGCCCGGTTCCGGAGTGCCTTGATTTACCCCTCGGTACTCATAGCCCCAAAACACGCCCACAGGTTCGCCTTCACGCAAGATATGTGTTTCGTCCTGCAGGAAAGAACCCGGCGAGGAATCTAAAAATATATCCGCTCCTTCAATCAATTTGACCACTTCCACGGTATTCGTTGACCAGTTTAAATCCGTAGACCACGAAAAATTCTCCTTGACGACGTTTTTGGTATTCAGTGTCACTTCAAAGCCAGTATTATTTATTTCACCTACATTCTGGAAAGGATTACTCAAAAGTCCGGCGTACTCCGGCAAACCGGAATTTCGTAAAATCAAATCTTCCGTATCAATCGAATAGTAGTCTAAGGTAAGGGCGATACGATCATTTAAAAAGCCCAAGTCCATCCCGATATTGGCCTGATAGGAAGATTCCCATTTCAGATCCGGATTTTCGATCAAATCCGGC
The DNA here is from genome assembly GCF_005943945.1 of Aggregatimonas sangjinii. GTDB lineage: Bacteria > Bacteroidota > Bacteroidia > Flavobacteriales > Flavobacteriaceae > Pelagihabitans > Pelagihabitans sangjinii. The sequence continues at coordinate 4,381,340 of NZ_CP040710.1, read as the reverse complement.
ACTACCGCCCCAACGGTTTGATCTCCTACATTCGCATATATCGGCTGAAAATTGGCCAATGACTGATACGGCGTGATGGATGGGTTACCGGTAACCCCATAACTGGCCCTTAATTTTAAATTTGATAGTGTTTCGTTATCCTTCAGGAATCCTTCATTGGAAATTCTCCAACCGATCGCTCCGGATGGGAAAAATGAATACTTGTTGTTTCTTGCAAAATTGGATGCGCCGTCACGTCTTGCCGTAAACGTAAGCAAATAACGGTCATCATATTCGTAATTCAATCTGCCGAAAAGCGAAACGATTTCGCGTTCGGTGAGCGATGAGGTCGGTGTCTGAATATCGGACCCGGCATTAAGTGCGAAATAAGATAAGCTATTACTTAGAAAACCTTGCGCCCCGGCGCTGTACCGCTCCGTCCTATCCTTTTGATAGGAGTAGCCCGCCAATGCGGTAAGATTGCCTTTGCCTATCTCCGTGGTATAGGTCAAATAGTTTTCCGAGATGATATTCGTTCCCTTAACGGACGCCACACTGGCAATACCACCTTGAGTACTTGCCTGACCAATAAGCGTGGATGGTTGAAACCGCCCGCGTGTTTGATTATCGGTACTGTAACCAAAGGTCGTCTTAAAATTCAAGCCTTTTAAAAGCTCATAGTCCGCATAAAAATTGGCCCGATATTCATCGGTCTTTGTTTCATCTATTGATTCGGTCGCGATAGCGAAAGGATTATCGAATTGATCGCCAACGGGGTTCGTCGTGTTCACTCCGTTCTCATTTTGAATCGGCGTGTCCGGCGCAAAACGATAGGCCGTGGATATCACATCCCCGCCACCACTACCGCCACTTCCGGCTTGACTTTGGATTCCGTCTTTATTGCCTCTGTTGGCATACGCATTGAAGCCTAGTTTTAATCTTTTCGTTGCCTGTACGTCTACGTTGCTCAAGAAAGAGAATCGCTCGAAGCCCGAATTGATCACGACCCCTTTTTGGTTGAAATAATTCCCGGAAACGTAATAGTTGATGTTTTCACTGCCACCCGAAAATGATAGTTGATGATTTGAAATATTTCCTGTTCTATAAATCAAATCTTGCCAGTCGGTTTGTGCTGTTCCCTGAATATAAGCGGGATTGATGGCTTGCCGGTACGCCGCAAATTGATTCGCATTCAATAATTCGATTCTTTCAGTTGTATTCTGCGAAGAATAAGAAGAGTTGATCTCAACCAGCATTCTTCCTTTCTTTCCTTTTTTAGTCGTAACCATGATAACCCCGTTCGCACCTCTGGAACCGTATATTGCAGTTGCCGAAGCATCTTTTAGGATTTCTATGGATTCTATATCGGTAGGTTGCGGCAGCGCACCACCCACAAAACCATCTACCACAACCAAAGCGGCACTACTCGAACCAATGGAGGTGTTACCCCGTATACTTATACTTATAGGGGCACCGGGCTCCCCACCGTTGTTGGATTGTACTGCGACCCCTGCCGCACGACCCTGTAAGGCCTGTTCTGCACTCAATACGGGAAACGCCGCCAGTTCCTCTGCCTTCACCGAGGAAACCGATCCCGTAATATCGCTTTTCTTAGTGGTACCGTATCCTACGACAACCACTTCTTCCAAAGCGCTTACGTCTTCGGCCAGTGATACATTTATTTGATTCGTACCGGAAACACTTTGTTCTTGGCTCACATAACCGATGTAACTGAACACCAATACGGCATCATCGCCAGATACCGTAATGCTGTAGTTACCATCAAAATCGGTCGATGTACCATTGTTCGTACCCTTTTCAACCACGTTAACGCCAGGTATCTCGAGTCCGTCCTCGCTGGAAACCACCGTTCCCGTAATTGTTTTTTCCTGAGCAAACCCAAAGGCCCCCAGAAGGACGAAAACACCTAAAAGAAGAGGCTTCATCCATTTGTTCTTTTTTTTGTTTTTCAACATAAGTTCGAATTTTGAGTTGAGTTTAATTGAGATAGATGATCAAGAGTCCGATCAAGACGATAAAGGCCACCAGCGCGACCTCAATCCATCTCTTTTGAAACTTCTTGATTTTCATTTTACCAAAGTTATGTTAAGCCAGTGTATTAAAAATACGGAAGTAGGGTGTCAAAAATCCGAAAACCTTAAAATACGGGGTCGTAAGAGCACTAATTCCTAATCGGTGAAGTTTTCGGAAAACTTTTCCGTGTAGCTTGAGGGCGTTATTCCATACTTTTTCTGGAAGCATTTGCTAAAGTATTTCGGATTTTTAAATCCTACTTTATAACTTACTTGAGAGATGTTCAATTTGTCCTGCTCCAAAAGCTGCACGGCCCGTTTCATACGAACCTCCTGTATGAACTCATTCGGAGTCATATTCGTCCATGCTTTGGTTTTCGTAAATAATAAGGTTCTGCTTACTCCGAGCTCGGAACTAAATGTGGGAATATCGAACTGATCGTTCGAAATATTGTCTTCTACGATCTGCAACGCCTTTACCAGAAGTTCTTCATCGATCGAAGAGACTGCTATCTCATTCGGTTTGAAACCATTGTCATTGGAAAATTTGGTACGCAACCGTTTCGATGATTCGATGAGGTTCTTGATCCGCAATTGAAATTCGCGAACGTCAAAGGGCTTGCTGATGTAGTCGTCGGCCCCACTTTCCAAACCTTCGAACTTGTAGAGCAAGGAGGTCCTTGAGGTCAATAAAATGACGGGGATGTGGCTGGTTTTGATATTCTCCTTGATTTTGGCACAAAGTTCGGTCCCGACCATTCGCGGCATAATAACGTCGGAAACAATTAAATCAGGCACGAATTTCAGCGCTTTCTGCATGGCCTCCTGACCATCTCCCGCTTCTAATACATTATATTTTTCCTTTAGAAGGTCTTTCATGAAATTGCGCAAGGGCGTATTGTCCTCTACCAATAAAATGACATATTTTTCCTGGTTGAGCAGCAGTTCGCTTATAATAGCCTCATTATTCTCTTGACCCTGTTCCAATTGCGAGGTATAGAGGCGCAGATCATCACTGAATTTAAAATTGGGGATAATCTGATTTTCTTGCAGATGCTCCTTGCCTAAAGGAAGTGTTACTCGAAAAATGCTCCCTTTTTTAGTGTCGCCTATCACCGCAATCGAGCCTTTATGAAGTTCGACCATTCGCTTCGCTATAGATAAGCCAATGCCGGTACCAGTACCTTGTTCTGTCACATCGCGCCTATATTCCGGAATTTCAAAAAAGCGATCGAAAATCCGTTCGCGATACTCCTCGGGTATGCCGTGGCCGGAATCCTTTACGTCGATGGTAATATTTTCTTCCCCAGTACGTATTTCAATAGCAATTTGGCCATCTTGAGGAGTATATTTGAAGGCATTCGAAATCAAATTGTAAAAAACCTGCTCCAATTTAGGCCGATCGTAGTACACCAATATTTCTTCCGATTCGGTGGTGAAACTGTACTCATAATTTCGACCCTTCGCAAATTCAGTGAAGGAAAGAAAAATTTCCCTTAAAAATTTAACGATATTGCCTTCGGCGGTTTCGAGCTTTACCCTTTCATGTTCCAGCTTCCTAAAGTCCATCAATCTATTGATGAGCTGTAAGAGGTGATTGGCATTGCTCTCCATGACCAGCAGTTTTTTGTAGACATAGCGGCTTCCCTTGTAATCCTCCAAAAGCTGTTGCAGCGGTCCTGTAATCAAGGTCAACGGTGTCCGGAACTCATGGGAGATATTGGTAAAAAAACGCAGTTTGGCATCATTGTTTTCAATATTTTGTTGATTTTTAAGATGTTCTAACTGCAGCTCGTGCTTCAGCTTGGTACGTGACCTGATGATGTTCCCGAAGCCCCAAATCGCGCCAAAAAGCAATATTCCATACAGCGTAAATGCCCAAACGCTACGCCACGGTGCCGGTAGCACCTCGATTTGAATCGAAGTAGGCTCGGCATTCCAAACCCCATCATTATTGGCCCCCTTGACCTCAAAGGTGTAATTGCCGGGTTTTTGAATGGTATAATTCGCCTGGGTTCGGGTAGTCGTCGTCCAGTTTTCCTCCAATCCCACCATACGATATTGGTATTGATTACTTGCGGGGTTTACGAAATTCGGGATAGCATAGTTAATGGAGAAATTGGCATTGTCATATGCTAGTGCTACTTTCTTGGTATACGGCAGGCTTTGTTCCAAAATTCCGTTTTCGTCCTTCGGCGATATGGGTTCATTTTTGATATTGAAATCGGTCAAAATCACTTGTGGGGAAAAGTCATTTTTGGCAATATTGCGGGCATCGAAAAAAGATAGGCCTCCCGGGCCCCCGAAATAAAACTTCGAACCTTTCGTTTTCAGGACGGCGCCACTGCTGAACTCATTCCCGGCCAAGCCGTCTTTTTGGGTAAAAAGGGTAAATGCATCGGTACGCGTTTCATATTTAATGAGGCCTTGATTGCTGCTCATCCAAAGTACGTTGTCTTGATCTTCAGCGATGGCATAAATCGACGTGATGGACTTTGTGGTTCGTATGGGAACGTTCTGAAACTCTTTCCCGTCAAACCTAAAAAGGCCCTTTGCTCGAATTCCCACCCAAATAGCCCCGAGAGCGTCTTGGTAAATGGTAAGGATATCATCTCCGGAACCGGTATCCTTGTCGTACTGGAAATGCTTGATTTTCTGGGGATCGTATATTCCGTTTTGGTAGGGCAACAGGTTAAGACCGCTTTGCGTACCCACCCAAACATTCGATGACCGGTCGATCATTAAGCTGCGTATCCTATTACTCGAGAGCCCTGCCCCTTTATCATCATAGGTCTGTAAAATGTTATGGTGTCCGGTTTTTAGATCGTATTGTATCAGTCCTTCTCCAAAAGTACCCAGCCATAGGGTATTTCCGATTCCCTTCTCGATATCGTAAATTCCTATATTCTTCGTTAAATGCCGAAGCGAGTCCGATAATTTAGTATCGGCAAACGCCTTTTTCGAAAGATCGTACGCCATGAGGCCTTTATTGAAACTTCCGATGTACAAGAAATTTTCCTGGAGCGATAAAGATTTGATATTGTTGCTGACCAAACCGGTCGAATTTGCCATATTCAAATAATCGGCACGTTGTTCTTCGGTATTCAAAATGGTTATTCCTCCCCCTTCCGTTGCAATATACAGCTCCTCGCCATGGTCAGAGGCTATTGCGCTGACCACCCTACTACCTAATTTATTCCGGTCTAAGTATTCACTGTAATCTAAAAAGTTGATATTGGAAGCATCCCAAATATCAATACCCCCATGGTACGAACCGATCCAAATGGAGCCTTTTTTGTCGACGAGTAAAGACTTGATGTAGTTGTGGCTTAAACCGCCCGAACTGTTCGTTTGGCTCGTTAAACTGGCAATGGCCTTGTCATTTTCCAAAAGAACGATTCCTTCAGAAGTCCCTAACCAAAGCTTCCCATTGTAATCGGTAACTATGGCCCGCACATCGGTATTTTTCTGATAGCTCGGTTTGATGATATAGCGCTCCGAAAGCAAATCGAACTTGAGCATACCCATATTCTTGGTACCGATACATAGACTATTTTTATCACAAGAAACAATCGTTTGAACGAACGGGTGGATGTTGCCGCCTTTCAATGCCAGGGTTTCGAAGGTAGGCTTCTCTGAACCATTTCGGATGGTCTTACAAAAACCGTTGGATGTCCCGATCCATATAGCTCCATCATTGGTCTGCGTAATACTGAGTACATAATTTGAAGGAAGCGAATCGCCCGAATTGGAGCTGTACACCGCTTGAAATCGATTCGTTTTTTTATCATAGATCGAAAGACCGTTGGAAGTCCCCATCCATAACTCGCCGTTTTGCATTTCAGTAATGCACCATATGGTGTTATTGCTTAGCGAATTTTCGGCATTGGAATAAAAGAAACGTGTAAAAGTATCGCTCTTGGGGTCATAGCGATTGAGACCATTGTAGGTGCCCACCCAAATGTAGCCTTCCGAATCTTCGGTAATAGAGAGAATATCGCTATTACTGATACTGGTAGTGTCGCCCTCACTGGTTCGATACACCTTGAAATCCGTGCCATCGTAGAGGTTGAGCCCATCACGCGTACCCAACCACATGCGTCCCAAGGTATCCTGCTCCATGGCGATGATCGAACTTTGCGAAAGGCCATCGGAAGTGTTCAGATGTTTAAATTGATAGCCCTTTTCCTGCCCCAGCAAGTAAAAGCACCCCAATAAGACGAATAGTAATGTAGTTCGTATAGCCCTCATAGTATCCCGGCGGCATTTTCAGTGGTTAGGAACAAATTTAAAGATACTGATATTTGCGCATTTCTTTGTTAACGCAGGCGTGCGGTCCTTTGATAATCGTAGAGTGAAGGAATTTTTACAATTTCATTATTGGTATTTTCGATATAGGCCTTGGGGCCGTATGCTATCTTCAATGGATGGTTCCCATAAACCCCGATGACGCGGGCAAACGGGCCGTCGCTCATTCCGTTAAGGAGCAGCGGGCTCGTACTGTCCAATCCGCTCAAAAGACTGACCTTTATATTCCAAAACGTACTAAAGGCACCATGTGAAGGTTTCCAATAGGGAGCTCCGCCCCCCGCAAATAAAGGGTAGCTGCCATCTTCATTAGGATTCAAATGAACGGTAATGTTGTCGAACAGATTTTGATGGTTGGCGCCTGAATGTTGGTCCAAAACCGGTTGAACGAACACCTCGCAATTGCGATAGACATTCTTCGTTGAAAATGTATTGAAACTCAAGGGATGTTCGGCACGGTTGAACACTTTTAGGTTGTCGACCAAAACATTGTGCACCCCTGCCATGGCAACGGTATAGTGGGCTTTGTTTCCGCCCGTAGTCTGAATATCGGAAATCGTCACATTCGCAATTTCTTCGGTGAGTATCCCACTATCCGCATTATGAATGACCACGTCACGTACCCAACTGTTGTACAACCGTGTTAGGAATATTCCATTGAAACCGCGTTCTACATGATGGGCAATAAAGGACGCATCGGGAAAAGTCATCCGCAAGTGTTCGATACCTACTTGCTTTAGATGCTTCCATTTCACCATTCGCGCTTCGTAGCCGGGTGCTATGGCAACGGTTAGGGGTGTCTTTATCGTAATCTCATTTTTTGCTATTTTGGTCACCAGCACTTCTTGCCGCACCAATGGTAAGGTGGGGAACTCCCAATGATGTGATCCGACCTTGACGTCGGTATTCTTGTACATGTCCTTGACCAAATCCGAATCCGGACTGCCTGTTTTATTGAACAATTGCAATTGCACGACATCGCCCACTTGCAGTCCCGAAATGTTCTTGGCCCGTAGCTTGTGTGCACCTCGCTCCCCACTCGAAATCTCAGCGACCACGGTTTCCGGGACATCATATTTCCCTAGATACGATTTCACGCGCTCGCCCGGTACTTGGGTCCAAATCATGCCCCCCGACCAGGCATATTGGGAAAAAGGAAGGTCGATGTTATTTTCCGGTTCGCGCTGTCGCTTATCAAATTGTAGTAGGTATTCCCGTAGCTCTGCCAATACTTCGGGGTCTTTCATATACATCATGGGTCTTGGGCAGTAGATTTCCGTTCCGTCTGCGCCCGATCCCGCTCCCCTGAGCACGAAATCGCTCCGCTCGAGATAGAGCACGTCGCTCAAAATCAACCGTCCTTTCGGCAACTGAAGAATCGTACTCCCAATCATATCCTTTGTTGCCTCCAACGCCTTTCGCAAAGCCTTCGAATCATCAAGACCGTCATTGGCAATTACGCCATAGTCGCTAGCGTTTATAATGCTACCTTCCAAGTTGGGGATCTCGATTTCCCCGAAACCATAGCCCGCATAACTAAAATCGGGCAGATACGACTCGTCATCCGACTTTGAAGAAGTGAGGATGGAGGGCAATTCTTGTGAAAAACCAATGCCCTGAACCAGTATGGCTACCGGTAGCAGAAAGAACCATTTGAAGTATTTTTTAAGGTGTCTCATATAGCATTTCGTTTTTTATTTCAAAAATCCAGTACGGCGGAGTAAAATAAGTGTTGCACCAAGATACCACAGGACAGATACATTTACAGTATGGCGTACTTTTAAAAACGTTCAAATGAACGTGAGTGTACCCCTTTATGTACTATTGTTCGGCAAACGGATTAGTTCGTTTGGATTAAATACTTGAAATTTGAAAGGAGGGACCTATCTTAGGGACTTCCTTCACTAAATAATGAAAGATAACATAAATTGATGGATAGAAAAGTAGTCGTTTTAACAGGCGCCGGTGGGGTGCTTTGCAGCACCTTGGCGGTAGCGCTGGCCGCACAAGGCCATAAAATCGCGGTTTTAGACCTGAAAAAAGAAGCCGCCCAAAAAGTAGCTAATGAAATAAACGCATCGGGAGGCACCGCAATCGGTGTGGTCGCCAATGTTTTGGAAAAGGATTCCTTGGAAACCGCAAAAAAGGAAATCAACGACCAACTAGGGCCTTGTGATATTCTGGTCAATGGCGCGGGAGGAAACCACCCTCTGGGTACCACAAGTAACCCCTATTTAGAGGAAAACGATTTAAGCGATACGACCGAGGGCTTTAAGACCTTCTTCGATTTGGATACTTCCGGCATTCAATTTACTTTTAATCTTAATTTTATCGGAACGCTCCTACCGACACAGGTTTTTGCCTTGGATATGGTTGGAAGATCGGGTTGTAGTATCTTGAACATTTCATCAATGAACGCTTTTACGCCCCTCACCAAAATTCCGGCTTACAGTGGTGCGAAAGCGGCCGTTTCAAACTTTACCCAATGGTTGGCCGTGCATTTCTCGAAGGTAGGGATTCGCGTGAACGCCCTGGCCCCGGGATTTTTCCTGACCGATCAAAACAGGGCCTTACTAACACAGAGCGATGGCTCGCTCACGCCCAGGGGAAATCAGATTATAGACCAAACACCCATGGGCAAATTCGGAAAACCCGAAGATCTTATCGGCACTACGCTATGGCTTTGTAGCGAAGGGGCTTCTTTTGTGACCGGTGTCGTAGTTCCTGTTGATGGTGGTTTCAGCGCCTACAGCGGGGTATAATTTAAAACAAACGATTTGAATCTAGAACAAACATGGCGATGGTACGGTCCCAACGATCCGGTGTCCCTCTCCGACATAAAACAAGCGGGCGCGACGGGAATAGTTTCGGCCTTGCACCATATAAAAAACGGAGAAGTATGGCCTATTGCCGAAATCAGTAAAAGAAAGGAAATTATTGAATCGGCAGGCCTCAGCTGGTCGGTCGTCGAAAGCGTTCCCATTCATGAGGCCATCAAAACGCAGGCCGATGGGTACGAGGGCTATATCGAAAACTACAAACAGACACTCACCAATTTAGGCATCTGCGGTATTGACATCGTTTGCTATAACTTTATGCCGGTCTTGGACTGGACCCGTACAAATCTCGACTATGAGATGGCCGATGGTTCTACCGCATTGCGGTTCGAGGCTGCAGCGTTCGCGGCATTCGAATTGTTTATGCTCAAACGGCCGGGTGCCGAGGAATCCTACACCGATGAACAGAAAACCGCCGCTCGCCGGTATTTCGATACGCTTGACGAAAAAGGTAAAAAAACACTTTCGAACAATATCATCGCCGGGCTTCCCGGCGCCGAGGAAGGCTATTCTTTAAAAGAGTTCAATACGATTTTAAGCACCTATGACGGCATTGGTCCCGCCCAATTGAAAAAACACCTGTTCGCATTTTTAGAGCAAATCATACCCGCCGCCGAAAAAGCGGGGGTGTTCATGTGTATACATCCCGATGATCCGCCGTATCCTATTTTAGGATTGCCCCGGGTGGTGAGTACCGAAAAGGATATCAAGGAATTGTATGCAGCGGTAGACAGCCCGAACAACGGACTCACATTTTGTACAGGTTCTTTTGGGGTTCGTGCCGACAATGACTTGCCGGGAATGGTCGATCGTTTGGGAGACCGTATTCACTTCATTCACCTACGTAGCACCCAACGGGATGCCGAAGGCAACTTTCATGAGGCCAATCATTTGGAAGGGGATGTAGATATGTACGGCGTCATGAAAGCTTTGATCAACGAACAGAAAAAGCGGAAGTCGGCAGGCCGAAAAGACCTCAGAATGCCCATGCGGCCCGATCATGGGCATAAGATGCTCGACGACCTTCGTAAAAAAACAAATCCCGGATATTCTGGTATTGGCCGCCTAAGAGGTTTGGCCGAGCTTAGAGGCCTTGAAACCGGTATTAGAAAAGCATTATATAATTCATAACTCCTATAATTTATGTCAACATCTTACGAGACACGCTATGCTTCAAGTCCGGAGGCAGTTAAAAAATATAACACGACGGAACTCCGCGATGAGTTCCTTATAGACGACCTGATGCAAAAGGGCAAAGTACAACTCACTTATACCCATTACGACCGCTACATCGCGGGTTCGGCGGTTCCGGTAAGTCCTTTGACACTGGAGGCCATAGACCCGCTTAAGGCCGAATACTTTTTGGAACGCCGTGAATTGGGCATTATCAATGTGGGCGATGCCGGTTCGGTAACGGTAGACGGCACCTCTTATGCCCTTGGCCACAAAGATGCGCTGTATATCGGGCAGGGCGCAAAGGAGGTCATTTTTAAAAGTGAGGATGGGGATAAACCGGCAAAATTCTATTTGAATTCGGCACCCGCACATACTTCGTATCCCACCAAAAAAGTGAGCCTTGCAGAAGCGAACAAGATTGAGCTGGGCTCATTGGAAACGGCCAACCACCGTACCGTAAGCCAAATGATCATCGGTGGTGTCGTCACTACCTGCCAATTACAAATGGGAATGACCGAATTGAAAACGGGAAGTGTATGGAATACCATGCCTGCCCACGTACATGATAGAAGAATGGAAGTCTATTTCTACCTGGATGTGCCTGAGGGACAGTCTGTATGTCACTTTATGGGGCAACCGCAGGAGACGCGACATATATGGATGCAAAACCACGAAGCGGTCATTTCCCCACCATGGTCCATTCATTGCGGATCCGGTACATCGAACTACACCTTTATTTGGGGTATGGCAGGGGAAAATTTGGATTATGGCGATATGGATGTAGCCAAAATAACGGACTTAAGATAAACTCGGGAAATGGAATTATTCAACTTAAAAGGAAAAATCGCTTTGGTTACGGGCAGTACCCATGGGCTGGGCATGGCCATGGCAAAAGGATTGGGAAAGGCCGGTGCGACCTTGGTGGTGAACGGCAATTCCTCCCAACAAAAAATCGATGATGCCGTAAAACACTTTGAACGTGAAGGCATCAAGGCCGTCGGTTACCGGTTCAACGTAGCGGACGAGGCCCAGGTCATCGAGGCGATAGGCAAAATACAAAGTGAAGTTGGCCCTATCGATATTCTCGTGAACAACGCGGGAATCATTAAACGAACACCGCTTGAAGAAATGGAAGTGGCCGACTTCAAGGAGGTAATCGATATCGATTTGGTGAGCCCGTTTATTATGTCGAAACATGTCGTGAAGGGCATGATGGCTCGAAAGCAGGGTAAAATCATCAACATTTGCTCGATGATGAGCGAACTGGGACGAAATACGGTAGGTGCCTACGCAGCTGCCAAAGGAGGTCTGAAAATGCTCACCCAAAATATGGCTACTGAATGGGCCAAACACAATATTCAGATCAATGGTATCGGCCCGGGCTACTTCGCCACCTCGCAAACCGCACCTATCCGAGTCGAAGGACATCCCTTTAACGAATTTATAGTGAATCGAACGCCGGCCGCCAAATGGGGCGATCCGAACGATTTGGCCGGAGCAGCCATATTTTTAGCCTCCAGGGCCAGCGATTTTGTAAACGGACACATATTGTACGTTGATGGAGGAATATTGGCGACCATCGGAAAACCATCCAACGAAACCTAAATTGTAACGATGCGAAACTTCAACTTGATTTCAATCCTAGCCGCTACCATCCTTGTGGTGTCTTGTGGCGAAAAAGAAAAACCCAATCCGCAAATCGTCGTGAAAAACGACATGGCCATCAATCGGTCGCTTGAAACCGTTTCGGTCCCGATTGCTTCCCTGGGACTGGAAAATCCCGATGGGAATTTGCTCATTAAGGATATCGCCGACGGTACGGAATTGGTTAGCCAGCTCATCGACACCGATGCCGATGGAAACATGGATGCGATTCTATTTCAGCCCGAAATCGCGGCAAACGCGGAAAAAACGTATGAAATCGTACCTACGGATAAAAAAATGGATTCCGAAGATACTCCCGCCTGCTATTCGCGATTCGTACCCGAACGAACCGATGATTACGCTTGGGAAAATAATCGGGTAGCCTTTCGTACCTATGGGCCCACTGCACAAAAAATGAAGGAGGACGGCGTGAAGGGCGGAACCTTATCCAGCGGTATGGATGCCTGGTTGAAGCGGGTAGATTACCCTATTATCGATAAGTGGTACCATAAGGAACTTGAAACCGATGGGAGCTACCACGAAGACAACGGAGAGGGCTTGGATAATTTTCATGTAGGCATTAGCCGGGGTGTAGGCGGAATCGCCAAGAAAGTGGACAGCACCTACTACATTTCAAAAAATTTCACCTCCTGGAAAACCCTGCACAACGGGCCGCTTCAAACAAGTTTTGAGTTGACCTATGCCGATTGGGACGCTGCCGGCGATACGATTTCAGAAAAGAAAAGAATTACCCTGGACTATGGTAGCAACCTTTCCAAATTCGAAGTGATGCTAACGGGCACCGACACGATATCGGCCGGGCTTACCCTGCATGATAAGAAGGGTACGAAAGACATACATCAGGAAGACGGATGGATCAGTTATTGGGAGCCCCATGAAGATTCCGAACTGGGTACCGCCATCGTGGTTCCCGGAATGGCCATGGCCGGTTTCGAATATTATGACACGGATAAAACGGACGAAAGCAACTTTTATGCCCATATCGCAACCTTGAACGATAAGGCCACATATTATGCGGGTTTTGGATGGAAGAAAAGTGGACAATTCGAAAACAAAGCCGAATGGAACGACTATTTGACCCGATTTGCTGATTGCTTGAAAAATCCATTGGTCGTTGAGATTAAGTAATATTCGATTTTTAAAGCACATGCCATGAAATTAAAAATACTCTTACTGCTCTCCCTTATTTTAGGGGTCACGTTCTCCTGTTCGGAAGCTTCAGGTACCAGAACCTTGCGTTTGGGGCATGGTTTGGATGTAAGCCACTCGGTACATATCGCTATGGTGAAAATGGGCGAAGATCTGGAACGCATTTCCGATGGTAAAATGAAACTCGAAATATACCCTAGTCAGCAATTGGGAACCGAACGCCAATGTTTGGAACTGTTGCAAATCGGAAGTCTTGACATGACAAAGGTTTCAGTGGGGGTCCTGGAGAACTTTGCGCCACGGATGAAAGTGCTCGGCCTACCCTTCCTTTTTCGGGACCGACAGCATTCCTTCAACGTTTTAGATGGTCCGATAGGGCAAGGACTGCTCAATGGCGGGGAGAAATATTGGCTCAAAGGCTTGGGTTATTACGATGCCGGAAGCCGCAGTTTTTATACCAAGGATAAACCCGTGCATACTCCGGAAGACCTGGTCGGTCAAAAAATACGGGTTATGGAAAGCGTTACGGCCATGGATATGGTAAGTGGTCTGGGAGGTTCCCCCACACCCATATCATGGGGTGAATTGTATACGGCGTTACAGCAAGGGGTCGTAGACGGGGCAGAGAACAACCCGCCTAGTTTTTACCTTTCTCGACATTATGAAGTCTGTAAGTTCTATACCTTGGATGAGCATACCGTCCTGCCCGATGTGCTATTGGCCGGCACCCATTTATGGGAAAAGCTATCGAATGAAGAACAAGGCTGGCTGCAACAGGCCGTAAAAACATCCGTAGCCTACCAACGCACTTTATGGCTAGAGGCCGAAAACGAAGCCTTGGAGGCCGTTAAAAAAGCGGGCGTAGAAATTATACGCCCCGACAAGACCCTTTTCGCCGATAAAATCGAGGACTCCTTTGATAAATACAAAGAAGACGAGGAGTTTTATGAATTGATTACTCGAATACAGGAAACCAAATAAACCCATTGCTCCGGGCATTTCTGCGGGTAACCACTCGTTGAAACCCGATAATCGAAAAACCAACCTGATGCAACTACGACAAACCATCGATAAACTTCTCGCCAATTTTCTGGTCATTATTATGGCCATTATGGTCTTAAACGTGCTTTGGCAGGTGGCCAGCCGTTTTATATTGGGTTCCCCAAGTTCATTCACCGACGAGCTCGCCAGATATCTTATGATATGGGTGGGAATATTGGGCGCTGCCTATGTTTCGGGAAAAAACCTGCATGTCGCAATTGATGTGCTCCCCTCCCGCCTTAGCGAAAAAACGCAAAAACGATTAAAGCTTATCGTGCGCATCTTGGTCATACTATTCTGTTTGGGTGCTATGGTCATCGGTGGGTCGCGCTTGGTCTACATCACCCATGTGCTCGACCAAAATTCACCTGCCTTACAGGTACCCCTGTCCGTGGTGTATGTGGTCATTCCCATAAGCGGACTCCTAATCATCTATTATCAAATTTCAGACATCCTAAAACGATAAATCATGATGGAATACGCACCAATTCTCGTTTTAGTGATCAGTTTTATCTGCCTTTTGGCCATTGGTACGCCGGTAGCCTGGAGCATCGCCATTTCGTCGACCCTGACCTTGTTGGTCAGCATTCCGATTATTCCGGCATTTACCACCGTTTCCCAACGTATCGGTACGGGGCTCGATAGCTTTGCCCTTTTGGCGATACCCCTATTCATACTTTCGGGGGAGTTGATGAACAAGGGCGGCATTGCCCATAGGCTCATTGCCTTTGCCAAAACACTAGTGGGAGCTCTCCCCGGTGGACTCGCACTGATCAACATCATATCGGCCATGCTGATGGGGGCCATTGCCGGTTCGGCCATGGCAGCCGCTTCCGCCATGGGGAGTATTTTAGGTCCGGAGATGGAAAAAGAAGGCTATTCCAGAGAATTTGGGGCTGCGGTCAATATTACGGCAGCAACCACCGGCTTGGTCATTCCGCCGAGCAATGTGTTGATCGTTTATTCCTTGGCAAGTGGCGGGGCCTCTATAGCCGCCTTGTTTTTAGCGGGCTATATTCCGGGTATTTTAACGGGTTTGTTCTTGATGATCGTCGCCTCGTTTTGGGCAAAGAAAAAAGGCTACAAGGTAGGTAAGCGCAGCAGCCTGAAAGAAATCTTCAAAACGATGATCGATGCCCTTCCCAGTCTGTTTATGCTGGTCGTGGTCATTGGGGGCATCGTATCCGGTATTTTTACGGCAACCGAAGCCTCGGCCATTGCCGTGCTCTACAGCCTGATTTTAGGTTTTATCTACAGGGAAATCAGCTTTCCAAAACTTCCGCAGATCTTATTGGATTCCGCAGCGACCACGGCCATCGTGATGCTACTGATAGGAGCATCCATGAGCATGTCCTGGGCACTGAGTTATGAAAATATCCCACAGGAAATCAGTTCGGGATTACTGGCGCTGAGCGATAACCCTATTGTCATCCTGTTGATCATCAACCTGCTATTGCTGTTCGTGGGTATCTTTATGGATATGACCCCGGCCGTACTCATTTTTACGCCGATATTTCTACCCGTAGTGACCAAACTGGGACTGGATCCGGTGCATTTCGGGATTATTATGGTCCTCAACCTTTGTATCGGACTATGTACACCGCCTGTTGGCTCGGTATTGTTCGTAGGTGTAGGTATTGCCAAAACCACCATTGAAAAGGTCGTAAAACCACTATTACCCTTATTCATTGCCATGATCATCGCGCTGTTTCTGGTCACCTATTTCCCGAGCTTGAGTTTATGGCTCCCCAGACAGTTCGGACTTTGATGCTCTTTTCAACTTAATTCCCTTGGATTGGCTTATTAAATAAAACTACAAGACTCGATTGACCAAAATTTTTTATCGAAACTTATGCGGATAGTTATCTGTAGCAAACCAATTGCAGACTTTTGACTGGCAGCCAGAAACGATCATCCACCCTTGAGTTGCTGCAATGCCCGCATGACAACCAGGCCCTCTTCTGCGGAACAGGGATTACTGCCCTTCCCTAAAAAATAATCGTTTACGGAGGCGATCATGGGTTGTTGGATGTGCTTCGGATTTTGAAAGGTAAACTCCTCCATGCCATCGTTTGTAAAAAGTTGTACGGCTTCCCCGTAAAAGGAAAAGACGATTTTACCTTCAGTGCCATAAATAGTGCATTCGTCCTTTTTGTTGGCCTCCACTGCGCTAAAATTCCAGATGCCCCGAAACTGTATTCCACTTTTAAAAGCGATGACCCCATTTACGGTATGTGCAACACTGGACCGATCGGGATAGGCCGTAGCGCAACCTTTTATTTCGGCAAAATCGCCAAAAAAGTGATACATCAAATCAATTTGATGTGGAGCGATATCGTAAAAATAGCCCCCACCTGAAATTTCGGGCCTGAGCCTCCAATTGTCATCGGTGTCCGCTATCATATCCGTTTTTGGGGGCTGCAGGATTTGGATGTCTGCGAATTGCACCGTGCCAATCACATTGGCCTCAATCAGTTGCTTGACCTTTAAAAAGGCGGGCAGCCTCCTTCGATAATGGGCGACCGCTATTTTGGCATCGCTTTGTTCGGCGGCCTTGCATATTTGCGACGCCTCTTCCGAGGTCAGCGCCATGGGCTTTTCCAAATACACATTTTTGTTCGCTTCGAGCGCCCTCAAAGCGTACTCTAGATGTGTGGAAGGCGGGGTTGCGATATACAGCGCGTCAATATCCGTATGGTATATCAATTCGTCGGCGTCATTTGACCAAAGGGAAACCTTATGGCGTTTGGCGAAATCCTTTGCCTTATCCCCATTACGGCGCATGACGGCCACTAGCATTGAATTGTCCAACTGCTGAAATGCCGGTCCACTTTTTACCTCTGCCACATCACCACAACCGATGATGCCCCATCTTACTTTTTCCATTCGGGTCATGATTATACAATCGTTTTGGGGATTTTCTTAGCCTAAAACACCAATCTTAGAGCGAAAAGTAGTTTTTGGCGTTGTGGTAACTGATATCCGCTACGATTTTTCCCAACCATTTTTCGTCATCGGGCAATTCTCCGTTGGCAACATCGGTACCGATAAGGTTGCACAGTATCCGTCTAAAATATTCGTGTCGGGGGAAGGAAAGGAAACTCCTGGAATCGGTCAACATCCCGACCATACAACTCAGCAAGCCCATATTGGATAGCGTATTGAGCTGCTTTTCCATCCCGTCTTTTTGGTCCAAGAACCACCATGCAGAGCCGTATTGTACTTTCCCGCGAATACTGCCATCATTAAAGTTCCCAGCCATGGTCGCAAAGACCTCGTTGTCGGACGGATTTAGATTGTAGAGGATGGTTTTGGTCAGTTCATCGGTGCTGTCCAACTTATTCAAAAATCCACTTAACGCCCTAGCCTGCGAAAAATCCCCCATGGAATCAAAACCGGTATCCGGTCCTAAATCGTTTAAAAGTCTCTTATTGTTGTTCCGAATGGCCCCGAGATGAAACTGCTGGGTCCAACCCCGTTTGTGGTAAGCCTTACATAAAAAAAGGAGGGTTTTGTACTTAAAAAAGGCTACCTCATCGGTGGAGAGCGATTTTCCTTCCTTGACCTTCAAAAATAGTGTTTCGCAATTGTGCTCCTCTTTGCCGAAATAATACAATTGCTCCAAGCCGTGGTCGGCCAATCGCGCGCCAACTTCGTGAAAATAGTCGATTCTGTTTTCCAGCGCGGCCAATAAATCGAAATAGGTTTTTATTGTTGAACTAGTCGCCGATTCCAATTTTTGGAGATAGCCATTGTACACGGCCACATCCTCGACCGCGAAAGCCTTGTCCGGTCTAAAAGTGGGGAAGGCCTTGGGCGACAATTGCTGGTCCGCAATGCGCTTATGATGTTCCAAACTATCGGTAGGGTCGTCCGTAGTACAGAGGTATTCGACCTTCATTTGCTGTAGCAGCCCAACAGTATGATGGGAATTTTCCTGAAGTTTTGCGGAAGTGGTTTCATAAATTTCCTCGGCATTGTCAGGGGATAAGAGGGTGTCGATACCGAAATAGCGTTGCAGTTCCAGATGCGTCCAATGGTACAACGGATTGCGCACGGTAAAGGGGACGGTTTCGGCCCATTTCATGAATTTTTCCTTGTCCGAGGCATTCCCAGTAATGTATTTTTCATCGATGCCCAAAGCGCGCATCGCGCGCCATTTGTAGTGGTCGCCCGCCAACCAGACCTGACTTATGTTTTCGAAGACCCGATTGTTCGCGATTTCATCGGGAGGTAGGTGGTTGTGGTAGTCGATGATGGGCAAGTCCTTCGCGTAATCATGGTACAGCCGTTTGGCGAATGTATTCTGCAATAAAAAATCTTCCGTTAGAAACGTTTTCATAGAATTGGTGCTAGCTACGTATAGTATTGATCAAGGCCAGGGTATCTTTTACGAGTGCTTTTAGCCCCTCGAAATCCTTTTTTGCCAAAATATCCTTGCTGATTAATTTAGATCCCATACCGACACAGGTCACGCCGGCATCAAACCAAGCGCGAAGGTTCGCTTCATCGGTACTGACGCCTCCAGTGGGCATAATGTTCGTCCACGGTTGCGGGCCTCGTATCGCTTTAACAAAACCAGGTCCGTATGTAGATCCGGGAAATAGTTTAATAATCTCACAGCCCATTTCCTCTGCCTTATTGATTTCGGTAAGCGAGCCACAACCCGGAGACCACAACACTTTTCTGCGATTGCAGGCAATAGCGATGTCTTCACGAAGTGATGGGGTAACGATAAAATTCGCCCCCATTTGCATAAACATACTGGCCGCCCCGGCATC
The DNA here is from genome assembly GCF_005943945.1 of Aggregatimonas sangjinii. Classification (GTDB taxonomy): domain Bacteria; phylum Bacteroidota; class Bacteroidia; order Flavobacteriales; family Flavobacteriaceae; genus Pelagihabitans; species Pelagihabitans sangjinii. The sequence goes on along the minus strand of NZ_CP040710.1, from coordinate 4,362,371 downwards.
GGTAATCGACCCGACACCCATAATCATTCCGGGAAGTTCTTCAATGGCGAACTTGTTGAGTTCGGAAAAGACCTCAAAGGCAAAGTCGCCCCGAGCGGTAAATTCCATAAGGCGCGCTCCGCCGTCATAACAGGCGCGCAATACTTTTTTTCCCAATTCGATATCGGAATGGTAAAACAGGGGAACCATACCGGTTTCCTTCATTACCGTTGCCACTTCAATTCTTGAATAGTGCGCCATATAATCAATATTTTATCATGCTTAAGCTTCCCGTACTTTTTTCGATACGGCTGTCATTATGCGGTTATCGGAAATCTTCCCGATGTTCCAAAGCTACCCATTGTTTCCGATAATTCGATACAGAAAGGGTCTGGAAAAGTACAAAATTGACAACAAAGATGCTGTTTTCGTCCGCCCTTTATGGAAGAACCAAAATTGGTATTTCGGGATGTGCATCCCCTTTTCCGCCATGACCACAAAACGGTATGAAACACACTAAAAAGGTTACTAATTTATACGGACTGTAATCCACGGTTTTTTTCGATTTTATTTAAAATATGTCATCGAATCTTCCGTTATACTATAGTATCCCTTAAAGACTTCTTATATAGAATTTTTACTTTGAAATTTGCTTTAAGACGCATCTTTTGACACCGCTTAGACCAAAATCTAATCATGGGGCACAAACCAATTTACCATCCTTCGTGGAATACCGTCTACGATTACCTGAACGACCCGGGTAATGCAACACATCACAAGCGATTTTACACCACCGTTGAACCCTTGATCAAACATTGGTTGCGTCGTCTTGGGTTTCATGAAAATCTCGTGGGCCATGCAAAAAGTATTTTCTCGGACCTCTACCTTAAGGAACTCAAACGATACCGCTCGGGAAAATTGATACCCGAAAAGTGCACCGCCCAAATTACTACCTATTATTTTCCCGTCATCAAAAACCTTTGTCTGGATTATGTAAACGTGCTGCGCAGCAAGATGCCTTATGCCGAAGATGCATCGCAACTGCACATCGAAGCGGAGCCCTGTGTTTTTGATACCCTATGGGGCGAACATAAGAATACCGTTTTGTTGGAAATGAGCCGTAGTGTAAAAGACTATATCGAACTTTCGAACTTCGAGCCGACCAAAAAGGAAGTCTTGCGTAGGCGGTTTATAGAGGGACAAAAGTTTCCGGATATCTTTAACGGTGCTGAAAAAAAGGTGTTCGAGGCGCAACGAAAATGGGCTTGCAGGCAGGGAAAGAAAATAGCTATAAAGATCGCGCGACATATACTTCCGGCAATCATCGATATTTATAGGCTACCGATCAGTAAAAAAATAGACCCGAAACTCATCGAAAAATACTTATTGGGCCTACGGACCAAACTGGCTGTTTAAGGTGTGGCATTCAATAATTCAAGGACGGTTGCTTTATACTCCTTGATCGTATTTTGGGATTGGTCGCAAACAGCTTCCAATATTTCCGATTCCGCAATCGGAAACAGCCCACTGATTGCCAGATCTACATTGCCTTCTGAAACGGCACTGTCACTACCTAAATAATCCATTTGCAACATCCGGATTTTAAACGCAAAGTCTTCGTTGAAATGTACCCTTCTCCACAGGGCCGCCTGAATTTCCGGTTCCAGGCTCGTTTCCTTTTTAAGGTACAATTGATACAGTAGAAAAAGATAGGCTCCAAGTTTTTTGTAGTACGCATCTTCCGGAACCGGGGGCGTTTGCTCAGATGGTACTTGGCCCTTGAAATCCGCTGCTATTTTCTTGTTCAAGTTGTTCATCGGTGGTGCTGCTTTTCAGCTCTATAGCATAAAACCACTAAGGTTAGATAAACCCTACCATACCCACGGGGAAAAACGGTTTTTAATTGTATTACAGTTCGCCGGGCTGGTAAAAAGAACGTTCAACCATGCTGATGGGAAGTACAATAACCCTGTTCTGTGCTAAACGGGACCAAATGATGCGGTACGTAGTTTTATATCAAAAAGCGGTGTTTTTTCTGATGGTATATTCTAAAGTTAGCGAATAAAAACTAGTTGTACAATGGGCCTGTTACCTAAGCGACGTGAATTAAAGTTTACATAGGCGTCGGTACGATGCTAAAAATTTAAACGCGAAAAGCGATGAGCCCGGTAACCGTAAGGAGGTAAGTCTAGGAAAGGAACACGTACATTTCTCTAAAAAATTCTATCCCATTTTGGACTGGTTTCATAACGAAAATTTAAGTACAAATTCCTTGCGCCCTTTGCTGAACCTTTGCGTTCTTTGCGGTTAAAAATCAAGCCGAGCATAGGCCCAAAGCCAACGCTTTGTCCTTAAACTATCGGATACTTAGTCGTTCCATACTCTTAATTTGCCCTTGATCTAGCTCATAAAATAGGTTTTGACCAGGCATTGCAATTCTACCGATACAATTTGCTATACGCCATCGCCGCAAGAATACCTGCGGATCCCGCCCCGGATTTCGAGGGAATCGCCGGCGCGCCTTTTCGGTTCAACAGGCCGTTTTCATTTTTGACATAACCGGCCCAGGCCACGATCAATTTTTTACCGTCGCTCAAGACCGTCCAACCGTCCTTTGCCTTGCCGGTCGTACCGGTTTTCCCGTAATACTGCTTTTCTTTCGGCAGAAATTGCCGTAAACGATGACAGGTGCCGCCAGCTTCAAAGGCGTGGGGCAATAGGCTTTTGATGCTTTTGGCACTTGCCATTGTATACAGTGTTTTTCGCTTTTTCGAACGTCCATCAAAAATGGTATCCTGCAGATGGGGGTCGATGATGTATTTCCATGGACTCAAGGGTACCGCTTCCCCTTCATTGAATAGCATTTGATAGGCTTGGGCCACCTCCCATGGGGTCATGGTCTTAGTGCCCAAAATGTACGATTCTCCCAAACTGTAGGATGGATTCGAGGAAATTTCCACTTCGGAGAGTTTGTCTTCCACATGACGGGCAACCTCCAAGGGGTTGGCATACACCCGATAATTCACCGCAGCCTTGTTCAGACTGTATTTCAACACATCCCCGACCCGTACTTCCTTGTTCAAAAGCTTTTTGCCCACGTTACTAGGGTTGTATTTGTATTCCTTTAAATCACCATTGAAGAGCTTGGTATTGGCATCGAAATCGTAGTTTTCAAAAAGTTCCAGAAACACCAAGGGTTTTAAAATAGACCCGCATTGGAAACCCTCCCCATAGTCGGTAAAATTGGCGATGGCACCACTATTTTTTCGGTTCCCTAAAGTGGCCTCGATATTTCCCGTTTTGATATCTACGGCAATTAGGGAAACTTCCAGATCATACCCTTCGACCGCCAACTGTTTTTGGAAGCGCTTCGAAAAGGCACTTGTTGCTTCCTGCAGTTTTGATTGATTCTCCTGGGTGATTGACGAAATGTATTGGGTGGCAAAACGTTGTTCGGTCTGCTTTTTAGTCTTGTGGAAAAAATTGGTGAGCGCCGAGGTGTTTCTGAGCTGATTTCCTTTGGCGAAATACAGTTCCATGGATTGCATTTCCCGTAGTCGTTTTTTATCCCCTGGTTCTTCGGCAATCAGTTCGAAAAAGTCCAGAATATATGCCTTGATCGCTTCCCGGTTGGTGACGCCATCATCGCATAAGGCCTTTAGTTCGCTGGCACCTTTTAAGGTTTTGACGGTCAGCAGCATTTCCAGGTCATTGAGTGCATGCGGCGGACGGCCAAAAATGGAATAGGAAGCCAGAATAAGGCCCGAGAAATCGCGTTCGTAAAAGAAGTTGCCGGAGTAATTGGTGTAGGCCAGTAAAATTTCCTCCGGACTAGCCGATTTCACCATCTGAAAGGCCGCCAATTGCTCCCCGTATTTTCGGGACAAATAAATCGTGCCCATCCCTTCTTTTTTATGGATGGCGTTCTTTAATAATTGCTGGGGAATGTTCGAGCCTCCGTCGGCCTTCCCTTTAAATAATCGGGCAATACCGGAAAAGGACATACCGAAAACATTGTCCTTTCCAAAACCAAAAAAGTTCTTGCTTTCCACCTTGGTCAAAAAATACACGTAGCTTTCCGGAAGTTCCTCGTACGACATCACCGGAACAATAGGGAACTTGTTCAATTCCCCTTTAGCGTTCATTGCCTTCAGTTCCTCCGCCGTCAACCGATTATTAAGGATAGTGTTCTCCCCAAAAACGGCCAAAATATTTTGTTGCTCGTCCCTCACCGACGAAATAAAATTGGCATGGGGCTCCATCTTCATTTTCGACGGCCAAATCACATGAAATAGTAGCAGTGCCAAAAACACCCCGCCCACTACCGCTATCGCTTTTATCCAGTCGTTCATCTGTTTTGTTTCGTTATTTTCAATTACGCTAATCATAAACCGCCTACTGTCATGCTGAGCGCCGTCGAGGCACCTAGGAACACCAAAGCACTGCGCCTGTGTGCCGGCAGGCAGGCCTATTACCTACCACTTCGTACATCGTATTTCGTACCTTTTACCTTGTCCCTCATAGCTCCCTCTTCAAACCGCTTTTCGTTTTTCGAAATCGGAAATAAAGCGCATCAGATGATAGATGGCCGGACTTACCCATCGCCAGAAGACGAACAGCAGTCCGCCGTTAAAGAGCAGCGCCACAAACAGGCCGAAACTGGAGGACGAATACATTCTGATGTAGGCGGGCAGCAGAAAAAGGGCACCCAAGGTCACAAAAAAAGCCAAGGTATTCCGGACCGATTCAAAGACGCCGGAGAGCCAATGAAAACGAACGGACAAGACCTTTGCTTTCACCGCTAGTTTCACCCATTCGTGATGAAAATGCAACCAGGCGGCGATAAACAAACAGGCCGTAAAATGCAGTCTGGCCAAAAAGACCGCCAAGAAATTATGGAACACCCGCCAAGCACTGTCAAAGGTTTGAAAAGGATAGGAAACGTACAGCAGCGTCTCGAAAAACATAAACAGCCCCAAACACATGAATTGGAGTTTCAATCGATCATGGGAGAGATTGTAACTTGAGGTGATGTTCAGTTTGCTCAAACAAAAGAGCACCGCGTACAAGCCGGCAAAATAGGAGAGCGTATGCATTCCGAAATAGGAAATGGGGTATTTGATGTTCCGCAAGGGTGAAAGCAGCTCGGAATCATACCAATACACATTGTTCATCAAAATGTTGTATTCGATAATACTGGAGGAAATACTGAGACAGAAGGCCGAAAAGAGCAATTTGCTGAACACAAAACACAGCAGACTGGTACACATGCCGATTAACAGGATCTTAAATGTACCCCAGCCTTCTTCCTTCGCCACACGGGCATTGAACCAGTTGTTCCGCGGAATGTAAAACAACACGCACGACAGTACCGCCAAGAAGACAAGCAAGAGATAAGCGACGACCGCAGGCATGGCTACAGGGTTGAGATTCCGTCTGCGAAGGAGACATTCAGGCCGAGGTTCTCCTCAAGGGTATACTTCCAAAATGCCCTAGCCTTATGTACGACGGCATCGTTTTTCGGTTCCGACATCACGATAAAAATGACCTGCCGTTTGTCTTTGTGATGAAGGTTATCGGGCAAATAGTACTGTACCATTTTATCGTAGGCCGTGTCCATTTGTTCGGGGGTGATGGGCGGATTCTTATAAAAATTGACCGCTGGATTGTTCTCGATCAGATCGCTGACCACGATGATGGTACCTTCGGTCTTGTTGATGGCCTTGATCAAGGTGGGAAAGAGGGAGGTACTTTCCATCATACCCACGGAATCGAGGCTTTTCAGGTTTTCCTCATGGGAAGCATAAAAATCGCGCCATCCGATGACCAGCTTGTTTCGCGCCTGCCCCCAATCGGTGTGCGACAGCGCCGTTGAATTCGGGTTGTAATAGCTTTGGGTAGAAATGATACCAAAATCGTAATTGACCGTAAAGCATTTCGGGTTGTCGGTCAGCCCCAATTCTTGATTGACCAGCTGTTCAAAATTCTCCTTGCGCAGTTCGTGCTTCGCCTTGTCGATCAACAGCGAATCCGTCGCATCGACCAATACCGTGATGTTTTTGGTAACGACCTCCTCGCACTCCGTTTCGCAGCTTGTGAAAAGTAGGGTTCCTATTGCTAGAGTGCCGAAAATAATTGCTTTTTTCATTTTTGTGTTTTTTTTTATGTGTCTGGTCGAGGCTTTCGACTGCGCTCAAGACAGGCTGAGTCGGGACCTATTTTGGTTCGAAAGGCATTAAAGGCCTGTCGCAAACCCATCCGGCACAAAGTTCTACTTCGATAGAACTACTGCAAAATGTCACGCTGAGCCTGCCTGCCGGCGAGGCAGGCCTGTCGAAGACCTATTCCCCATGAAGAGTGCGCTTCGACAAGCTCAGCGTGACATTTTGCAATCATTCAACACCTACCCGACCTCTCTATTCTCTATTCTCTCAATCCTCATTTCCAACTTCAAACTTACAACTCCCAACTTCGAGCTTCGAGCTTCGAGCTTCCCTCTTCCCTCTTCCCACTTCGAACCCCACTTCCCACTTCCAGCATCAAATTTCCAGCATCAAACTTCCAACTTCGAGCTTCCCTCTTCCAACTTCCAACTTCCAACTTCGAGCTTCGAGCTTCGAGCTTCCCACTTCCCACTTCGTACCTCGTACCTCCCTCCTCACACCTCCATAAAATCAAACTGCTTCCATCGAAGGAGCTGGTCGCTATCGCAATAATTCTCAAAGTGCTCGCGGTATTTGCTCAGTTCTTCGAAGGAATTGATTTCCAAGGTGCTCAGTTCTTTTTCACATGCCCCGATTTTTTCGGAAATGCCATTGGCTTGTTGCTCCAGTACGGTCACATCACCCAAAATCCGTTTGAATTCGTTTTTTCCCGCTTCATGGGATTCCAATTGTTGATTTTCCAACTTTTTTAGGCGTTTGTAGGCCCCTTTGAGTTCGCGGAACTTTAAATCCAGATCCAATTGCTGGGGGGATTTTTCTGTTGTGATTTCTTCTACTTCAACGACTGGCTTTTTCACTTTCTCCTGGGCATCGGAACGATTGTAAATACTCTTTACCGCATTCGAAAGGAACAAGGCCAGCGTGACCATCATGACCGCCCCAAGTATCAGGAAACCGTTTTTGATAAAGAAGTCGGTGAAGGTGAGCGTTTCCTCCAACGCTTGCGATTCAAAGAACCATTCCATGACCGTAAAGGTCAGTATGGTATAGACACTTAGAATCAACAGTGTGGGCAGCCATACCCACCGCAACGGTAGCTTCCGGGAGGTCAAAAAACTCGCAGAAAAGACGATGGGAATAAAAAAGACCGACCGTAGGATGATTTCGGGAAGGTCATGGGTTTCGGTCAGGATGTTGTAGAACAACACCCCTTCGCCGAAAATAAATAGGACCTCGATGACATACAGCAACCAAATCGGTATCCGTTTCTGTTTGCTTTTCGGTTGTGCTTTCACTTTCGGTTGTGCCGCTGCCGGTTCGAAATCTTCGGCACTGTTGATTTCGTCTACGTTAAAGGCACTTTCTAGGGAATCGCCGTTGAGTTGACAACGGCGAATATGGTTTTTGATGTCCGTTTTTTGATGGGTGATGAGCCCTTTTTGATGTGTAATTTCCTGTTCGATGGCCGCGGTATTCGACTTGTTCACCGCCACTACTTCTTTGGACAATTGCCCTTTGACCAGCTCCATTTTACGAATATGGTCGGAGAGCGATTCGCCCAGTTCGCCAATACGTTCGTTGAGGCCATATTTTTGAGCTTTGTAGCCATTGATGATTTTCTTTTCGTCCAAGATAAAATCTTCCTGTGGCCGCATGCCTAGATTCGCGGAGCGATACGCCATGTTTTTAAGCTGTTGATTGGTGAATACCATTTGGAAAGAGTTATGAGTTATGAGTTGCGAGTTATGAGTGCAACATCAAATACAGCTCGGTCTCCAGGGAGACTTCGGGCCCTTGCGGTGTAGAGCGTACAGGAACGGCCTCACTATTTTCAGCTTGATGCATTTCTGAAAACAGTGCATTCATTTTAGTGTCGTCGTAGGCGATTAGGGGCTTGCCCCAAAGCGACTGGTCTTTTTTAAAGAGGTTTTGTCCTAGTTTCATATTAGTGTGTTTATGCGGTTTTTAAGTATATCGCGCATAAAACTTTTTGGGGACATTTTATTTATGTTTTTTTGAAAAAATGTGGCGTATCAGGGTTTTAAAAACAGTTAAATGATGATAAGCCATCGCATTTGATGCTATTCATAAGAACAAAAAAATGGAAATAGTTGTGCATATCAAGTTGAACGTGCACAAAAAAAGGCAATTGGTTGTGCATGACATTAGATAGATTCACAAAATGTATTTTTAAAATTTTTGTCTCTAGGTTTGTGGGGGTTTTAGTACATTCGGACAAATTGAAATTAATACATGTCAGAAGACCAACAACAACTACACCAAACCCTTTGGAACATCGCCAACGACCTTCGTGGTAATATGGATGCCGATGATTTTCGTGATTATATACTAGGCTTTATCTTTTACAAATACTTGAGCCGAAAAATGGCCTTACAGGCCAACAAGGCTTTAGCGCCAGACGGGTTGACCTATGACCAAATCATTGGTCATCCTATGGAAAAGGAATATATGGGAGCCATTAAACTGGATGCGCTCGATGCACTTGGCTACTTTTTGAAACCCACCGAACTCTTTAGCGAACTTGCCAAACGCGGTAACTCGGGAGGTGTCAACAAGTTTATATTGGAAGACCTTCAAAAGGTGTTGACCAATATCGAACAAAGCACCATGGGAAGCGAAAGCGAGGACGACTTTGGCAACCTCTTTGAAGACTTGGATCTCACCAGTAGCAAACTCGGCAAAACCGAAGAAGCCAAAAACGAACTCATTGTTAAAGTGCTCACCCATTTAGAAGGTATAAATTTCGATTTAGAAAACCGGGAAAGCGATTTGTTGGGTGATGCTTACGAATACCTTATTGGGCAATTCGCTTCAGGTGCCGGAAAAAAAGCCGGCGAATTCTATACCCCGCAACAGGTATCCAAGATTTTGGCGCAAATTGTCACAACCGGCAAAAACCGACTCAAAAGTGTTTACGACCCAACTTGTGGTTCCGGCTCATTACTCTTGCGAGTGGCAAAAGAAGTAAAGGAAGTAGGTGGATTTTACGGACAAGAAAGCAACCCAACCACCTATAACTTGTGTCGTATGAACATGATAATGCACGATGTGCATTACAAACGTTTCGATATTTATAATGAAGATACCTTGGTGAACCCGTCACCAAAGCATAGCGACCAACGTTTTGAAGCCATAGTGGCCAATCCGCCATTTTCGGCCAAGTGGAATCCCGATGCCATTATTAGTGACGAGCGCTTTTCACCTTATGGTAAAATGGCACCCAAAAGCAAGGCCGACTTTGCCTTTGTACAGCACATGGTCCACCAGTTGGACGATAATGGCACCATGGCCTGTGTGCTACCTCATGGTGTGCTTTTTAGAGGTGCTGCCGAAGGCCATATACGCAAATACCTTATCGAGGATAAAAACCAGCTCGATGCCGTCATCGGCCTACCAGCCAATATATTTTACGGCACAAGCATCCCAACCTGTATTTTGGTCTTAAAAAAACACCGTGCTTCGACTACGCTCAGCGACCGTATTTTATTTATTGATGCCAGTAATGCTTTTGAAAAAGTAAAGACCCAAAATGTATTGTTACCAGAACATATTGATAAAATTATTGTCACGTATCGAAGTTATGTCAACGGTGCGCTGAGCGAAGCCGAAGTGGACAAATACAGCTATGTGGCGACGTTAGAAGAAGTACGCGAAAACGATTACAACCTTAATATCCCTCGGTATGTAGATACTTTTGAAGAAGAAGAACCAGTGGACCTGCAGGCTGTTTCCGACCAGTTAAAAGACTTAGAAAAAGACATGGATACCACCAATACTACCATAGCCGAGTTTTGCAAAGAATTGGGTATTGATACACCGTTTTAAATATGAATTATAGTATTCCAAAATTACCGCTTACCAAAGATTTAGAAAGCAAGAAGGTTCTGAAAAAATTGGCGTTCGCACGTGCGGCACTAGCCGAATTAAAAGGTGTTCATGCGACAGTACCCAATGTTGGTATCTTATTGAACACATTGGCCTTACAAGAGGCAAAGGATAGTTCGGCCATAGAAAACATCATTACAACGCATGATGAATTATTTAGGGCAGGACTGAATCTTAATCTCGTGAAAAATGTTGCTGCAAAAGAAGTTCAGCATTATTCGACCGCACTTAAGAAAGGGTTTTCTTTTGTTGAGGAGAAAAGATTGATTACCAATGGTCTTATATTATCAATTCATCAAGAATTGGAACAAAACGATGCAGGTTACAGAATCGTGCCTGGAACAGACTTAAAAAATGATAAAACCAAAGAGGTTGTCTATACCCCTCCTCAAAATGCGCATGATATCAAAAGCTTTATGAGCAATCTTATCGACTATATAAATGACGATAATATGGATAATGTGGACCCTTTGATTAAAATGGCCATTATTCACCACCAATTTGAAAGTATTCATCCATTTTATGATGGGAATGGAAGACTGGGAAGAATACTCAATATTTTATATCTCATTGCAAAAGAGCTGTTAGACTACCCAACACTTTATCTAAGCCGATATTTTATTCAGAACAAGGCTCAATATTATGCTTTGCTTCAATCGGTAAGGGATGAAGATACTTGGGAAGCATGGATTTTATTCGTTATTGAAGGCGTTGAATCGGTTGCCAAACAAAGCATAAGTCTTGTAAAAGGGATTAAACAGGCTATGCAAAATTACAAACATACTATTCGAAAAGACTATGCAAAAATTTATAGTCAAGACTTAATAAACAACCTTTTTATGCACCCGTATACTAAGATCGACTTTTTGGAAAAAGACCTAAATGTCACCCGGCAAACTGCTGCGAAGTATCTGGATACAGTTGCAAGCCATGCCGATAAGTTGTTGGAAAAAGTTAAAATTGGAAGAGACGTATATTTTATTAATACGGCCTTGATGGCCCTTTTTACACAATATGACTACAAACTTTGAAATATGTTAGCATTTCAAGCAAAAGTTTAACGTATTGACAAAACATGTTAACAAAAACGTCATTTCGTTAACACGTTTAGGGAATATGTTAATTAAATAGTACAATTCAATTAAGAATGGCCCAAACCATAAATACCATGCCTAATACCATTGCGAACCAGGATCGAGCAAGTTCATCTTACTCCCTAGTGCCACAACTACGCTTTAAGGAATTTGAAGGTGAGTGGGAAGAAAATATTTTAGGACAAATTGCATCATTTAGTAAAGGCAAGAATATTTCAAAAGCGGACATCGTTGATGACGGAAAAACAGAATGTATTAGGTATGGAGAACTATACACAGAGTATGATGAAGTAATAACAAACGTTAAATCCAAAACTAACATACCTATTGAAGATTTAGTTTTTAGTGAGGAGAATTATGTTATAATTCCTGCCTCTGGAGAAACACAAATCGATATTGCAACGGCTGCTTGTGTTACTAAAAAAGGAGTTGCTTTGGGAGGGGATTTAAATATCATTAAAACAGAAAAAGATGGAATCTTTCTTTCATACTATTTAAATAGTAAAAAGAAATTTGATATTGCAAGGCTGGCTCAAGGAAATTCAGTTGTACATATTTATAGCAGGCAATTAAAATCACTTAAGCTAAATCTTCCACCCCTCCCCGAACAACAAAAAATCGCCCGTTTTTTAACCGCAGTCGATACCAGAATCCAGCAACTCACTCAAAAGCAGGAGCTGTTGGAGCAGTACAAAAAAGGGGTGATGCAGCAGCTTTTTAGCCAGCAGTTGCGGTTTAAAAAAGAAGATGGTAGTGAATATCCGGATTGGGAGGATAAGAGGTTGGGAGAGGTTGGCTGCATAGTCTCAGGTTTAACTTATAGTCCAAAAGAAATTGTTGAAGAAGATGAAGGTGTTTTAGTGTTAAGGTCATCTAATGTTCAGGGTAGAAAATTGGATTTTAATGATAACGTATTTGTAAATGTTGACAACTTTAATTCAGTCCAAGAAAATGATGTATTGATTTGCGTTCGAAATGGTAGTAAAAGATTAATTGGTAAAAATGCAAGAATAGATAAGGAATCAGAAGGATTGGCGTTTGGTGCTTTTATGACAATTTACAGAAGTGATTACAATGATTTTTTACTTCATTATTTTGATTCCAAAGAATATAAGAAAGAAGTGCATAGAAATTTAGGAGCAACAATAAATTCAATTAATGGAAGTGATTTAAAGAAGTTTAAAGTTCCTTTTCCATCCAAAGAAGAACAACATCAAATCGCCAACTATTTATCTGCGCTAGACACCAAAATAGAAACGGTTGCTCAACAAATAGAAAAAACGCAACTATTTAAAAAAGGGCTATTACAGCAGCTTTTTGTGTAAAATGGGAAAGCAAAAATACCCATCTTTGGGTATGTTTTTGATAGGCAAGCTTTACTAACTTGCTTGGTATATTAACCAAAACCCAGACCGAGATGAAAAATAATATTCTATTAACAATATCATTTTTTTTGGTATTTATTTTCAGTATAACAGCACAGGACCAAAATTTAAATAGTGAAGAAATTAGAAATCTAAAATCTGAAAATATTAAGATTTTAGTGCAATCGGCAGTAAAAAATTACAATAAATCAATATTCAATAAGGCAGTCGCCATAGCAAAAAAAAGAGCTAAAAATGATGAACAGCTTGCACAGCTAGAAAGGCTAATCGAACAAGAAAGTAAAGGTGTCGGACCTTACTATAATCTTGAACTTTTGCTGGAAGAAGCAAAGAAATTTGATGCACAGAAGCGATTATTAAAAAAGGGAATTTATAATGATAAAATGCTCAATACTTTTTTGGCCAACGAAATTTCTACCTTTTACTCCGGTGGTACCGATGTTAGCTTCACCAAGTTTTCGGGAAGTTACAATACCACTAAAAAAACATTCGATTTTCTTTGGAACATCGACCTGAGGTCATTGAAAAACAGAAGTAACAATTTGAATACAACTTTGAGCTTAGGAGCAGAGGTTAAGACCAAAGATGAATTCGGCACTTTATTTAAAGAAGGGGAACTTCAGGAAAACAATATTGCCTTTAAAGGAAAATTCAGTTGGATCATAGATGGCAAAATCAATTTTAAGCCTAAGGAAGTGGATAACCAGATTGTCATTGATCGCAATGAAATGGTTATGGAATATAGGGACAGTGTACTCTCCAAAAAACACAAGGAAACCGCTAAAAATTGGATAAAAGAGTTTGAAAAGGAATCAAATCAAGACTCTTTGGATATATTATTTGACAAAAACTTTAACAAAGAATTAAAGCGCGAAAGTGATTACTACAATACCTTGGATAAACTAGGCAGAAAGGCATATAATGGTATCTATTCCAAAATGGCTGCTGATGAGATTGCATTTATCAAGAAAAATAGATTGTTCAGAACTGTAAGCGCCCAATGGCTATCGTTAGACCTCTTTGCAGGTTTAGGTGCAGAAAATTTTGTTACCATACCCTCTGATTCCGATACCACGAGAACAAACAATAGTTTTAGAACAATGAACTTTAACGTATCGTGGTCGTATTTAACCAAATGGAACGATGATTCCGGCATCTTAATATCGCCCAAATTTTCAGTAAGCAATGGCAATAACATCGCATTTGATAATATCGGTGCAAAATCCTTACAAACTGTTGCTGCGCCCGTTGATGACTTACAGATAATCAATAGCACTGAAAATGTTTATATTACAACATACGAAGATGCTTTAGTACCAGCATTATCCCTTGAGTTTACAGGTTTAGTTCAAGGCCGTTCGGGCCTATCGGCAAGTATCAGCAGATCATTTGGTGACTTTAAACGTACGAACTGGAAGCTGGGTATACCCGTTGTCACCTACAATAATAAAGGAAAACCCCAACTTAATTTTGAGGTACAATGGCGAGAGACAAATGGCATTCATACCGTAGGCATAGCCACCAGTATTCTTTTTGGTAAGTTAATTGACTAATTTTACCATGTGAGTGTACAATCGGAGGCTATTCTTGAAAAAAATCTGATCCAACAACTTGTTGGTTTGGGACATCAACCTGTAGTTGTTTCAGAAGGAGTGGCCTTGCTGACAAATTTGCAACGCCAACTGGAGGCTTTTAACGAAACTAGCTTTTCTGAAAAAGAGTTTGAGACCATACTAAACCATCTGGCCAAAGGTAATGTGTTTGAAAAAGCCAAAACCCTACGAGGCCGTTTTCAATTTTTTAACGATCAAGGAGAACCCACCTATATCCGCTTTTTTAATAGTGAGGATTGGACCCAGAACCTGTTTCAGGTAACGAATCAGATCACTCAAGAAGGCACTTATAAAAATCGTTATGACGTAACGCTTTTAGTTAATGGCTTGCCATTAGTACAAATAGAACTCAAACGTCGTGGTTTAGAAATTAAAGAAGCCTTTAACCAAATCAATCGCTACCAACGGCATTCGTTTTGGTCGAATCATGGTTTGTTTCAGTATGTACAGTTGTTTGTAATTAGCAATGGCGTAAACACCAGATATTTGGCTAATAACGCCTTACAGTCTGTAAAGCAAACTTTCTTTTGGTCTGATGAACTTAACAAAAACATAAATGAGCTTACAGACTTTGCTTCAGAATTCCTAAATCCAGATCATTTAGGAAAAATGATTGCCAAGTATATTGTACGAAATGAGACGCATAAGATTCTTATGATTCTGCGTCCATACCAATATTATGCGGTTGAAAAATTGGTAGAGCAAGTAAAAATCAGCACAGATAATGGTTATATCTGGCATACTACAGGTTCTGGTAAGACCTTAACCTCGTTTAAGGCAAGCCAAATTATCATGGACCTACCCACAGTTTATAAAGCGCTGTTCGTGGTAGACCGAAAGGATTTGGACTACCAGACGATGAAGGAATTCAACAGCTTTAAAAAAGACAGTGTAGATGTTACGAACAACACCCATAATTTGGTCAGGCAGCTTACCGATGATTCCAAATTGGTGTTGACAACCATTCAGAAGCTCAACAATGCCATTAGCAAAGACCATTACAAAAAGCGGCTCTCCACCTTAAAAGATAGAAAAGTAGTCATCATTTTTGATGAGTGTCATCGGTCTCAATTTGGAGATACTCATCAACGCATTACGGAGTATTTTACGAATAGTCAATTATTTGGTTTTACCGGCACACCCATCTTTGCAGACAATGCCTCCAAAAACGATTTAGGGAAACGGACTACCAAGGACTTATTTGGACAATGCTTACATAAGTATGTGATTACAGATGCTATTGCCGACCAGAACGTCTTAAAATTTGGGATTGAATATGTTGGCAAATACAAACAAAAAGGCAACAACTTCATAGACATCGAAGTCGAAGACATTGACAAAGCCGAAGTCTTTGCCGATGAAAAGCGATTGGAAAAAATTACCGATTATATCATCGCATATCACAGCCAAAAAACCTTTAACAAAGAATACTCCGCCTTGTTTGCAACAAGTAGTATTGATACCCTAACCAAGTACTACGATATCTTTAAACGTAAAAAGGAAGCAGGAGAACACAACTTACGTATTGCTGCTATCTTTTCGTACGGTGCCAATGAAGAAGATAAAGATGCGCAAGACTATCTGCCAGATTACGAGTTTGATATTGCTGCAGAACCCGCGTCTGTATACAAAACCAGTCATACTAGAGACAAGTTAGACGAGTACATTGGAGACTACAATACCATGTATAATACCAGCTTTTCAACCAAAGACGGTCAACAATTTGAAAACTATTTTAAAGACATCAGTAAACGATTAAAAGATAGAGAAAAAGTAACTTTTAATGACGCTAAGGACCCTCTGGATATGGTTATTGTGGTCAACATGATGTTGACAGGGTTTGATGCCAAAAAAGTAAATACACTTTACGTGGATAAAAACTTGCGTTATCATGGATTGATACAAGCCTATTCTCGCACCAATCGTATTCTCGGCGAAAAAAAATCTCAAGGTAATATTCTTTGTTTTCGAAATTTAAAAGAAGTGACCGATGAAGCCATCACTTTATTTTCAAATAAGAATGCCAAAGAAGATATTATAATTCCTCCTTACGAAGCCATTGCTTCAAAGTTTGATGAGGCACTAGCAAACTTGTTACAACTTACACCAACTTATCAAAGCGTTGATGATTTGCGAGGTGAAGACCAAGAGTTAGAATTCGTACAAGCCTTTAGAAAGTTACTGCGAGCCAAAAACGTGTTAGAATCTTATGTGGACTTTGATTGGGACGATTTAGATATCGACGAACGGACCTTTGATAATTTTAAAAGCAAGTATCTAGACCTTTATGATAAGGTGAAAATGGATAGGCAAAAACATAAAACCTCCATCTTAGATGATATTGATTTTGAGTTGGAGCTCATTCATCGCGACCAAATTAATGTTGCCTACATTCTACGACTATTGGCGAAACTAAAAGAGTCCAAACAATCAGAAGCGGCTGCACAGAAGAAAGCAATTATTGAATTATTGTCCGGCGAGGTTGAATTGCGAAGCAAGCGCGAACTCATAAAGAAGTTTATAGAAGAAAACCTTCCTAAAATAGACGATGTCGATGCCATACAAGATGAGTTTGAAAAGTATTGGCACGAGCAAAAAGTATTAGCCCTAGCCAAGTTATGTGAAGATGAAAATCTTGACCAAAAACAGTTCAATGCACTCGTAGAAAGTTATATCTACAGTGGTCAAGAGCCTATTCGCGATGAAGTTTTCAGGTGCCTTGACAATCGCCCTAGTATTTTAAAAGCCCGCGAAATTGGCGAACGTATCATTTTGAAAATGAAGGAATTTGTTGAAATTTTCGTAAACGGCATGACTGCCTAAAGCATGGCTATTGTTACTGTACTCAAATTGTAAAAACGCCCCGATCTCGCAGGGCGCTAAAAAACAAACTCAAGAAATACATATCAATTGCCATCCCCTATCTCAGGATTGGTCGGTGCAAAAATACCATCCGGGTTTTCCTTGACCAGCCATACGTGCAATTGCCACTGGCTTAGATTGGGGTTGATTTCCCAAGTATCCAAATCGCCGGTAAAGCCTTCTGGCGGGAGGCCGGGGTTGTCCAAATCTCCAATGGGTACGGCATACTCCACCGCGACAAACTCCATGTTACCATTGCTATCCGGGGCGTATAAAATAATTTCGGGTTTTTCAAGTTCAAAAGTTCCGTCCATTCTCGCGGGCAACACATAGTGGTGGCCCATATTCGGTACAAAGCCCGAGGCATCAAAAAAGCCCTCGTTCGTGGCCACGTTTACATCGGTATATTGGGCTGTGGCGGCTCGTACTTGGTGAACGATATTCGGCTGAACAAAGCGAAAACCATGCTCAACCAAAAGGTAGGCTCGGTATCGGAAATTGCGTATTCTGTGGGCTATGCGAACCTGTCGTATTTCACCAAAAGTTTTAAGGAGAAATTCGGCGTACTTCCCAGCAAAGTTTAACCAATGCCAAGATTGGTTCATATCCTATAAATAACGGTCTTGAGCTTTTGGGGCAACCGTATCATTTCAAAATATCGAAAAGTGTTTGCCTATTCCAATTTGAAGGATTTTAAGTAGCTTACCCACCCATGATCCCAAAACAAAAAATTGGCTGGACAACGGCAGCCGCTTTGGTCATCTCCAGTATGATCGGTACCGGGGTGTTTACCAGCCTGGGCTTTCAAGTGGCCGAAATTCAAAATACGTGGAGTATCGTATGGCTTTGGGGCTTGGGCGGAGTATTCGCCTTGATCGGGGCCTTTACCTACGCCGAACTAGGCACCCATTTTGACGAATCGGGTGGTGATTATATTTTCCTTTCCAAATTGATACACCCCTTGGTCGGCTATGTCTACGCGTGGATATCCTTGACCGTAGGGTTTACCGCGCCCATTGCGATTTCGGTGATGGCGATGAAAAGTTATTTGAGTCCGATCAACCCTGCGCTGTTCACCGATTGGTTCGGGGTCGGGGTGATTTTGCTGTTGGCGGCGCTGCATTCCGTAAGTATCGGACAAAGCGGGAAATTCCATAACATTTCCACGGCATTCAAAATCGGGTTTCTACTGCTCTTGATCATCTTAGGGTTGGTGTATGCCCCGGTTCCGGAAAATGCTATCGATTGGAGCGCGGCTTGGCAAAACGAAGTGTTGTTACCAGGATTTGCCGTTTCCTTATTGTATGTCACCTATGCCTATACCGGATGGAACTCCGCGGCCTATATCGTAGATGAAATCAAGGACGTACGGCGCAACCTGCCAAAAGCCCTAATCGTCGGTACCGCCTTTGTGACCCTGTTGTACGTTTTGATTCAAATCGTGTTCCTTAAACATGCGTCGGTTGCCCAACTCTCCGGGAACGTGGAGGTGGCCTTTATCGCCTTTCAGAACCTATTCGGTAATGAAATTGGGCGTTGGATCAGTTATGGTATCGCCATACAGTTGATCGCTACGGTAAGCGCATACCTCTGGATCGGCTCTCGGGTCACGTTTGCCATGGCCAAAGACCATTCGCTCTGGCGCAAACTGGCGGTCAAGAATGCGAATGGCGTCCCCGTACGCGCCCTTTGGTTTCAGGCCGGGGTAAGTATCTTGCTCACTTTAACCGGTACTTTTGAAGAGGTACTGCTCTACGCCAGCTTTGTACTGCAGCTGATGGGTACCCTGACCGTTGCTTCCGTCTTTTGGTTAAAGCGGCGAGAAGGGGCCTATCGGAGTCCGTTAAAACCCTTCTTGCAAATCGCCTTTATCCTTTTTAGCGTTTGGATTTTGGGGTATATGCTCGTGGAACGGCCAAAAGAAAGTGCCATCGGCTTACTTTTTGTGCTGGCGGGGATTGGCACCTATTTTATGTCGAAACGGAAGTTTTAAGTGGGAAGAGGGAAGCTCGAAGTTGGAAGCTCGAAGTGGGAAGTGTGAGGTACGAAGTGGGAAGTGGGAAGAGGGAAGCTCGAAGTTGGAAGCTCGAAGTGGGAAGTGGGAAGTGTGAGGCACGAAGTGGGAAGGCTGCCGGCGAGACAGGTTGATATTAACTTCTCGCCCAAACCATTTAGAATGAGAAAACCACTCCATTCGGGAGTGGCTTTTGTCATGTCATTGTGGTCCCACCTGGGCTCGAACCAGGGACCACCTGATTATGAGTCAGGTGCTCTAACCAACTGAGCTATAGGACCGTTCCGATGCAGTAGCGTTATAGCTAAAAATCGGACTGCAATATTACTACTTATTTTTATAGGCTACAAGCAATAAAAAACATCTGTTTATAGATCAATTGGCCCCTTCCCGCCTAGCTCAGGTTCGGAGGGGGCCTCCTGGCAAAGTTCGATCAGAACCCCGTTGGTTCCCTTCGGGTGCAAAAAAGCGACCAGCTTGTTATCGGCACCCTTTTTCGGGATTTCGTTCAGCACCCTAAACCCTTCCGATGTCAAGCGTTCGATTTCAGCCCGAATGTCGTTTACGGCAAAGGCGATATGGTGTACCCCTTCGCCCTTTTTCTCCAGAAACTTGGCAATCGGCCCGTCTTCACGGGTGGTTTCCAACAATTCGATTTTATTGGGACCGGACTGGAAAAAAGAGGTGCGTACCCCTTCCGAAGCGACTTCCTCGATTTTATAATGCGGTACGCCCAATAGCTTTTCGAACAAGGCATTCGACGCCTTCAAATCGTTTACCGCAATACCTATATGTTCTATTTTATGCATACTGAAAATATTTATACTGAAGGAATTTCAAGAGTTTAGCGTCCCACCTTGACTAACCTAACTTTGAGCAAATGCGAGATGCTATTCTGAATCTACTAAAATACGCAATACAATGTGTATTTTTGCCGTATGGAAACACAACGACAGAAGCGGATTTCGGGAGTCATTCAAAAAGATATCGTCGATATCCTGCAAAGGGCCGCCATTGATGGTGGTATCAGAGGTACCATCATTTCGGTATCGAAGGTCACGGTTACCACCGACCTTTCCATCGCAAAAGTATATGTGAGCATTTTCCCGAACAACGAGGCCGCTGCGCTTATGGAGGGCATCAAATCGAACCAACCCCTGATCAAACACGAGCTTGCCCAACGTACCCGACACCAGTTACGACGTGTTCCCGAATTGCTGTTTTTTCTTGATGATTCCCTCGACTATATCGAGAATATCGAAAAATCCCTGAAAGGGGAAGAAAACCCCATTGAAAACAGGGACTTACTTCCCAAACGAAAAAAATCATAACCGCTGTTTGAACTTTTCGCTCTACATCGCCAAGCGCTACCTGAGGTCTAAAAGCAGCCAGAATGCGGTGAATGTTATCAATTTCATCACTTTTCTAGTTATTGTTATCGGTTCTGCAGCCTTATTCGTGGTGCTTTCCGGATTTGCCGGGCTCAAGACCTTTAGCCTCTCGTTTACGAGTACCTTCGATCCCGATTTAAAAGCCTTACCGGCTACGGGCAAGTTTTTTTCGATTTCCGCAGCACAGGAAAATGACTTGAGGGCAGTAAATGGAGTAGCCACCTATGCCAAGGAAATCGAGGAAAAAGTAATCCTCTCCCATCGGGAGAAAAGCCATATCGCCTATATCAAAGGGGTGGATGCCAATTACAACTCCGTTACCGGGGTAGATAGTACCATGATCTTCGGCAACTGGTCGATCAACGAGCTGCAGGGCGTTGCGGGTATCGGAATTTCGAGAATACTGGGGGTTACCACGAACGAATTTCGTCGTCCGATGCAGATTCTAGCCCCCAAACCGGGTAAAGGTTCCATTTCCCAAGAAGCAAAACCGTACAACGACATACCCTTGGTCATTAGTGGCTTTTACGGCGTAGAGGAAGCCCTGGACAAGAAATATGTATTTACGCAATTATCCTTGGCCCAAGCGCTGTTGGAAAAAGACAGTTCTCAAATTTCAGGCATCAATTTTAAGCTCGATGCCACCAAGGACCCCAAGTTGATAAGGGACGGGATTCAAAAAATATTCGGGGATAAAATCGTTCTGAAAAACCGTCAGGAACAGAACGGTACCCTGCATCGTATGCTCAATACCGAAAATGTAGCGACCTATTTGATTTTTACCTTGGTCTTGATCATTGCCCTTTTCAACGTGGTCGGGGCCATTACCATGATGATCTTGGACAAACAACAAAATTCGAAAACCTTGTACAACCTCGGCACCACCATCAAGGCCTTGAGACGAATTTATTTTGTGCAGGGTGTTTTGGTCACTAGTCTAGGTGGACTCATCGGCGTAGTGCTCGGTTCCCTTCTCATCGCTTCCCAACTGGCATTCGGGTGGCTTAAAATCACGCCGAGTTTGGCCTATCCGGTAGAATACCAATTGCAAAATGTAGTCATTGTACTGGCTACCATTGTCGTACTGGGATTACTAGCCGCAAAAATCGCGAGTAGCAGGGTCAATCAGAAGTTATTGGCCTAACCGCTGTTCTTATACGAACTGGTGATGCGAGAATTTCTCAAGAACCTCATCAAAGGCAGCAAAAACATCAACCGAGGCATCACTGGTAACCATCTTCATACGGTAGGGCTTGAAATCGGGAATGCCCTTAAAATAGTTGGTATAGTGTCTGCGCGTTTCAAAAACCCCTAGGGTTTCCCCTTTCCAAGCAATGGCCATTTGCAGGTGGCGTCTGGCAGCGCTTACCCGTTCTTCCATGGTCGGAGGGGTGGCATGGCTGCCCGTCTCGAAAAAGTGCTTTACCTCCTTAAAAAACCAAGGATATCCGATGCTGGCGCGTCCTATCATCGCCCCATCCAAACCGTATTCGTCCCGCATTTTCATGGCGGCTTCCGGACTGTTTACATCGCCATTACCGAAAACGGGAATGTGCATTCGCTGATTGTTCTTTACTTCGGCAATGGGCTTCCAGTTGGCTTCACCTTTATACATCTGGGCGCGTGTTCGCCCGTGAATGGCAATCGATTTGCATCCTACATCCTGTAAACGTTCCGCAACCTCCACGATACGAATCGAATCGTCGTCCCAGCCCAAACGGGTTTTTACGGTTACCGGGAGTTTGGTATGCTTCACCATAGCCTCGGTCAACGATACCATCAAATCGATATCCTTTAAGATACCGGCACCGGCTCCCTTGCTCACCACCTTTTTTACCGGGCAACCGAAATTGATGTCGATGATATCGGGACCCGATTGCTCTACGATCTCGACAGAACGCAGCATCGAATCCAAATTCGCCCCAAAAATCTGAATACCGACCGGACGCTCCTTTTCATAGATATCCAATTTCATTACACTTTTCGCCGCATCCCGAATCAAGCCCTCGGAGGAGATAAATTCCGTATACACCACATCGGCGCCCTGCTCTTTGCATAGCGCACGGAAGGGCGGGTCGCTTACATCTTCCATAGGCGCCAAGAGCAGCGGAAAATCGGGTAGTTGTATGTCACCTATTTTGGGCATCGCGATTCTTTTTCTTTTCGGAGGGCAAATTTAAGGAAAAATCAGGGAAGGTTCATATCAGTTGTCATTGCGAGGAGCCCGCAAAGAATGTGAAACAAAACGTCATTGCGAGGAGCCTTGAAAAAACTGAACGTGTGTAACTTGGTCCTGGCGGCGAAGCAATCTGTTCAAGCTAGTGCAGGGGCTTGACAGATTGCCGCATCGCGCTCATCTCGCTGCTCGCATCAAAGAAAGTTGACGCTCCTCGAAATGGCGTGTTCCTAGGCATTTCGACTGCGCTCAATGTGACATGGGGTGAAATTACTGATATCGGATAAATTCGACGCTCCTTGCAAATGCGTGCTACTAGAAAGTGATGTCAGCTTCGATCTTTTCACCCTTTCTGTCTACCACGACCTTTGTGGAATTGCCCTCCTCAAAACTGGAGAGCGCCCGCATATAGCTCATCATATCAACGACCGTACTATCGCCCAATTGCACGACTACATCCCCTTTTTGGAGGCCGGCAGCGGCAGCAGGACGGCCTTCGGTAATGCCATCGATACGCATGCCCTTTCCATCAAAAAGGTAATCGGGCATTACGCCCAAGGCCACTTTAAAGCGCGGCACATCCTCACTTTCGTTCTTGGTCGTGCGGAACGCCAGTTTTTTAGCATCGTCCAGCTCGGCGATAATGCTTAGGATGTAATTGCCGATCATTTGCATGCCCTCATAATTCAATTTATCGGCATCGTCGGAAGGCTTATGGTAATCTTCATGCTGTCCCGTAAAAAAGTGCAGGGCCGGAATATTCTGCAGATAGAACGAGGTATGGTCGCTCGGCCCCATGCCCGATTCGCTCAACACCAGTTGAAAGCCGGGGTTGGTCGCGTTCAGGACCTGTTTCCAGACGGGCGTCGTACCTGTGCCGCTGATGGACAGTGTTTTATTATTCCGCAGTCGCCCTACCATATCCATATTGATCATGAAATTTGCCATTTTTAAGTCAATGGTCGGATTTTTTGAAAAGTAATTGCTCCCCAATAAGCCCATTTCTTCGCCCGAAAACGCGATGAATAGATAATTGCTTCCGGTAAGGGAATCTTTGAGTTTTTCGGCCAGTTGCAGCATCACCCCAACCCCACTGGCGTTATCGTCCGCGCCGTTGTGAACCGCTTCCCCATCGGCGTACAAAGAGCCTTCGCCCCCCATGCCCAAATGGTCGTAGTGGGCTCCGATGATAACCGTCTTGTCCGCTTCGTTGTCGAGGTAACCGATAACGTTCGTTCCGGTAATCGTGCTATCGCCGGTTCCGAATTGCACCTCGCTATGTGGGTCGTTTTTGGGTTTGAAAGTAAAGGTCTGAAAATAGGTGCCGGCATTTCCCTTGGGCAGCAGACCGATACCCTGCATACGCTTTTGCAGGTAATCCGCCGCAAGCAGTTCTTCCGATGTTCCCGTTTCACGCCCTTGCAAACTATCGCTCGCTAAGATAGCAATGTCTTCTTGCAACGAAATTTTTTCGGTTTTTTCCGTTTTGCAGGAATAGAGTCCCAGAAAAATTAACGACAGAAACATTAGAATACGCACCATAGCCTTTATTTTTATGCAAAATTAAGCATCCCATGAGAAAATACCTGCTCTTGCTTGCAATTATAGGGTTCTGGAGCTGCAAGTCCGACCCTAAAAAAACAGCTCCACAGCCGGAACAAGAAACCTCCTTAATGGCCGGCAACGATACCCTCATCTACCCCGAGGAAAAATATTTCAAGTCCATTCGTCAGATTACCTTCGGGGGCGACAATGCCGAGGCCTATTGGAGCTGGGACGATAAGCAAATGATTTTTCAATCGAACAACGCGGCCTGGGGCATGAATTGTGATCAAATGTTCTTGATGAACATCGAGGAGAGTTTTAAGGATAAAAAGCCGCCGATGGTAAGCACTGGTTTCGGCCGTACGACCTGTGCCTATTTTCTACCGGACAACAAGAGTTACGTATATGGCTCCACCCATTTGGTCGATAAGGAATGTCCCGAGGTACCCTTGCGTAAAAATGGAAATTACGTCTGGCCCGTCTACGATTCGTTCGATATTTTCGTGTCCGATTTGGAAGGGAATATTACGGCCCAATTGACCAACGAGCCCGGGTATGATGCCGAGGCCACCGTTTCACCGAAGGGCGATAAAATCGTTTTTACCTCTACGAGAAGTGGGGATCTGGAACTGTACACCATGAATATCGATGGAACCGATGTACAGCAAGTGACCAATGAGCTGGGCTACGATGGTGGGGCCTTTTTCTCGCCCGATGGCACCCAACTTATTTTTAGGGCCTCTCGCCCCAAAACCCCGGAAGCCATTAAAAAATATAAGGATCTGTTGGCAGAGGGACTGGTTGAACCTACCGAAATGGAGCTCTTTATCTGCAATGCGGATGGTACCGACCTCAGACAGCTAACCTTTCTGGGCAACGCAAATTGGAGTCCGTTTTTTCATCCTTCGGGAAAAAAAATCCTGTTTTCCAGTAATTTTGAGGCCGAAAAGGGCTTCCCTTTCAATCTTTATTTTATCGATACCGATGGTAAGAATCTGGAGCGTGTAACCCATGGCGAGACCTTTGATGCCTTTCCCGTATTTTCGAATGATGGCCAATATTTGGCCTTTTCCAGCAACCGGAACAACGGTGGCACCCGCGATACGAATTTGTTTATCGCCGAGTGGCAAGAGGCCTCCCCTGGCCCCTCCCAAAAGGCGGAATAAGGTAGACATTGTGAGGAGCCAAAGGCAAGGTCGGATGCACGTGACATAGTTGAGGCGACATTGCAATCCGTGGCCCTCATGCTTAAGTTTAAACAGATTGCTTCATCGCCATAAAGATTTTACTATTATTTACCTATTGTTGCGGCTCCTCGCAATGACGTCACGATTCAAACTTTTTATATTTCTGACCACAACCAAATGACCCAAATCCTGCTATCCTTTTCCATACCCTATGAACCTATACTGTTCGGTATAAAATGGAATGTGCACCTGATATTGGAGTATATGGCCTTTTTTGTGGCTTTTCGGTATTACGTTCTGCTTCGGAAGCGAAGTAGCGATGCCATTTCAGCGAACAATCGACTTTCCATCATCATCGGTGCCATTTTCGGTGCGCTATTCTTTTCGCGCTTCATAGCATTTTTAGAAAACCCGCCTTTGCACTACGAGCAAGGATGGATTGCCCTCCTGAACAACAAGACCATCATGGGCGGACTCTTTGGCGGCTTGCTGGGTGTAGAACTGGCCAAGAAAATAATCGGGGAACAACGTTCGTCTGGCGATTTGTTTACCCTACCGATCATCGTCGGCATCATCATCGGGCGCATGGGTTGTTTTTTGGCAGGTGTAAAGGAGTTCACCTACGGAAAGGAAACCGATTTTTTTCTGGGGATGGATTTGGGCAACGGACTTTCCCGACATCCGGTCGCTTTGTACGAAATCGCCTTTCTCCTTTTTTTATTCGTCTGCATAAAAAATTTGTACTTCCGTAAAGACGGCTGTGCAGATGGGGCCTTGTTCAAACTCTTTATGGTCACCTATTTTTCACTTCGCTTCCTTTTGGAGTTCCTTAAACCGAACAGCTTTTTCATCCTCGGTCTGAGCAGCATCCAATATTTATGCCTAATTTGTTTGCTGTACTATCGAAAATTCATTCTACAAGCCATCCTGTATGCCGGAAAAAAATTACACCTATTATGATTTTACCCTAAGTCTTTGCCCGGAATGTTTACGACGGGTCGACGCGAAAATCATTTTTGAAAACGAGAAGGTGTACATGATGAAAAACTGTAAGGAACACGGCCGAAGCAAAGTGCTCATTGCAGACGATATCGCATACTACAAGAACATACGCAATTACAACAAAGCTTCGGAATATCCGAAAACCTTCAACACCAAAACACATTACGGATGCCCCTACGACTGCGGATTATGCCCAGACCATGAACAGCATTCCTGTTTGACCGTAGTCGAGGTCACGGACCGCTGCAACCTGACCTGCCCGACTTGCTATGCAGGCTCTTCACCCACCTACGGTAGGCACCGAACCCTTGATGAAATCAAAAGGATGTTGGATGTTATCGTTAAAAATGAAGGCGAGCCCGACGTGGTGCAGCTCAGCGGGGGCGAGCCTACCATACACCCACAATTTTTTGAGATTATGGACTATGCCAAGTCCTTGCCTATTCGGCACTTGATGGTCAATACCAACGGGATAAAAATCGCCCAGGATTTCACTTTCGCGGAAAAACTGGCTACCTACGCCCCCGATTTCGAGGTGTATTTGCAATTTGATTCGTTGGATAATAAGGTGTTACAGACCCTTCGCGGTGCCGATTTGGCCAATACGCGCCTAAAAGCCATTGAAAACCTAAACAAACTCAATCTATCCACCACACTGGTCGTCACCTTGCAAAAAGGGCTCAATGATCATGAAATGGGCACTACCATCGACTTCGCCCTCAAACAAAAATGCATTCGGGGCGTCACGTTCCAACCCACGCAGATTGCAGGCCGCTTGGAGAATTTTGAAGTCGATGAAAATAGAATCACCTTAACCGAAGTACGACGGAAAATATTGGAGCAGTCCCCCATTTTTGATCCCGATGATTTGATTCCGGTACCCTGCAATCCCGATGCCCTCGTCATGGCCTATGCCCTCAAATTGGGGGATGAGGTGAGTCCGTTAACGCGATACATCAATCCGGACGACCTGTTGAACGAAGGTAAGAATACCATTATCTACGAGCAGGATGAGCATTTGCACGGCAAGATGATCGAGTTGTTCAGCACGGGCAATTCCGTGGAAAGCGCGTCGGAAAACCTAAAATCCATCATGTGCTGTCTACCCGAAATCGATGCCCCCGAGCTTGGGTACGACAATCTCTTTCGTATCATCATCATGCAATTTATAGATGCCCATAATTTTGACGTGCGGGCCATCAAAAAATCGTGTGTACACATCGTGAACAAAGACTATAAAATTATTCCGTTCGAGACCATGAACCTGTTTTATAGGGATGACAAAATCGAGCGTTTGAAAGAATTGCAAGAAGAAGTATTATGATAGGAATTCTGTTGTTGATGTTCGGCCCGGCGCTACTTTTTTTAGTCATCGCCTTTATCATGCTGATTAAAAATGACGTGAAAAAAGCGAAGATTTTCTTTATACTGACCGGGGTATACCTGTTGATCAGTCTTGGTATTTGCGGTATTATGCTCGCTAATTTTACACTGGACACGAAATAGTCGCAACTCATGATTAGACCTTTTCCATTGGAAATTTATATCAGCGATATGGCCTTTTTTGGCTTTGTCATGTTCGCACCAGCCATCGGCTTTCTCCTCCTTGGCCTTATCCTATTGATAGCCAAAAGTAAAAAGGCAGCTAAGGTGTGTCTAATTATAGGAGGAAGTTGTTTGTTAATTGCCTTTGGGCTTTGTGGGTTGGGTTAATCTAAAAATGACCGCCATAACGTTGATCAGTCAGGGCAATGACAACTACTATTTGTATGTAGCGATAATCGTGCTTTTTATTCTGGCAGGGTCTACCTGCTGATAGGCTTAGGAATGTATGGTTCGGCATAAGGCCTGTTTTCTAGAGCCTTTTGCGCTCTTCCAAGCCTTTTGATTTGCTGTTGGCCTTGATGCCCGTATTTCCGAATTTATACCGAAAGCCAAAGGTAAAAAGCCTATTCTCCGGTCTGTAGAGTGACGTATTGTCCTGATTGGCATATCGCCGTATTTGGAAAATATTGCCTTGGTTGAAGATATCGGTCAAACCTAGGGAAACGCTGGCCTTTTTCTCCCAAAAGGTTTTTCGTAGCGCAAAACTTAATTGATTGTAACTTTCCTGTACCTGATTCCCACGCACCAAATCGGAGACATAGTAAAAATCAAGATCCGCAAATAGGCTTTTGTCGGCCAAAAGGGTAAATGTATTGTTACTTCTGATTTTGTACGTCCATCCCTGATTGGTGATTTCCTGTCCGGAGGCGGAGTCGATAAAATTATACTGTACGCTGTAGGCACTTCCAACGATATAAAAATCCCAAAAGCGCAACGGCATTTTATTCACGGTTACATCTACCCCATAATTGATGTTACGCTCAAAATTCGCGGTCTTGGTGATAAAGATTTTACTTTCATTGTCCTGTTCGAGAAACATTTGAAACGGATTTTTCTCGTTTCGATAGAACAGTTCTAGCGTATAGCCCTTGTCGTAGGTATAGCCCGCAGACACGTAGTTTCGAGTAGCCGGGAGCAAATTGGGCTCTCCCTCTACCACGGAATTGTTGGTAATAAAAATTTGAAACGGGTTCACACTATTGTATCGGGGCCTGGTAATGCGCCTATAGTAATACAATTTGAGATTGTGCTTCTTTGAGGGAAGGTACTGTATCGAAAATGACGGAAAGAGTTCCAAATAGCTGCGTTCATTAGGTTCTGGTGCGGTATCCAGATCGCCGACAGTCTCCGTATATTCCGCTCGCAGGCCGGTATTCAGGCGCCATAGTTCTCCTCGGTTGTTCAGACCTGCATAAGCTGCCCAAATGGCTTCATCATATGCAAAATTTCCGCTTTCTGTCGGGTTCAGCCCCATCTGACCGGTATCGAAACCCTCTTGGGTTACGCTACTCGCCGAATTGATATCGGCATACCGAACACCTGCCTCCAAATCGAGTTTATCGCTTAAGGAAGTGCTGTAATCGGACTGTATACTAAAAAGATTAATGCGCTGTTCCGAATCCGTTAAAAAGTCGTTCTCCCCTGTCAGGCTTCCATTTGCATCGAAAAAATCGGTCGCGATGATTTGGGGCCGATTGGTGTCGTAGTAGGTAAAGTGGGTATTGAACGAAAGTTCACTCCCTTTTTTCAGCGTATGCACGTAATCTAAATAGAGCGAGGTGTTCAATTGCTCGGCTTCCGAACGGTTCAAGGTCGTAAAACTTGTTGCTGATGCATCGGTCGTAGCCCCGATCAGGGTTTCAGAATCGTTTTCGCTAAATAATTTGGGTTGGAATAAATTGATGCTCGACAAGCTCAGCCGGTTTCTTGCATCGATATCGTAATCAAAAAAAGCCGAGACATTGTGCCGCTCCCGTCGCCTGAGGACGTCTTGCGTAGAAACCCAAGCACTGGTCGTACCATCATTTTCAAAGAAAGTGGTGTTATCGGTAAATCGGTCGATACTTTTATTTCTCGCGTAGCTGTAATTTACCGAAAACGCGGTCTTGCTTCCCCTGAAATAATGATCGGTACCTAGGGTATGACGCGCGAAAACGCCCTGCGTATACTTATTATAGATCGCACCATTATAGCCCGCAACCAGATTTTTCTTCAATACGATATTGACCAGCATTCCGCCCTCGGCACTGTATTTGGCCGGAGGGTTGGTAATCACCTCGACCGATTCCACGGAACTTGCCGAAGTTCCCGATAGCAAATTGATAATATCTTTCTCGGGAATATTCACTTTGCGGCCATTGATCAATATGCCTACAGAACCGCTTCCCTTGATGGTTAACTTGTCATTGATGATTAACAAGTTAGGGGTTTTCTTGAGGACTTCCCAGATATCCCCATCGGCCAAAGCGGTATTTTCTACATTGAAGACCAAACGATCTACCTTACGTTCCAAACGGGGTTTTTGCTTGATGACGACCACCTCATCAAGCTGTTGGTTGTTGTTCAACACGATATTCAAGCTATCGATGTCGCCCTTGACCTCGAAAAGAATCGGTTCCGATTCGGCCTCAATATAGCTGGCCTTGATAAAAAAAGTGCCTTTATCGACTCCTGTAAGTTGAAATTTTCCGTTCGCATCCGTAGTGGTGCCTTTTAATAGGGTCGAATACTCCCTATTCAACATAAAAACATTAGCGAATTCTATCGGCATTCCTTCAACGTTCCTTACAACACCGCTTAAGGTATAGTCCTGCGAGAAAAGTGAAACTACCGAGAAGAGTAGCATCGTAATAACTAAGGGTAGGTGTTTCAAAATGGAATGAGGCTAATGGCAAAAATAATATTATTTATCTGTATAACCCTACACAAAACGAGCACATTATCTATAATTTTATGTGATAAAACCATTATCAATAGAAGAACTATTCCTATAATCGAATCAAGGTTAAATTTAACCTAGCTTGTTTAGGTTTTACATCTGGTGCTACCGAATTTCACCATCGAAATAAAAGTTTTACCATCCCCAAGTGTTTGGCAGCCGACGCTTTACGCATCCCGATTTTAGACTATCTTTGCAAACGCTGATGAACCCTCATGGGTAAGAGAAAAAGTTTATGAAACATATTAGGAACTTCTGTATTATCGCTCATATCGACCATGGTAAAAGTACCTTGGCCGATCGCCTGTTGGATTTTACGGGAGCGGTGACCGAACGGGAGAAAAAGGAGCAATTGTTGGATAGTATGGACTTGGAGCGCGAACGCGGTATTACCATTAAGAGCCATGCCATACAAATGGAGTACATTCATGAAGGCCAGGAATACATCCTGAACCTGATCGACACGCCGGGCCATGTAGATTTCTCCTATGAAGTTTCGCGATCGATCGCCGCCTGTGAAGGAGCCCTCTTGGTTGTGGATGCCGCCCAGAGCATACAGGCGCAGACCATTAGTAATCTGTACTTGGCCCTGGAAAACGATTTGGAAATCATTCCGGTATTGAACAAGGTAGACCTCCCAAGTGCCAATCCTGAAGAAGTTACCGATGATATAGTGGACCTGTTAGGTTGCAAGGCCGAAGAGGTAATACCTGCAAGTGCCAAAACCGGTATCGGTATACAGGAAATTCTTACTGCGATTATAGAGCGCATTCCGGCACCGGAAGGCAATCTGAACGAATCGTTGCAAGCCCTGGTCTTTGACTCGGTGTACAATCCTTTTCGCGGAGTTGAAACCTATTTTCGCGTCATCAACGGGGAAATCAAAAAAGGGCAGAAGATAAAATTCGTGGCGACCGATAAAGATTATTTTGCCGATGAGGTAGGGACCTTAAAATTGACCCAGCAAGCCAAGCAAAGCATCAAGGCAGGTGATGTGGGTTATTTGATTACGGGAATTAAAGATGCTAGGGAAGTCAAGGTGGGCGATACCATAACCGATGCGGCCATGCCAACGCAAAATGCTATTGCCGGTTTTGAAGATGTGAAGCCCATGGTTTTTGCCGGAATTTATCCCGTAGATACCGAAGATTTTGAAGAATTACGCTCTTCGATGGAAAAATTGCAATTAAACGATGCTTCCTTGGTATTCACACCAGAGAGCAGTGCTGCACTAGGTTTCGGTTTTCGTTGTGGGTTTTTGGGAATGCTCCACATGGAAATCATCCAGGAGCGTTTGGAACGGGAATTCAACATGACCGTCATTACGACGGTGCCCAACGTAAGTTACCATGCTTTTACCCGTAAAAATCCGAACACCCCATTGATCGTCAACAACCCGAGCGATTTGCCCGACCCTTCGAGCATCGACAGGGTAGAAGAACCTTATATAAAGGCGACGATTATTACAAAATCCGATTTTGTGGGCAATGTAATGTCGTTGTGTATCGAAAAAAGAGGGCAAATTACCAACCAGACCTATTTGACCACGGAACGTGTAGAATTGAATTTCGATATGCCCCTAGCGGAAATCGTTTTCGATTTTTACGATCGTTTAAAAACGGTTTCAAGGGGATATGCCTCCTTCGATTACGCCCCGATCGGGATGCGACCTTCCAAGTTGGTGCGTGTAGATATCTTATTGAACGCGCAGCCCGTTGATGCCCTATCGGCGCTTATTCATGCCGACAATGCCGTGAATATCGGTAAAAAGATGTGTGAAAAATTAAAGGAACTCATCCCGAGGCAACAGTTCGATATTCCCATTCAAGCAGCTATCGGAGCCAAAATCATTTCTAGGGAAACTACAAAAGCCTTGCGTAAAGATGTTACCGCCAAGTGTTATGGGGGCGATATTTCAAGGAAGCGTAAACTCTTGGAAAAACAGAAAAAAGGTAAAAAACGGATGCGCCAAGTGGGCAACGTAGAAGTGCCCCAAGAAGCCTTTATGGCCGTACTCAAATTGAACGACTAGTTAATAACTTTTCATGTAGTACGTCGATTTATTGTAATATAAAACTTACTTAACCCGTTATGGAGGGAAATCTAATGTTTCTCCCATGACAACTTATATCGCACAATTTCACGCCGTTCACAATCGCATTGAAATCGCCCAACAGTCTTGTTTTATATGGAGGCAGGAAAGTGGCGAGATAGACAACCATCTTTTGGAAGAAAAAATAAAACGGGAATCCTCCATCCATTTTTACAAAATGCTTGTAGAGGGGCAACAAGAAATCACCTTTGAGGATATTACGGTTAAAGTGTGGAGTACGGAAACCTTTTCGGGATAGTAAAGGTATACGCCGGTCAATTCACGGTACGGTTTTTCACCAAGTAGCGGTCACTGTTTTCTAGCGACCTTTACGGTTCTTTCACCGAAACAACATCAATTGAATACACTATGTAACCTTACAAAAGGTTCACTTAAGCGTCGGCCCCATTAACTTTCATCATCGGCAAGGGCGCTTTCAACATCGAATAGTTTTCCCAAATAGGCCAAATGAGAGCCTTCTTGAATGTCATTGAATTCCGTACTAAAAGAAGATATGATTTTGATGTCACCTTTCGGGGTTTTTAAGAATATGGGAATGATGTCTTTATCAGCTTTGGTGATTTCGATGAGGCCCTCATAATGTTCTTGATCCTTCAGCTCGATTTCATGTATTTCTGGATACTTACGCGCCGCTTCGGTCAATTTTATAAAATCATCGGTATGCGAAAAGAGTCCATCTTTGGGATTGTTTTCCGGGTCGTTCATCTCTTCGGTATCAACTAGACGAAAAGAACCGTTTTCGCCGAATTGCTTTCCAAATTTTGAAGTAGCGTATTTATTGATATCGGAATTGGCCGTAAGCGCCATCAAATACCCGATATCATTCAACTCGATATTATCGTTTAACGAATCGGAATAAATATTTACCGAAAGCGCTTCCAGCCCTAAATTTTTTGCCTTGGCAATATTGGAACGGTTACTGTCAATCAAAACGACATGGCGATTGTTATCTTTAAGATAGGCCCCGATAAGCCGTGAAACTTTTGAAGCGCCCACAATCAATATGCCCTCCGATTTCTTCAGAAACACACCCACCATTTTGGCGAATACCCTTGCGGTCGTTGCATTAAGTAAAACCGTGCCCAACACGATCATAAAGACCAAAGGGGTGATATATTCTGCCCCGGGCTCCCCTTGGAGAATTAATTTTGAACCGAACAACGAAGCAATTCCCGCGGCCACGATTCCACGAGGCCCTACCCAACCGATGAACAGTCTTTCCCGAAAACTAAGGTTAGACCCGGCAGCACTTAAGAACACGCCCAACGGGCGAATTACGAAGACTATAGTCGCAAAAAGGGCAACCGTTTTCCAATTGTAAATAAGTTGTAGGTCGGCCATATTGATATTCGCGGCCAATAAGATGAATAATATCGATATTAAAAGCACGCTTAACGACTCCTTGAAGTAGAGCAATTCCTTGATGTTGGGCAAATCGGTATTGCCCATGACCATCCCCATGACCACTACGGCCAATAAGCCAGACTCATGCGCGAAAACATCCGACATCACGAATACTAAGAGCACGGCTGATAGCGATACGACGTTCATCAAATAATGGGGGATTAGATTTTTTTTGACGGTAAATGTCAAAGCGTGTGCGAAAGTGAAGCCAAACGTGAAGCCGAACAGCAGAATTTTTCCGAATTCTATCAAAGCGGTCAAGGTATACGCTTGCCCCTCGCCCACACTTATAAATTCGAATACCAGTACAGCGGCAAGGGCACCGATAGGGTCGATGAGAATACCTTCCCATTTCAATACCGCCGAAATGTCTTTCTTTAACGGAATATTGCGCAATATGGGCGTAATCACCGTTGGCCCGGTAACAATGATCAGCGCGGAGAACAGAAACGATATTTGCCAGTTCAGGCCAAAAATGAAATGTGCCGCAATACCCGCACAAAAAAAAGTGACAAGGCTTCCTAAAGTAATCAGTTTGGTAATTACAGGCCCGACATTGCGTATTTCGGAACGTTTTAAGGTGAGACCGCCTTCAAATAGGATGATGCTTATCGCCAAGGAAACGAAATAATAGAGACCTTCTCCGGGAAATAGTCCTTTTGTGTTGTTCCATATCGGTTCTATAAGCTTACTCCCGTCATCGGTATATAAAGTAGCGACCGGCCCTACCAAAAGCCCGATGAGAATCAAAGGTAGAATCGCGGGCAACTTAAGTCGCCAAGCAACCCATTGGGCTATGATGCCTAAAATTATAATTCCTGCGAGTTCTATCATTTATCATAAAGTGAACTAGCAAGATAAACACAACGATTGAAAAATCATATCTTTTTGTAATAACGATCGATAAGCCAAAGGGCATTCTGTTTCGGATACCGTTCGTAGTCTGGCCTCTCATTTATACCGTAATCGGCATCCCACCGTGTCATTACCAGGCTCTGAATTTCTCTAATTCAACACATTTAATTGGGTATCGATAGTATGCATTTGGCTTTGCGACGATGGGCTAATTCTATCATCCATATCATCACCTGAAATCGGACACGAAGGTTTTGATAATCCTATAACGCGATGCCTTGTTAAGCGGAAAAGAAGTAAGACCAATAATCTTTTTTTTTAAAGCAACTGGGCGAACGGCTGCGGCACTATGCCATATGGTCTAAAAGGTTTAAGTAATACATCGCCTAAAATCGCAGTAGCCGATAATTCGCTATTTTTGCACCTATGACCCTCTACCCCATAGAAACGGGAAATTTTAAGCTTGATGGTGGTGCCATGTTCGGTGTGGTACCCAAGTCCATTTGGCAAAAGACCAATCCCGCCGATTCCAAAAACATGATCGATATTGCCGCTCGCAGCCTTCTGATCGAAGAGGGAAATCGCCTTACGTTGATCGATACGGGACTGGGTACCAAACAATCGGACAAATTCTTTTCCTATTACTATCAGTGGGGCGATTTTTCGTTAGACGGTTCATTGGCTAAATACGGTTTTCATCGAGACGATATTACCGATGTTTTTATGACACATTTGCACTTCGACCATTGTGGGGGCAGCATTCAGAGGAACAAAGATGGCTCAGGCTACGAACCTGCTTTCAAAAATGCGACCTTTTGGACTAACCAAAACCATTGGCAATGGGCGACCAATCCCAATGTGCGCGAAAAAGCATCCTTTTTAAAAGAAAACCTATTCCCTATGCAGGAAAGTGGGCAATTGCGATTCGTGTCCAGAGGTGAAAATGCATTTCAAAAGCAGTCCGAGTTGGGGTTTGGCATTCTTTTTGTCGATGGACATACCGAAAAGCAAATGGTGCCACACATCTCATATAAAGGAAAGACTTTGGTGTTCGTTGCCGACTTGATACCTACCGTAGGGCACATACCCGTACCTTATGTAATGGGTTATGATACCCGTCCACTATTGACTTTAAGTGAAAAGGAGACCTTTTTGAATAGGGCGGTGAAAACGGACTGTTATCTCTTTTTTGAACATGATGCCCACAATCAACTCTGCACCTTAAAACAAACTGAAAAAGGGGTGCGCCTTGACAAGATACAGACGTTCGAGGAGCTATTCGGCTAAACGGGATGGCTAAGTGACGCTACTTGTTCAAAATGAAAGTTGTAAATTACGCGCCGCAAGAGCGCAAAGGTTCTTTAAAATACTAATTCTAACTGCATATTACATGATACGATTTTTTTCAAAGACGATTTATACCTTTTTTATTATGCTCGCCCTGGTAGGATGTGGAGCGACAAACTTAGTACTTACCCCAGTCGAAAATATTGACGACACCCCTCTAAAGTTATCCGAACTCACTGATGCCGAAAAACAAAATTGGGGCCATTTGGATTTGGTCGCCGATACCATTCCCGGAATGAGCGTAGATAAGGCGTACGAGGATATTCTAAATAACAAGAAGGGTAAAACGGTGATCGTCGCAGTAATCGATTCCGGTATGGACTTGAAACACGAAGATTTAAACGACGTACTTTGGACGAATTCCAAAGAAAAGCCGGGCGATGGAAAAG
The DNA here is from genome assembly GCF_005943945.1 of Aggregatimonas sangjinii. Lineage (GTDB taxonomy): Bacteria > Bacteroidota > Bacteroidia > Flavobacteriales > Flavobacteriaceae > Pelagihabitans > Pelagihabitans sangjinii. The sequence goes on along the minus strand of NZ_CP040710.1, from coordinate 4,325,621 downwards.
ACAATGATGGCAATGGCTATGTTGATGATATACACGGGTACAATTTTTTAGGCGATTCATATAACGAACAATTGGAGGCCACCCGTATCGTAAAACTTAAACTTGGTGACGCCGCCACACAGGCCAAGGCCAAAGCCAAGGTTGAGGCGGAATACGCCAAGGCCGTATCCGAAAAGCAACGTTTGGAACAAATTGCACAGACGGTAAAGAATGCCGACGCTGCCGTGAAAAAAGAGCTTGGCAAGGATACGTATACCAAAGAGGATTTGGCAGGAATTAAGCCCAAAAACGAAGCGATGCAACAGCATGTTGGGGTTTTAACGCAAATGTTCAATTATGCCGATAGTATTTCGGAATTGATGGAACAGTTGGAAGGCGGTATTACCTATTATGCTGATCAAGCCAATTATAACTATAATGTTGATTTTGACGGTCGATCGGTCGTGGGGGACGACCCTTATGATATCAATGATACCAACTATGGCAACGGAAACCCACAAAGCGTTGCTGAAGGGGAGGATCATGGTACACACGTTGCCGGAATCATCGCGGCGGAACGGAATAATGGACTTGGTGCAAACGGGGTCGCGAACAATGTTGAACTCATGAGTATTCGGGCCGTACCCAATGGAGATGAATACGATAAGGATATCGCATTGGGAATACGTTACGCTGTCGACAATGGGGCCAAAATCATCAACGCCAGTTTTGGAAAATCGTTTTCCCCGAATGCCGAATGGGTATACGATGCCATTAAATATGCCGCTGAAAAGGATGTTCTTTTTATACACGCGGCCGGGAACGACGGTGCCAATCTCGATGACCCAAGCAATCCGAATTTCCCGAACGATCAAGTAAACAACGGTGCCGAGATAAGTGACAATGTCATTACGGTCGGAGCTTTAGGACCCAAATATGGTGCTGAAATGGTCGCTCAATTTTCGAACTATGGTGATATCAATGTGGATGTCTTTGCGCCAGGCGGACAAATTTACTCTACTATGCCCGACAACGAATACGACTACAACAGTGGTACTTCAATGGCCGCCCCCGCAGTGTCGGGTGTAGCAGCCCTTATTCGCTCACAGTATCCTAAGTTGACCGCCTCACAAGTAAAACGAATCATTATGGAATCGGGCCTAGCCCCGAAAGCAAAGGTAATTTTAGGCGGGGATACGACGAAAACCGCCCCATTGGCGGAAATCTCTACATCAGGGAAAATGGTCAACGCCTACAATGCGTTGATCATGGCAGAAGCCGTTTCAAGAGGACAAATACAATTATAATATACTATGCGGTATTTCTTAAAGACAACACTATTGGCCGTTATTATGACGGCAGGCGCCGTGGCGCAAAACACTTCTTATTGGCAGCAACATGTCGATTACACCATGGAAGTGGATATGGATGTGGAAACGTTTCAATATACAGGGACCCAAAAATTGGTCTATACCAATAACTCTCCCGATCAACTAAGCCGGGTGTATTACCATCTCTATTTCAATGCATTTCAACCGGGTAGTGAAATGAATGCCCGATTGGAAAGTATTGCCGATCCCGATGGGCGTATGGTCACCGAAGAAAAAAACAGCCGCATCACTCCCTTAACGGATAGTGAAATCGGGTACTTGCACGCCACCGCTCTAAAGCAGGACGGAGCTGATGTTTCGTTCAACGAGGAAGGCACCGTTTTGGTCGTCGATTTGGCTAAACCCATACCTCCTGGGGGCAAAACGACCTTCGCTATGGAGTTCAAGGGACAGGTTCCCGTGCAGATTCGTCGTGCCGGAAGAAACAATAAGGATGGTGTGGCACTTTCCATGAGTCAATGGTATCCCAAATTGGCGGAGTACGACTTTGAAGGATGGCATGCAGACCCCTACATTGCCAGGGAATTTCATGGGGTTTGGGGTGATTTTGACGTAAAACTTACGATTGATAAAGAGTACACCGTGGGCGGTACGGGCTACCTTCAAAACCCACAGGAAATTGGTCATGGGTATGAGGAAGCCAGCACCAAGATCAAGAAAAAAAAAGGAAAAACACTTACCTGGCATTTTAAAGCTCCTATGGTACACGATTTTATGTGGGCCGCCGATCCGGAATACATTCATGACACCCTTAAAATGGAAAATGGTACTGTGCTTCACTTTTTCTACAAGGACGATCCAAAATACAAGGATACTTGGACAAAGGTGCAGCCCTTGACCGAAAAGGCCATGCTGTTCTTCAACAAGAACATCGGGGAATACCCTTATAAGCAATACTCCGTTATACAGGGGGGCGACGGCGGTATGGAGTATGCCATGGCTACCCTTATCACTGGTGGTGATAAGCCAGGTAGTGTCATCGGAACCATGATTCATGAACTCGCGCATTCTTGGTTTCAGCACGTGCTGGCCACCAACGAGGCCAAACACGAATGGATGGACGAAGGTTTTACCTCTTTTATATCGGCCCTTTGCAGTAATGAGATTCGCGAACAGAACAAGGAGAATCCCTTTGAGAATTCCTATAAAGGATACTATTATTTGGTTTCGACCGGAAAAGAACAGCCGCAGACTACCCATGCCGATCGCTATGATTCCAACACGCCTTACGGCATTTCCGCGTACAGTAAAGGGGCTATTTTCCTGTCGCAGTTGGGCTATGTCATCGGTCAGGATAAGTTGATGGAAACCATTCGCAAATATTACGAAGATTTCAAGTTCAAGCACCCAGTGCCCAATGACATCAAGCGTACGGCCGAAAAAGTTTCCGGAATGGAATTGGATTGGTACTTGACGGATTGGACCCAAACAACCAATACCATCGATTATGGTATCAAGGAAGTAGCGGGCGAAGCGGATAAAACCACCATAAGCTTGGAGCGAAACGGGTTAATGCCCATGCCCATAGATGTTTTAGTGGTTTACAATGATGGCAGCCAAGAGACTTTTTACGCTCCCCTTCGTATGATGCGCGGTGAGAAAGAGAATCCGTATCCGGCCATAGAGCGAACCGTGCTCGACGATTGGCCCTGGGCTTTTCCGTCCTATACCTTTTCCGTAAACAGGCCCTTACAGGATATCAAAGCCATTGTGATAGACCCATCACAATTAATGGCCGATGTAAATCCGGAGAACAATACATGGCAGCCGGAAGCTATGCCAAAGGATTAAAAAATGCATCCTTCTTCTGGAAATCGCTTCCCTAAAAAAGAAAAACTAAAAAGCAAAAAGCTGATCGATCGGCTTTTTGCCGAAGGAAAGTCCGTTTCTAGTTTTCCGATCAAGCTTATATACCTCCAAACCGAACTTCCTTTTGAAGTCCCGATCCAAGCCGGGGTTACCGTACCCAAAAAGAATTTTAAAAGCGCTGTAAAGCGCAACCGTATTAAACGCTTGCTGAGGGAAAGTTACCGCTTAAACAAACAGCTTGTTTTTAACAATAGCAAGGGTACTTTTGCGTTTCTATTTTTATACCTTGGGAAAGAAATGCCCAATTACGTAATGGTAGATAAACATTTGCAGGCTGTTCTCCATAAATTCCAAAAGAAAATAAATCATGAATAAATTGCTGAAAAAGAAGTTTTTGATCCCTGCTTTTGCCGTTGTATTTCTTATCGCAGGAAGTAGTTTTAAAAGTGATTTCTTCGAGATTGCCAAGCAAATCGAAATCTTTACCACCTTGTTCAAGGAGCTCAACATGAATTATGTTGATGAGACCAATCCTGCGGAATTGATGGATACCGCCATCAAAAACATGCTAGAGGATTTAGATCCCTACACCCGTTTCCTCAACGAGCAGGACGTAGAGACCTATCGCATTAACAACGCGGGCGAATATTCCGGCATCGGAGCTTTGGTGCGTTCTTTCGATGACAAGCTATTGATCATTGAACCCCACAAAGGATATCCTGCCGACCTCGCAGGCCTTAAGGCCGGAGACGAAATCATTCAAATTGGGGATATCAAAGTTGCCGATTTCGATGATAACGCCAGCGAGTTGCTCAAAGGCGCCAATAACACGGCCATTGACGTCATGTATAAAAGACAAGGCAAAATCATGAACGCTTCGATCAAAAGAGCGGGTGTTGAAATCGATGCTGTGCCTTACTATCATATGGTCGATGACAAAACCGGCTATATCGTGCTTGCCAAATTCAATGCCAAAGCCTCTTCCCAAACCAAAGCGGCGCTAATCGATTTAAAAGGGAAGGGTGCGGAGAAAATCATTTTGGACCTCAGGGGAAATCCCGGCGGACTCCTTTCCGAGGCCATTAATGTGACCAATCTTTTTATCGACAAAGGGGAATTGATCGTAACCACTAAAAGTAAAGTGAAAAAATTCAATAGGGAATATAAGACCAAAAATAAGGCGGTGGATACTGAGATTCCGCTGGTGGTTTTAGTAGACGGCAGCAGTGCGTCGGCCAGTGAAATCGTATCGGGAAGTCTTCAGGATTTAGACCGGGCCGTAGTGATGGGCGCACGTAGTTTCGGAAAGGGCTTGGTGCAGCGACCCCTAAAATTAACGTATGGCACACAGCTAAAAGTTACGATTTCGCGCTATTTTACTCCCTCTGGAAGATGTATTCAATCATTGGATTATTGGAACCGCGACGAGGAGAACAAAGCGGTAAGAAACACCTCGTTCAAGGAGTTTACAACACGAAACGGTCGCAAGGTACAGGACGGTGGCGGAGTTTTGCCGGACGTAGAGATTGCGGCAACAAAAGCCAATGAATTAACCGTCGCCTTGTTGAACAACAACGTAGTCTTCGACTATGCCACCAACTACTACTACGGAAATGAAGTGGGGAGCATCGATGCATTCAAATTTACCGATGCCGATTATAAAGCCTTTACCGATTTTGTATCACAGAGTAGTTTCTCATACGAAACAAAGACCGAAAAAGTGCTGAAGCAGGCTATGACCGATAAAGAGGAGGTTATCTTTAATGATGCTATCGAAAATGATTTTAAAACCCTCTTATCGGATATCGAAAAGAGCAAGCTGAACGCTTTGCAAAAACACCAGAACGAGATTCAGAAAAAATTGGAAGACGAAATCGTTAAGCGTTATTTTTATAGGGAAGGCCTGTATGAGTACTACCTGAAAAACGATGATGCCATTCTGGCGGCCACTGAACTTTTGGGGAGTCAGACCACCTATTCCGAGATTTTGAAATAAGCACTTATTTTTCTCCTAATCGTAGATGCAAGCCGCTTTATCGGAGGCGATAAAATGTTTGCCGTAATTTTTGGCTTCTGGGTCCATGCACCCTTTAAGGTTCTTGATTTTGATATTCCTGAAATCAATGGGCTGGCCTTCACTTTGTAATGCAATGAAGCCTTGTTTCAATAGTTGCCCATCCGGTTTCATTTTGGGGTCATATCCTTCAACCACTGCCCCACCTACTTGAGGCTTTGTATACTCCAAAACGGTTTTTCCGTTGATGATATGCGTCACTAGGGAATCACCTCTTACGATAAGCTCCGCTTTTACCCATTGATCCCCGAAATAGGTTTTGGAAGAGGAACTTATGCAGTGTCTAGGATCTATCTTTCCTTCGAATTCCACATCGGTACCTGGCGAGCACATATTGCCAGTAGGCCTTTCTTCACCTTTTTTCAGGCCACCCAAAAACTGTATTTCTACGGAAATAGGCCAATTCTGTTCCTTTAGGATAGTTCTAGGGTCTTGGGAGTGGTACATAACACCGCTATTTTTTATAATAAATGCAGGTGCTCCGGGATGGGGCTCGCCAACGAAGCGATATTCGAGTGATAAGTGGAAATAGGAATAGGGCTTGTCGTAGTACAAGTGCCCGAACCGGTCATCAAAATCCCCTTCGTACCTGTCGTAACGCACCTGAATGACACTGTCCGTCACACGAAAAGTCTCGCCATGGTTATCGTTTACTTCGTAATGATGAATTTTGGTGGTCCATCCCTCCAAATCGGAACCATTAAAAAGGGATTTCCATTCACTATTTTCGGCCGTGTCCGCCTGAGCAGTACCATATTGGCCGAAGACAGTAAAAATTATAAGGAGCACTTTTCCTAAGAGATTCGACTTCATATTTCAAGATAAGGAATTTGTAGAATTTTTCTAAAATGAGACAAGCTACACTTTAAAGTACACCTTATGCTGATCTAGGAAATAAGTGATATACCAGAAGATAAAAAGTACGACCAAGGCATTTATTACGGCGATTAGGGGTTCGGAAAGACCTAAAGGCGTTAACAATCCTTCGGTCCAAATTGCCCCAAAACCACGAAACCATTGTATTCCAACTGTTTCTGCAAACAAGTAGATAAAGATGGCATTCGTACCTACCACCGAAAAAATCTTCAGCCATTTGTTGTGATTGTTCTTTACATCAATAGCCCAATAAAACAAGGTCAAGGTCAAAATCGCAAAACCCCCGGAGGCCAAGGCAAAAGACGAGGTGGCTATTCTCTTGATGATTGGGGTTATGTTTAGCCAATCCATAGAAAAACCGATAACCAAAATGGCGATACCCCATATCAAAAACGGGCGTAACTTATCTTTATGGGATTTGTGGCTCAACAAAAGCTGTCCGCAGAGTACTCCCCAAATGGTATGGGCGGCCGTAGGAATGAAATTCACAAAAACCCAATAGCCGTCATTTACTTGCCCCATGACCAGTTGATCGATATAAGCACCGAAACTATCATGACCCTGCGCGTAGGGCGCTTCAGGATTATAGGTACGATATAATACTTCGGTCAGCACCAACAACCCCACCGATATGGCGATTTGAATTTTCGCAGGAAACTTCATGATGGCATAGGCGATTAAAATCGTAAAGGCCAACTGTACCAAAACGTTCCAAAGTTCCCAAACCAACACATGGCTGTAGACACAATGAAGCAAAACCCCAAAGCTGAAGAGAAGGAAACACCGTCTAACTATATGTCTGGTCACTTGGCCTTTGGTCTGTGTAGCCAAGCGTTTTCGTAATGAAAACGGCATGGCCACGCCTACAATAAACATGAAAAAAGGTTGTATCAGGTCCCAAAAACGGAGTCCGTTCCAAGGATGATGGTGTAGTTGATGTGCGAGGCTCGAAAAAAAGGTACCTTCGGTCAGAGTCGTAAAATGCTCATGAAAACCGGCTGCTTCGGCGATCAACAAAAACATGGTAAGCCCACGAAAGACATCCAAGGAAAAAAGTCGTTTAGAAACATTTTCAGCGAGTTGTGACATCTTAAGGACTTTATATGCTATTCTATTCCCTGCTAATTTAGTCAATAATCCCTAATTCAAAGTGACCGAAACCAAGACTACTCTTAAAATCAAATTTTCACGACCCTTTTTGATGCTGATAGATTTCGGTCCTTGTTTCTGTAAATGAAGTATTGCTTAATCATCGGATAAAAGGCCTACGGTAAAATCGTAAACGTGCATCAAGCAGCTTATAGCGATAGTAGGGGGGGATACGTTCAGAAGGAAAATGATTCTACATCACTCTACCAGCAGTAAATCTTACCGTCGCTTCAACGCGGTCGAGATGAATTTGTCGACCATTCAAGCGAAACGTCTATAAGATGGCCTACATCCTACCGACCTGTGAATGGAAAAATATACAAAAGCATATAAAACGATATTGGCGCCATTAACGGGAAAAGAATAGTATTTTTAAGTCCTTCTAGATGTAATGCACAGCCCATGAAAACGAATATGCTAGTATTGATTTTACTTTCGGCAAACTTTATGCAATTTGCCCAAAAAGAAAAAGCAAAGGAAGAAACCAAATCCATTCCGGAACAAAAAACGTTTGAAACAAGCCATCAAGGCCTATTCGGTGGCAAAACCATAAATTACAAGGCAACCGCAAAGGAAACCTACCTTACCAATACAGAAGGGGATTCCATTGCCACGTTTTGGTCCGTTGCCTATACCAAGACCCCAATGGGAGACGTGGGCAAAAGGCCGGTAACCTTTGTGTTCAACGGCGGGCCGGGTTCGGCATCAATGTGGTTGCATATGGGCTTTTTCGGTCCGAAAGTGGTGAAAGTAGATTCCGATGCGAAACAGGATGATGGTGCCGCACCCTACAATCTGGTCAACAATGAAAATGGCCTGCTCGACCTGACGGATTTGGTTTTTATAGACCCCGTGGGTACAGGCTATAGCCGTGTAGTTGGCAAAGGAAAGGATTCGGATTTTTACGGTCTTAAAGAAGATGTTGATTCGTTTGCCCAATTCATACGCAAATGGGTAACCGAAAACGAACGTTGGTTTTCCCCAAAATATCTAGCAGGCGAGAGCTATGGCACGACCCGTGCGGCCTACTTGGGAAAGGCCTTGGAAGGTTCTGGTCAGAATATGGCCCTGAATGGAATGATCTTGATTTCTCAGGCCTTGGACTATGCCGGTTCTACATCCGTACATCATAACATGACCTCGTACCTCACCTATCTCCCCAGTATGGCCGCCACGGCATGGTACCATAAAAAAGCCGGACAAGGGAAAACGCTCGAGCACTTCGTTGAAGAATGTAGAAAGTTTACCTACGATACCTATGCGCCCGCATTGTACAAAGGAAATCTTTTAAGCGCTTCGGAAAAAGAGACGATTGCCGAAAAGTTGCGCTATTTTACCGGGCTGGACAAAAAGTATATTCTACACTCCAATCTTCGTGTGTTAATGGGCCGTTTTCAAAAGAAATTGTTGGAAGACCAAGGTCTGGCCATTGGGCGTTTGGATGGTCGCTTTATGGGTGATGAGGCCGATAAAGTCTCTGAAAACCCTCATTTGGGTGATGCGGCTAGCTATCAAATCAGTTCGGCATACACCGCTGCCTTGAACCATTATTTTGCTTCGGAGTTGAAAGTAAAAATGGACAGGCCCTACATTACTTCTGGAGGCGGAAGCGGTTGGCGTTGGCGCACAGTTCCAGACGGACAATATTGGGAACCTATGCCGGTAAATACCGCGCCCCACCTTGGTGAGACCATGCGCCGAAACCCTGCGATGAAAGTGATGGTCGCCAGTGGGTACTATGACCTGATTACGCCCTTCTTCGATGCGGAATTTACTTTTGCCCGCAACGATATCGTTACCGAGCGAGTGAAAATGACTTACTATGAGGCGGGACACATGATGTATACCCATCAACCTGACTTCGTAAAACTATCCAAAGATATTCGAGCATTCTTAACCAATAATTGATCCAGGCCTTGAGACGAGCGTTCAATATATTAGTTGTGGTCGGAATGGTATATTTATCGTTCGCACAACCACCCAAAAATACAGTTTCACTTGTTGTTTTAGGCACGGTGCAGGATGCCGGCTCTCCACATATCGCCTGTAAAAAGGAATGTTGTGCCAAACTCTTCGCTAACTCCGACCCTGATAGAAAAGTTGTATCATTGGGCCTACTTGATTCAAAGAACAAGAAGACCTATCTCTTTGAAGCCACCCCTGATATTGCCGAGCAGCTTAAAACAATGAAAAGGTATGCGTCTTGGAAAGCCGACGAACTTCCGGACGGTATTTTTCTGACCCATGCGCATATAGGCCACTATACCGGCCTAATGTATCTCGGCAAGGAGGCCACCAATGCAAAAAGCGTTCGAACGTATACCATGCCTAAAATGAAGCTTTTCCTGGAATCCAACGGGCCGTGGGATCAACTGGTATCCGAAAAAAATATCGAACTACTTCCCCTTGAAAATAATAAAGCCGTAAACCTTTCTTCCGGGTTGCAGGTGATTCCGTTTACGGTACCCCATCGGGACGAGTACTCCGAAACCGTTGGTTATACCATTATCGGCCCGAATAAAAGCGCTCTCTTTATTCCGGATATCGATAAATGGGAGAAGTGGGAAACCCGTATTACGGACGAAATCGGGAAAGTGGATTATGCGTTTTTGGATGCCACCTTTTATGATAGGGAGGAAATCAATACCCGTAATATTTCCGAAATTCCACATCCCTTTGTCATTGAAAGTATGACGCTTTTTAAGGAATTGCCGACATCCGAGAAGAAAAAAATTCATTTTATTCACTTTAACCATACCAATCCCCTGCTACATCCGAAAAGCGCAAAATCTAAAGCAGTCTTAAAAAACGGATTTCAAATCGCGCGGATAGGGCAAGAATTCCAGCTTTAAATGAAAGATATCGTAATCGCCTTTTGTTTACTCCTCTCCAATGTTGTACTGGCCCAAAGCAGTTCATTGGCCGATATGCTTTGGGCAGAAGCGGGAGGGCGTCCTTTACAGATGGATTCCGATAAGGAATCCAGAACATCGATTACCGATGATGCCGCGAATGGCTACCTACGGATATTTTACGAAGACGAAGGTTGCGGCTGTCCCTTTGATACGACGGTCGCCGCGTACAAAAAAGCGAATGGCGAATTTGCCATCTTAAAAACCTATTGGGACGGATGCGGAGATCAGCGCACGTTCAGCGCGAATATAGATAAAGCCGTACTGCTGCCGGAAGATTTTGGGCTACAGACTTTTTTACCGAATTCCATGAAAAAGGCATATGATATTGATTCCGCTGTCTTTTATTTAAATGTTGAACTTCCTAGAAACGGAACCGATACAAAAATTGATTTAAAATTTATTCCGTTTGGTTTGCACGTGGAACCGACCGATCAGGTATTGGCGCACTCTTACGCTAGAAATGACGATGAAAACGGTTCGAATGGTGTTTATATGGAAGAAATTCAGGACATGCTCCGAAAACTATCCCATGAGGAAACCATTACGTACATTCTGAATAGGGAGCCTGATAAAATAAAGAAGGAGGACAAAGGTATTGTCAAGCGTTTGTATGGGGAAGGAAATCGATATCGTAGTATCGAAGAATTGTCCGTGCCGATAGCCAAGCTTCGCGCCATCTATGAAATCGCCAAAGACGTCGAATACAAGTCGGTCGTTTTGGGATGGAATAGAGATACTGCACGTTTTTACATCAAAGAAAGGATAAAGAATAATACCCCAGAACATTCCTTTTTGGAGTTCGTTCGGCAATTTCAATTTTTAAGGGCTGTTTGTTAGACTGTTGAAGGATGGATAGAAGCCTAAAAGCCCATATCGAGTATTTGCTTTGCATCAAGATTTCGAACATACAATCTATTTCCGGGGGTGACATTTCGGAAGCCTTCCTGTTGGAAACCGATACGGAGCGCTTTTTCTGTAAAGTGAATCACCAGAACGATGCCTATACCATGTTCGTGGCCGAAAAACTGGGCCTTGACGCTATTTCTCAAACAAAGACCATAGCCGTTCCGAAGATTTTGCTTTGTGAAGCACTTGAAAAAGGAGGCTTTTTGGTAATGGAATACATCGAGCCCAAACAAACCTCATCTATTGACATGGAGCGCTTGGGCCATCATCTGGCCGCGCTCCACCGGCATTCGAAAACGAATATGTTCGGATGGAATAAGGCAAATTTCATAGGTAGTCTGCCACAGTCGAACAATACTGATTCCGACTGGGCCCGTTTTTACGTACAAGAGCGATTAGTACCACAATTGAAACGCGCCAAGGACTCGAAATTATTGTCAGCTGAGGAAATTCCTATCCCAAAGACTCTTTTACAAGCCTGTCAGGGACTATTTCCGGAAGTTGTGCCTTCTTTGCTTCACGGTGATTTGTGGAGTGGTAATTACCTAATTTCCGCCGATGGTACCCCATATTTGATCGATCCCGCCGTGTATTGGGGACATCACGAAGTGGATATCGCCATGACCAGGTTGTTCGGTGGTTTTGGAACTTCGTTCTACGATGCCTATTCCGAATCATTTCCTAAAATCGGCGGGGAAATAGCGCGTACCGAAATCTATCAGCTGTACTATTTGTTGGTACATCTAAATCTTTTCGGCAGCTCTTACCAAGCAGCGGTCCGGGCTATTTTGAAACGCTATTTCTAAGCGATAGCGATTCAAGACCTTTTGAAACGGAATTGTTCATCTATCTACTTTTGAAAACTAGGCCGTTTCTAAGTTGAACGCAATTTGGATATGCTTTTTATACTTAAATTGGAGCTAGATATGAAAAACGTTTTTGTTGTTTTTGTCGGTTGCTTCGTACTTGGTATGAACGCCCAAGCGACGTTCGAGACCAAAGTGGTCATAGATTCCATTCCCGTTGCAAATACAGCAAACGAAACCTTTGCTTTATACCTTCCATCGGATTATCGCAGCGACATATTATCACCTATACTTTTTGTTTTTTCTCCTTCAGGAAATGGTAGAAAAGGTGTTGAAGCCTTTAGGGATGCTGCTGAGACCTACAACTATATTTTAGTGTGTTCTAACAATGCCCGTAACGGGCCTTACGAACGAAATTTTGGGATTGCCGAGCGACTTTTTACCCATATCTTTTCCAATTTCAATATAAAGGAAAAAAGAATCTACTTGGCCGGTTTCTCCGGTGGGTCTCGTTTGGTGAGCGCCATAGCATCGCTAACTGACCAAATTGAAGGCGTCATCGCCTGTGGAGCAGGTTTTTCTCAAATACCCTACCATAAGCCTTCAATTCAGAAATATGCTTACGCTGGTGTTTGTGGTGATCGCGATATGAATTACCGGGAAATGATCGATGTAAAAAGCTATCTAAACAAATTAAAGTTTGTAAATACACTGTTTACATTTGAAGGAAATCACCGATGGCCGCCCTCTGAACAGATTGTACAAGCCTTTGATTGGCTTGAAATGGAATCTGTAAAAAAAGGAAACTTACAAAAGTCAAAGGCAGAGATTCGAAAGAGTTATTTAAGAAATTATGACTTTACAAAAACCATTGATTCCGAAACGCAGCCTTTACTCGCATATGAGCATTATGAACGCCTACTAGCCAGCTATAAAAGATTCTTTATGCTCGATAGTATTGCAAATAAGATGCAGGTCATTCAAGAAAGTAATTCTTATTCCGAGCAGCTCAACACCAGGAAAAAACTGTTCGAACGAGAGCGCGATTTGGATAAAGTATTTATCGGCCGTTTTAACCGAGACTATGAAAAGCCCGAAAAAGTAAACATGAAGTGGTGGCGAAAGGAATTTCAAAAGCTGGATAAGTTAAAGGAGGATAAATTTGGACAAAGAGAGAAAATGCTCTCCCGCTTTCGATATCGGTTTTATGCCATTATCTATACAAAGCTACAATCAGGTGTTTCTGAACCTAGCCCAGCACAAAAGTCCTTTTGCAAAGAACTTTACGGACTGATCTACCCTAAAATAGCTGACTAAGAGATAAATGCAATGCTACTGCTTGAGAGTAGTTGTTTGTGTCAGGTTCATCAGTCCTTTGCCCTTTTGTTTAAAAATGCGTTTGGTTCTGAGATAGCGATTCAGATTGTACTCATCGTAGTTTTTGGATTTTTTATCCATACTGCTTATTCGGACTTTTCCCGACGAATGAATGAATTCGTTATCACCTATCCACATACCTACATGTACCACTTTTTCGGCTGTAGAATCAGTAGCCTTCCTGCCAAAGAACAACAGGTCGCCACGTTGCAACGCATCGAAGTTTCCAGTCGAATCAATAGGAATACCTGTATGTACCTGTTGTGAGGCATCGCGCGGTATGACCATTCCGTTCATAAAATAAACGGTCTTCGTAAAACCACTGCAATCTACGCCTTTGGTAGAAGTGCCGCCCCAGAGGTAAGGGATACCCATAAGTTGCCGTCCTGTGGAAACCAAAGTTTCTTCCGTGGCATCAAGGTTTTGCAGCCAATCGGTATATACCTCCGACTCCGATTTGCGCACATAGGCATTACGACCGTCAGGAAAGCGAACGCTGTAGTTATTGAAAACGTCCTTGACGATAGTGAGCAGATTTCCGGCCGTAAGATCAGATACGATAAGACTGTCGATATAGGGATCTGCGTAGGCATGGCCATAGGTCTGGGTGTAGATGATTTTTTCGTCTTGGCTCCAATTTTCCGCTATTTGGTCTTCTACCAGCTCAATTCCACCCTCATCTACCCAAGCCAAATAATGGTCCGGAGTCTGTACGTAGTACCAATTGTCTTTTTTCTTGTACACATTTACAATGGTTCCCAAGGTAGCCTGTGTGGCCAATTCCGAGGAATGCCCCGGATTACTTCGCAGATTAGCCACCGAGATATTGATGATTGCCTTTGTCTTTTTTCCCAAATCATCGGCCGGCAACTGTTGAATACTGTCGATAAATGGAATGCTATCGGCAGCCAGTTGGGATTTCAAGGCGGCTATTGCTTCGGGTAGGTTGCTCTCACCTTTGAGTACCAATATTTCGTCATTTTGCTCGGCGGTCACATCAAACAAGGCCACGCGCTTGTCTGGGGCGTATTCTTTTTTGATGTTTTTCAAAGTAATCTGAACTGGGTCTTCGGCTTTATTCGGGTCTTCTTTGCATCCGGTCAGGAAAAGAATTCCAAAAGCTATGGCGGCATAAAGAAGTGTTGATTTCATGGTAAAACGTTTTTGTAAAAATAATCATTTGAACTTATCCTAAAGTACGAATTCTAGGAGTATACCTTCACTACATAAAAGGATAATCGACTCCTGATGAATTTTCTTAATTTTACCGACAATGAAAAAAATTAAGGTAATCGAGCTCTTTGCAGGCGTAGGTGGTTTTCGCCTAGGTCTCGAACAGACGGGAGCATATGAAGTGGTCTGGAGCAACCAATGGGAGCCGAGTACAAAATTACAACATGCTTCGAAAGTGTATGAAGCACGCTTTGGATCGGAAAACCATAGCAATGAGGATATCGCGGAAGTATCTGTAACCGCTATTCCGGATGCTGATGTTTTGGTCGGAGGCTTTCCTTGCCAAGATTATTCCGTAGCGACGACCTTACAGAACTCCAAGGGGTTGCTCGGTAAAAAAGGGGTGTTGTGGTGGAGCATTCATCGCATACTTTCCGAAAAAAAAAATCCACCTAAATACCTGATTTTAGAGAATGTCGACCGCTTGCTGAAATCCCCTTCGTCCCAACGCGGACGAGACTTCGCTATTATTCTAAAAAGCTTGGACGATTTGGGGTACGCGGTGGAATGGCGTGTGATCAATGCTGCCGAATACGGAATGCCACAACGACGAAGACGTGTATTTATCACGGGGTATCACAAATCTACCCCAATCTATAAAAAGTTACTACAAACCGATGCAATAGGTTGGATCCGGGAATCGGGTATATACGCCACAGCCTTTCCGATAATGACATCGACTGAAAAAGAATCAACCTTCGTGATTAAGGACAATCTCGTGGCGCTTTCCGAATACTTCAACCTAGGCGAAAAGCTGTCCCCGTTCCAAAATTCAGGTGTTTTCGTAGATGGGGACGTAGTTACCGTTAAAACCAAACCTAATTTTGATGGGCCTAGAACCGTATTGGGTGATATATTGCAAAATGGTGAAGTATCGGACACCTTTTTTATCCCACCTGAAGATGAGCATAAATGGCATTATTTAAAAGGCGCGAAAAAAGAAGTCCGTACGGCCAAAAATGGCTATGAGTACAACTATAGCGAGGGGGGAATGATCTTCCCGGATGCCCTTGACAATGCCTCACGTACGATCATTACGGGTGAGGGCGGCAAAAGCCCTTCCCGCTTCAAACATGTGGTTTCGACCAAAAAAGGCCTGCGTCGCCTTACCCCCGTAGAATTGGAACGTTTGAATATGTTTCCGGACGACCATACCCGGTTGGAAGGCATTAGTGATGCCAAGCGTGCTTTCTTTATGGGAAATGCCTTGGTGGTAGGTGTGGTTCGGAAAATTGGTGAAGCCTTGGCGGCGGAAATGGGCTAACCGTAGCGATTTTCTTCAATCCAAAAAATTTGATTCATGAAAAGCACCTTTGCATCCGATTTAGAGAAGGAGCAAAAACTGCACAAGCTGTTGGATTCCTGTTATAGAAAAGGCTTAAAAAACTACTCTTTTAAGCGTATTAAGGGACACAGACAACAAATGATCGGGATAGACCTCCATTTTACCAGTAACCGCAGTGGCCAAGTTTTTAGTATAGACGAAAAGGCGCAGTTGGATTATCTTAATGAAAATCTGCCCACTTTCGCATTTGAGCTGCAATATGAAAAGACCGGGATTTTAAAACAAGGCTGGCTTTTTAATCCGCACAAAAAAACAGATTTTTATTCGCTCATCACAAGTATCTATTGCGATGAACCCGACATTTTCACCTCCTGCAAGATAACTTTTGTCAACCGGCGAAAATTGATTCGATTTCTCAGCGAGAAAAGGCTGTCTGAAGAAAGTTTGAAGAAGTATCTAAATGCTAGTCCAAACCATCGAGGCAAACTTGAAATTGACCAGTTGAATGCGCGAAACCAGGGGTATCTTTATTTTTCACGTCAGAACAAAGCGGAAAAACCTGTCAATCTTATTTTAAGACTCGATTTTCTGATTGCGAACGGTGTTGCAAGACGTTTTATGTGAATCCTAAAACGAACTACCTGGTCGGTGGTGCATCATAATGTACTGCTGTTTTGATTATCCGGTACATCTCATCGATCAGGAGTACCACTCACCTTACCTATAAAAAAGTGACTGCAATCCGAGAGACAATCAAAACCGACCAACTGGTCTTTTTCGCCTTTGAAGCAATTTACCTCTAGTTTGTACTCATCTCGTTTTTGTGAAGATGCTTTCCCTATTACCTATTTGGGCACTGCTGGTAACTTTGCCGATAGCGATCGGTAGAAATAAAATGAAGTCGACCTATACTCTATAGTCTTTTCATCCCTGAAACTAATATGGTCTTCGAAACGATTATGACGCCGACATATGAACTGTGAAAGAAAAAACAGTAGAATACCACGTCTGAAAGAGGAATTACAAAATCTTAAACTACTGTTAATCAAAGCATTTTATTTGGCTTTCTGCCAATTTATGCTATATTGTCAGTTATGATAAAATCAGATAAGCTAGAAAACAAGGAATTTTTAACAAAATCAATCAATCATTTAGAGAGCCACGGGTTCGAAAATATCAAAGCGGATATCGATGATTACGAAACCCCTAAATCCTACATCAGGAAAGAGACCGGAAATAAAATAACTCCGGATATCGTTGCCATCAAAAATGGTAGAAAATACTTTTTCGACATCAGTTTGAAATCCGATACGCCACGCTTATTGAAATCAAAATGGTTGTTTTTAGACACTTTAAGCCGAATGAATGCGAATCGCTTCCGTATTATTACCACAAGAGGTCATTACAGTTTTACCGATGCCATGTTATCGGATATCAATTTGGCCAATAAAACCCCTATAAAAATATAGTACGTTTTACATTTTAAATTATTTTACCAAAGACCGGATTCACGGTCTTTATTTTTTTCGAAACATTCCTATATGTGGAATACCATCCTCCAAATAGTCGTCACCTGTTTCGTTAAATCCCAATTCTTGGTAAAATTTTTTGAGATAGGTTTGCGCGGATAAGTGTATATCTGTTTTACCGTAATGGTCGTTGATGGCCGTTATAGATGCCTTCATAATGTCTTTTCCATAACCGTACTGTCGTGCAGAAGCTTTAACCACAACTCTTCCGATGCTGGCCTCTTCAAAATAATCACCGGGCGCAAAAATCCTGGTGTAGGCGACCAGTTCATCTTTTTTATACCCTAAGATATGTAATGCCTTTGCGTCTTTCCCATCCAAATCTTGATAAACACAATCTTGTTCCACCACGAATACCTCGCTTCGCAATTGTAAAAGAGCATATAATTCCTGAAGCGTGAGTTGGGCGAAGTTTTTAACAATAGTCCGTAACATATTATCAGGAACAAGGTATTTTCTCAACCCGGCGTTCATGGCGCCCCCCTTCAAAATCGGTATTTAGGAAAACTTTTACCATTTCCAATGCTTGGGGCAACGATATAAATCGTGCTGGTAAACTGAGCACATTAGCATCGTTATGGGCACGCCCCAATGCGACTATTTCTTTTGTCCAACACAACGCACAACGCACTTTTGGATGTTTGTTCGCCGTCATCGATGCACCGTTTCCACTGCCGCAGACAATGATTCCATAATCTACTTTTTCCTGTTCCACATCCGATGCAACGGGATGTATAAAATCAGGATAGTCTACGCTGTCCGTACCATCCGTACCGTGATTGCTCACATCGATTTGCATCGATTTCAATAAACCTACTATAGCTAATTTGTACTCGGTACCTGCATGATCGTTACCTATGGCTATTTTCATAATTAAAGATGTTATTCGTTAGTTTCGTAAACGACCTCGGGGCAAGCCTAGGAGCAACTTGCCTGACGGCAGTCAGGTTCAAATCTCGATTATCGAGTAAAAATACAAATTGTTGGGTGTTCACCACAAGAAAGCTGGGTTTGACAACATAAATTAGTGGTTTCACTACACCTGTTGTTAATTAGCGGTTGAAAATACGGTTTCATATTGTTCATAACCCAACACAAAAAATAGCTTTTAAATTTTGAAGTTACTTTTTAATTGTGCTTTACAAAACCGACCGTTACCACACGAATTTTTTTCTTAGAACTTAAGAGTAGGATATAAAACCTTCGTTTGAAGAAATGAACAATTATTTTACAATAAGTTATCCCTTGATTTATGTTCATAGTACTTATCAAGATAGGTTGATAAAATGGTAAACAACTGATTTTTACAATACTTTTGGTTGTAAAGATTGTCGATAAATTCTTTTCATTGTTCAAAGCAACTATTCTTCGATTTTTTTATAGTCATTATTAACATCCTATCATTATCATCGTTTTTATTTTAAATTTTAAAAATCACGAATGATATAATATATAATGTTGATAACACTGGGAAGTAGCACAGAAAATAACTTAACGGATTATAATTCGTAATTTTGGTCCGAACTTGTAGAAACAAGTGAATTCATAAAAATATTTAATGTCGAAAAAAAAGAAAAAGGCAAAAAACCATAGAAAAAACGAGATTACACGGGGAATATTCACCGTACTTGAAAAAGAACCAAAGAAAACCTTCAATTACAAGCAAATTGCTTCGAAAATAGGCGTAACCGATGCCCAGGACAGAAATCTGCTGATCAAGAGATTGGTGCAGCTTAAAGAAACCAAACGGATACTGGAAGAAGGGCGAGGCCAATACAAAGTACCTGTTTCGACCAAGACCTACCATACCGGAACGGTCGATATCACCGGTCGGGGGAATGCATATATTGTTATCGAAGGTATGGACGACGACGTCTTCGTACCGTTCAACAAACTCAAAAAAGCGTTTCATAAAGATACCGTTGAGGTATATATCTACCCGAAACGCAACGGAAAAAAACTGGAGGGTGAAATCACCAACATTCTTGAACGAAAGAAAAATTCGTTCGTGGGCATCGTAGAGATGCAAAAAACATTTGCTTTTGTAAAACCTACGGACTTTAGAATGTACACCGATATTTTCGTGTCTAAGGATAAGATAGGCAAGGCGGAAGATGGGGATAAGGTAATTGTTGAAATTACGGAATGGCCCGACAAGGCTGATTCACCCTTCGGTGTTGTCACCGAAGTATTAGGGAAACCAGGCGAGCACGATACCGAAATTCACTCGATATTGGCGGAATACGGTTTACCCTATGCATTTCCTGTTGAGGTTGAGCGTTATGCCGACCAGTTGGATACCAGTATTAAACCGGCCGAAATTGCAAAACGAAGGGATATGCGAAATGCCCTTACGTTTACCATAGACCCCAAGGATGCGAAGGATTTTGATGATGCGCTTTCTTTTGAGGTACTGGAAAACGGAAATTACGAAATAGGAATTCATATTGCCGATGTTTCGCATTATCTGCAGCCGGATACGATTTTGGACGATGAGGCCTATAATCGTGCAACGTCCGTATATCTAGTAGATCGCGTGGTCCCAATGTTGCCGGAAGTACTTTCCAACAACGCTTGTTCGTTGCGTCCGAACGAAGAGAAATATACATTTTCGGCAATTTTTGAATTGAACGCCAAGGCACAATTGCAAAACCAATGGTTCGGGAGAACGGTAATCAATAGTAACGAGCGTTTTGCGTATGAAGAGGCCCAGCATATCATCGAAAATGGAAATGGAGACATACCGGAAGCTATTTCTATTCGAAAAGGCGGGTATACCGTTTCTAAAGATGTAGTTACCGCTACTTTAAAAATGGATGCCCTGGCAAAGATCATGCGCGAAAAGCGAATGCAAAAAGGTGCGATTTCATTCGACTCTATCGAGGTTCGATTTAATTTGAACGAACAAAACGAACCGGAAAGCGTTTACTTTAAAGAATCGAAGGATGCCAATAAACTTATCGAGGAGTTTATGCTTCTCGCGAATAGAAAGGTCGCTGAATTTATCGGAAAGCAAAAACCAAAGAAAACCTTCGTCTATCGTATTCACGATGATCCGAATGAAGACAAGTTACAGGCGCTTAACGGCATTATCTCACGTTTCGGGCATAAGTTGGACTTTAAGGATAAAAAATCCATCAGTGCGTCGCTTAATAAGCTTTTGGAGGATGTAAAAGGTCAAAAGGAGCAGAATTTAGTAGATACCTTGGCCATCCGCAGTATGAGCAAGGCGATTTATACTACTGACAATATTGGTCACTACGGATTGGCTTTCGACTACTATTCACACTTTACCTCACCTATACGTCGGTATCCCGATGTCATGGTACATCGTTTATTACAACATTATCTCGATGGGGGCGCCTCGGCCAAAGCTGAGGTTTATGAGCAAAAATGCAAACACTCTTCCGATATGGAATACTTGGCCTCAAGTGCTGAGAGGGATTCCATCAAGTATATGCAGATCAAGTTCATGCAGGATCATCAGGACAAGGAGTTCGTAGGAGTAATTTCGGGAGTTACCGAGTGGGGTATGTATGTAGAGATTATCGAGAACAAGTGCGAGGGCATGGTTCGTATTCGGGATATCAAAGGGGATTATTATATCTTTGATGAAAAGGAGTACGCCATCGTCGGCGAACGTACGAAGACGAAATATACCTTAGGTGATGAAGTAGTCGTTATGGTTAAAAGTACCGATTTGATCAAACGCCATTTAGACTTTGCGTTGATCGGTAAGAATAACTAGGTTTTGGAATGGATTTTGTTCTATGAGGAACAACCAGCTTAAAAACTGATATGATGCAACATAGGATACTTTTGTTAGTACTTATATTTTTTATAGGTAATTTATCGGCACAGGATGAAACCGTTACGATAAAGATTGGCGTGTTCCGGGAAATCAAGGCCTTTGATGGACTGGCGGTAAACCTTATTAAATCCAAAGAGAACAAGGCGGTCATTTCCGGTACCAATACGCAGGACGTGAACATTGTCAACAATGATGGTGTTTTAAAATTGCGTATGAAACTCACTAAGATTTTTAGTGGTTATCGGACTTTTGTAGATGTGCACTATACCGGCGAAATCGTAATAATCGATGTAAACGAGGATGCGCGTATTACCTCAAAGGAAACGATGAAGCAAGATGTTCTCGAACTTAAGGCCCAGGAAGGTGGTGAACTAGTCGTTAATGCCGAAGTGGAGCAATTGTTGATAAAAACGGTTACGGGGGGCGTCATTGAAACGACCGGTACATCCGACTTGCAGGATGTAGCGATCAATACCGGGGGTGTTTACGAGGGCAAGGATTTAAAGACCAAATTTACGACGGTCAATGTCAACGCAGGTTCAAGAGCTGAAATCTACGCCTCCGATTATGTAAAAGCTACGGTAAAGGCCGGTGGTGAGGTTTTGGTATATGGCGACCCGGCAAAAATGGAAGAAAAGACAGTATTCGGGGGTACGGTTAAAAGGGTGCAATAACAGCCCTATCAGAACATTTACAGCTTTTTGATTTTCCTTTCTTTTTCATTCGAAGTATGCTATAAATTGACAAACCATAAAATCTAATTACCCCTATATGTTGTGGGAAGATATTCAGGCGGCGATTCTACCGGGCTTTATTCTAAGCTTTATGATCGGGCCTGTTTTTTTTGTGCTTTTGGAAACCAGCGCCATAAAAGGTTTTAGAGCGGCCATTGCCTTTGACCTTGGGGTAGTTTTAGCGGATGTACTCTTTATATTTGCTGCTTATTTCAGTAGTTTTCAATTGTTGGAAAACCTTAGTAACCAACCTGGCCTTTATGTATTCGGAGGAGCTATTTTAGTAGTGTACGGCCTTACTACCATTATCAAGAAGGCCACAAAGAATGCTGCGATACCCAAAGAGACCGTTGAAAGGGTCAGTAAAGGGTATGTCGGTCTATTTATCAAAGGATTTTTGCTGAATTTCATCAATATCGGAGTGCTCGTATTTTGGTTGGGTGTGATTATTGTCGTCGGACCTAGTCTAGACAATGATTCCGATCGCATACTTACTTTTTTCACGGCAATGATTCTTGCCTATTTTATCACCGACATTTTTAAAATACTGTTGGCAAAACGGCTCAAGCGAAAGCTCACCAAAGAACGTATCCGTCTCATCAAAAAGGGCATAGGGGTTATTTTGATTATCTGTGGCTTGGTCCTGATGATCAAGGGATTTCTACCAAAAGACAAATTTAACCTTGAAAAAGGCTTGGAGCGTATTGAAAATATACGATAGGGCTTCAGTTTGTGGGAAATAAACTTTTTTCCAAGCTATGGAATTGTATTGATTTTGAAGTGTGGAGTGACCGGTCAGATGTTGATAAAACCACCTTATTCGGCAATGCTATGCGCTATTGTCCTGGGTATGGTTTCCGATGGTGGTGCGAACAGTTCGAACATCACTTCACCCTTCCCGTAGGGCATATCAAATTGTAACAATTCGGCCACGGTTGCCGGAATATCTATCTGACTGCGTTCCGTAGTAATGATTTCATTGCGTTTAAAGTCGGGGCCAATTGCAAAGAAGTTAAGGTGCCTACATTCGGAACAACCATCGCCATGTGAAATGAATCCGTTTTTATTCCCATTGCCGTGCCTACCGTGATCGTTGGTCATAAACAAGGTGGTATTTTCGGCATAGAAGGGGTCGTTTTGCAGGAATCGCCATAAATCTCCTAGGAATTTGTCGCTATTCGATATTCCACGAATATAATTGTCCCAGTCGTTTGCATGGGCAAAGGAATCAGGGGCCCTAAGGTTTATCAGAACCAATCTTGGGTGTTTTTCGGATAGGATGTCGAAGGTATTCTGATAGGTGATGGCATCATCGCGGTAGCCGGTTCCTAGTCCGGCTATACCACAGTCGGTAGCCGGGGCATATTTTCCATTCCATTCCGAAGCTTTGGTATCGGCCAATATTTCCAATTTATCCTTACTGGCTATAACATAGGTTGATTCTTGATGTTGTGCGTATGTATGGGACCAGTGTTGAAAAAAAGAAGGA
This sequence comes from Aggregatimonas sangjinii, assembly GCF_005943945.1. Classification (GTDB taxonomy): domain Bacteria; phylum Bacteroidota; class Bacteroidia; order Flavobacteriales; family Flavobacteriaceae; genus Pelagihabitans; species Pelagihabitans sangjinii. Next base: position 4,302,258 of record NZ_CP040710.1, on the reverse strand, counting down.
AAATTAGGCAGTTCGGAACCGTTGTTTTTGATATTCTGATAATTTCCGGTTGTTATCGCCGTATGCCCCGGATTCGTATAGGTTGATCCTAGATTATAGAAAGCGCTGTTGACTATCCCTAACGGAGCCAACTGTCTATCGAGTACCGGAATCAAGTCCCGTGTCGGACTTCCCCATGTTTCGGAATATCGCGGTCCGTCTATAACAAGGATAATTACGTTTTTAGTTTTGTACTTTGAAGGTACATAGCGTTCTTTTTGTACTGATGGTAGGTCGGATTTTACATCGAGACTTGTGTCTATGGCATCAACCGAACAAGAATTCAGTATAAAAACAGAAATAAGAATAGCGATGAAGTACGATTTAAAATCCATTTATATTCAACGCTTTTTTCTAGACAATAGTGTTTCTAGGACGACTTGATCGACGAAGTGTAGAATTGTAACAGAGAAAGCCTCGCTTTGAAGAGGTTCTTGTTACTGTAAGGGAAAAAGTTAACTTTAAACGACAGGAGAAGATTTACTTGGCTAATGAGATACTGGTTCTTAGTAGCATTGGAGATTTTAGTTTTTGGGAAGCAACGCTAGGGCAATTTTCCAAAAAAGAAATGATTTTATTGAGGTATAGATCGCCCCGAAGCGTCGGGGGAACCGCTGAACGGCTACTCCCCATAAAACAAATAACCCCCGACGTATGTCAAGGGTTTTATTGAGGCATCGAGCGGATTCGAACCGCTGTACAAGCTTTTGCAGAGCCTTGCCTAGCCACTCGGCCACGATGCCATATTACTACCCCAAAAACCTATGGAGCCTTTCCTAACCACTCCGCCTTGCGGCGGATGCCATATTGCTACCTCAAAAACCCTGGAGCCTTTCCTGGCCATTCCGCCGTGCGGCGGATGCCATTTTGCAGGGGCAAATATACTACTATTTTAAAAAATCGGTTCTTTTTTGTGATAGGATTATCGTAACGGCTTCAACGTCACCGCTTATAGGCGGATTGATTTTGGAAACCGCTACCTGAGCATATGTCACCATTTCAATTTCATTGAAAATTCGCGATATTATCCGTCTTGCAACATGCTCCAACAATTTGGCAGGGACTTTCATTTCAGCTTTCACGATTCTGTTGATGAGCACATAATCTACGGTATCCGACAAATTATCCGAAAGTGCTGCCTTATTCAAATTAGCCTCCACTTTGATATCGACCCTATAATCACTGCCAATGGTAGTTTCTTGTGAAAGGCATCCATGATAGGCATAAACCCTTATATTCTCGACTTTTACTTCTCCCAATTCCAAATGCTTTTACACAAATTTAAAGTAATCCGGAAGAATTGGAAAATACTAAGGGGAATAGGATGAATTCTAAATGTTTAAATTCTAGTAGTTTGATTTTTGAGCTTATCGAACTGTAGCGGTCTTAAGGTTTTTAATAGGTACACCTACAGTTGCTCAAACCTTGGAAAAGATCAACACCTATAGTTACCACGTGGGTACCGGTGCTATACGTAATGATTTCATTCAGGATGATTTGATAGGAATAGCCGAAATAGAATTTTCCTTTCTTGAGCCCGGCAAAAGGTGCTAGGTACAACGGATCACCTATTTGGTCGTTCAGGAAACGATAGTTTACCCCGGCATAGTAATAGTCCTCGAAATCGTACCACCTGAATTTTAGATTCAAATCGGTCTCCGAACGGCCATCGCTTTCAAAAATCTTAAAAAGGAGCGAGGGTTCGATTTCAAGATCGCTGTTTTTATTTTTCCTGTAACGATAACCGGTATACGCGTAGTAATTGCGCAAAGCGTTGGGCTCATCGGCATCAAAAGTCAGGTTTTGGGGATCTTTCCCAAGAAGGTTGGATGCATTTGCGCTAAAATAGAATTTACCGGCGCGGTACATGGCCCCCACATCAAAATTGTGATTCGAGGTCTGTCTATTATTTACGACACTTGGATCCAGTCCCCCATTCTGAAACTCATCGATATCGATACGAAATTGGTTGAAATTATAGGAAAGGCCAAAGGACAAAAACTCATCGTCGTAACGATCAATGGTCAAGTGATGCGCAAAAGAAACCCTAGCACCTTGTTGTTTGGTATATCCGTTTTTATCGTTGTACAGGAACAACCCCACCCCTGATTGTTCTCCGATACGCATATCGGCCGCCAACGATTGTGTTTGGGGAGCATCTTTGATTCCCACCCATTGCGTGAGTCCGTTTAATCGTATTTTCACATGGTCCCCTATTCCAGCATAGACCGGCGACAATACAAAAGGGTTGTCCGCCAGATACTGGGTCAGTTGGGGCGAGTTCAGTTCTTGGCCCCTAGCGATAAGGGCGCCGAATAGTAATAGTAGGATAAGTAGGTTGTTACGCATGGGGTCTTTGGGTTAAGTTCTATCGATATAGGGTAAAATGGCCAACAAATTCTCGGGGATCGTTTTCTCCCCTCAATTTTATAACGTACCAGTAATCGCCACTTGGGAGAGCCTTGGTATTGTAAAAACCATCCCATCCGGCATCGTTTAGGCCCATTCGGTAAATCTCCCTACCATAACGATCAAAAACGATGGTTAGTATCTCAGGGAAGGCTTCTTGGTTTCTTGGCTGCCATGTTTCGTTCAATCCATCACCGCCAGGGGTGAAAAATTCCGGAATTTCGATGTCGATAAATTCCATTGGGATGCTCTGAACCACCTCACAACCATTTTCATCGACTACTCGAACCGTATAGGTTCCCGATTGGTTAATTCGGTAGGTGTTGTCATTGCCGTTGTCAATATCATTGAAAAAGAACGTATAGCCTTCCCTTCCACCTCCGGCTACGGCTGTAATCAGGTTGAGCTCGTTGTTCTGCAATAAAAGCGTCAACGGCTCGAAATCCGCTATTTCAAAATCGAAGGTCTGTACACAACCATTGGCGTGTGCAATAGCGATAAAGTGCGTGCCAGGGGCAATATTCCTAAAATCGGGATTCAATTGCATGTCTGCCGGATCGGTCGAATCCACCGCATAGAGTACATCTCCTAGTACGCTTGAGTCTTCAAGGATAATATTAATATAATTGTCAGGCGAATCTCCCGAACACTCATAAACAGGTTCTACGACCGCGTTCAGATTAACGCCTGGGGTGACCGAAACAATCAGATCGGTCTCACAATCATTCGCATCTCGAACTATGATGACATAGTCCCCACTTGCCAAATCGGTGAAATCCATTCGGTCCTGAACGAAATCGGCTTCCGAGTTCGAGTTCAAGGCCGTTCTGTATGGGGCCGTTCCTCCGGTAACGGTTAAAGAAATGGTACCGTTTTCCTCTCCGATACATATTTCAGGGGTTGGGGTTCCAGTTGCTTCCAACAATTCGGGAGCGGTGATGGTATATGATAACTCTACAAAACATCCATTTTCATCTTGTGCGATAACGGTATAATCCCCAGGAGCAAGATCGTTGAATTCCCCAATTGGGAAGAATTGGTCAAGTCTTGGTGAAATGGCATACTGATATCCTCCGGCGCCACCAGACAAGCTCACTCGAATACTACCGTTTTCGTCCCCGAAACAGCTCGGGTTTGTGAAATCATTGGCATCGTCTACCACCAATATAGCAGGCTCATTAATAATAACTTCCCGCGAATCAGGGGGGCAATCATTGCTGCTGACCCGAACATAGTAGGTTCCAGCAGGCAAGTCGCTAAACTGGCCTGAAGTCTGGAAATTACCGGGACTGTAGTAATTATTCGTCAAGGCGGCATCGGTGAATAGGGCATATTCGTAATTGCCCAAGCCACCGGTGGCCGAAGCATATATTATAGCCGTATTTTCTCCATTACAGTTGATTACCGCTGCGCTGGCATCGATTTCAAGTACGACCGGATCAATCGGGTCTTCGCTAATTTCATTGGAAAGTACAGCAGTACATCCACTCGCTTCGTCCCGGACGTAATAGCGATACGTTCCGGCAGCTAACACGCCACTTTGTGGCAGGTTCACCGTATTGCCGACCATAGGAATAAAGGTGATATTGTCTTCACTATAGGCATAAGTCCCGCTACCACCAGTGGCGGACAACTGAAACTCAACACCTGTGGCACAGGTCAACGGACTAGTACGCAATAATGTTGCGACTACCTCGACCGGGTTGGCAATTTGCACAATTGTCGTTTCGGTCGTACATCCGACATCATCGGAAACCGAAATACTATAGAAACCGGCGGGCAGGTTTTGGAAGTTATCCGCTGTCTGTGTGGCCGAGGTCGATAATAGATTGGTGCCGGCTGCATCACTGTAGGTATTTAAGCGATACAGGTAGGCCGGTGTTACATTTCTCGCCGCTACCGTAGCTGTAACGCTTGCTGTATTGTCGTTGAAACAGGCCAAGTTGGTATTGGCTATCGTGGCCGTAAGCGCATCTGGGGTAATCAGAGTACGGGCGCCCGTTGCAATACATCCTAGTGCGTCCGTAACGGTCACATCATAGTCGCCTCCGGCCAATCCGGTAAAGATATAGGCCGAAACATTTGTTTGGGTCTGGCTGTAACCAGCGGCGGTATCTTCCAATAAAATGGTATATGGTCCTTGACCACCGGACGGATTGACCAAGATTCTTCCTTGGTCGTCGGTACAACTTGGACTTGACTCTTCAGTAACGGCCGCGATTAGTGCTGCGGAAGGAGTTGTAATGGTAAAGACTTCCGTCTGAGTACATTCTGGGTACCCGTTTTGCCTTATTTCGACAACGAAAGTTCCGGCGGGTACCGCAATGGTCCCGGTCGGTCCTACATCCGGCCAAGTACCATCCAAGATAAAAGGCCCATCGTCGGAACGATCTGCTGGGGTACCGTTGGCATCAAAGATCATCCATACAAAGCCACCCGTGTAGGTCGCATCGGAAATTTCCAATTGAATCTCGCCGGTGCCGCCAAAACACTGCACATCGCTTAGTTTGTTCACGGTAATATCGAAGGTATTGGGATCTGCAATAAAGTGGGTGACCGAAATCAAACAACCCGTATTCACGTTCCTGATTTCAAAGGCATGTGAACCCGTTGCCAAATCGTTGAATACGTTCGAGGATTGGAACGTGCCACCTGGCAACAATCGATACTCGTAGTTCGCGGGACTACCGGTGGAATCGCTCAATGAACCAACTACGTCAATTCGGATATCCTCTCCGGCGTTTACACATGAAATCTGATCGATTATGGCCACGCTGGCAGATTGAAGCACATCAAAAGGTGCGATGTAGGCCGTTGTATTTCCAACACATCCCATGGAATCATATACATTAATGGAATAGTTGCCACCGGCGAAATCGGTTTCTGTGTAGCTGGCATTGGGACCATCCTGAACGGTGGTTGCCGTATCGGTATTGATAAATTCATAGCGCACATAGCTACCAGAACCACCGGTGATACCGGCATCAATGGTAATGGTTGCATTGTTGCCATTGTTTCCGGCCGTACAGGCAAAATCGATTACCGTTGCGGCAACATTTGCAATGGCATCGGGCATAACTATCGCTTGCGTCTGCTCGACAAAACAGCTGTTCGTACCGGTAGCCCTTACAGTGTAGGTAATGCCCGGTGTTGCTGCACCAGTTAGTCCACTGAATGTAGCTGTAGTTGCTGTGCTGGAGGTGGGTAGAATAGGAGAACCTACCGAACTACCATCTCCAGAGACGATTTCAAAAGTGTACGGTCCTACCCCGTTATCCGGAACACTCACCGCAATCGTACCGTCATTGGCACCGTTACAGCTAACATCCGTGGCCGAATCAATAGTTAATACGGGATAAACCGCAGGTTCAAGATTTTGGGTAATGTTGGTGGGGCAGGCTTGGGTGGCGTCTTGGTCCGTAATAGTAAACACATAGTCACCTACCAAGGTCAAACCTGTAAAGACTCCAGTCGTATTGGCATCGTCCGCAGGGTCTGCCGCTAAGGTTCCGGGATATCTAACCTCGTAGTCAAAGCTTCCCGAACCACCAGTTTGGGTTACGGTGATTTCCCCACCTGGGCTCGCACTACAATCCAAGGACTTAACAACTGTGGTCAAGGGGGCGATAGGTGCATATAGGGTTACAGCTGCCGTAACGAAGGTACAGGTCCATTGGTCGCTGACGACGACTTGGTACTGTCCCGCTCCCAATCCGCTAAAGACGTCGGAGGTTTGTATAGGCCTCAGGTCTTCAAATGTTCCGTTAATGGTATTGAATACCTGTAGCTGGTAACGGTAGTTGCTTCCTTGACCGTTTGCCTCGTTAATGACCTCTATTTCGCCGTTCAGGTCGGTACAGTTAGGCTGGTTGATTTGAAGGTCAGCACTTATAGGAGTCGGATTGGCAAGCAGGATGCCATTGTCCACTTGGGTCTGGCAACCTTCGCTGTCGATCACCCAGGCCTCATAGGTTCCCGGTGCAAGGTTCTCGAACCTTAGGGTCGCCGAATAGTCTCCGGCTACCGTCGGTGCAACGGTTCCCACATAATATTGGTAAGTTCCCCATCCACCGAGCACATCGATGATTTCAATGGTCCCGTCATTACCAACACATGTAATCGGCGTTACATCGGTGTTCGCAGTAATAGCAGCGCTTGGTCCTGCAATAGTGAACAGCGCGTTGTTGACACAGGATGGATCTGAATCCTGAGTGATTTCGACGCGGTACTCTCCTGCCCCGATAGCGAAGGGTGCAGTCGGGCCGACATTGGCCGAAATGCCATTTGCCGCTGCGATAATAACATCATCCAAAAGATCTGCCGTGCCCTGGGAATCATAGATTTGCCATAAGAACCCTGCGGCATACGGGTTGATCGGGTCGTTGATGGTAAAGCTTACCGAGCCATTGTCACCAAAACAGATGACGTCGGTCACCGTTGTATCGATTTCAAAAGTATTCGGGTCTTCTATTTCAAATGCGGTCTGTATAAAACAAGAGGTATCGGTGTTGGTAACGGTCACTTCATAGTTTCCGACACCAAGCCCTGTAAATACAGCAGTAGCTTGGTTTAACGAGCTATAGGCGTTATCCGTACCTGTTACCGAATAGGTGATGGTCGGTACTGGAGTAGCCGGTGTGGCCGTATAGCCAATGGTGACCTGTGCATCATTGCCAGGGGTACAACTTACACCTTGATCGATGATAACCGTAGCATTGTTTATTTCCACATAAGGAAGAATGGTCGCATTGGTACTTCCGAGACAACCGTTGTCGTCGTAAACGTTGATAATATAGGTACCTCCGGCCGTGTTGGTCTCGGTATAGATCGTTGAGGAACCGGTTTGAACGACCACATCATCTCCTGTCGTAGCTGTGCCCTGATCGTTGATGAATTCGTATCGTACGAAGGTTCCGCTTCCGCCAGTGATACCAGCGTTGTTGATACTGATACTAGCATCGTTCGGATTGTTTCCGGCAGTACATCCAAACTCGACTACTGCGGCTGCGGGAACTGAAATGATAAACGGCTCGTCGATAACGATTCCTACGATATCGAACGGACAGTTGTTTGTTCCCCTTCCCGTAACGGTATAGGTATTCGGTGGAAGGTTTTCAAAGGTATTCGTGGCCGCATTAAAGCTTCCGGCCGCTGGCGAAATGGTATAGGTCAGCGGATTGATACCGTTCAAGGTTTCGGTCAAGGTAATGCTTCCGTCGTTGGCTCCGTTGCAGCTTAGGTCGGTATGTACCTCCGTAAAGGCTGGGGTAACCGCATCTGGCACTGTAATATTGAAAATTCTGTTACATGGGCCCGCCGTCAAATTGTCGTAGACCGTAATGACATAGTCCTCCGCAATCGTGGCGCTAAATACATAAGGGTTGCTTGGCAAGGCCTGTTTTGCAACAACAGTTCCCGTGCCATCGGTAATTTGATAGTCGTAATCTCCCGATCCAAAGGTCACCTCTATGGTGATTTCGGCATCCGGTGAAGCGGTACAATCCAATAATTTGGTCAAGGAAACATTGGCTTCCAGAATCGGGTGAATGTCTACGGTATCGGTATCGGTACAGCCGTTGCTGTCGATGATGGAAACGGTATAGTTTCCGGTGGTCAAGTTGTTAAAGACACCGCCATTATCCACGTAGGTGGCGCCACCATCAATGGAGTATAGGATTTGAGCGGCTGTGCTGCTTGCATTGATCGTTAGCGACGTTGGAGACACACAATTATCGACCACTATGGAATCGATGGTCGGATTCGCCGTCAAACCGACATTGATCGGTCCTAAGTCGGCAAAGCATCCGAACTGATCTGTAATCGTTATATTGTAGTTGCCTGCCGGTGAATTCGCGGGAATGGACACCGGGTTATCCGGAGTTCCCGTAATCGTTGAAAAAGGAGCAGGACCGGTTACGGTATAGGTAAAAGTACCTCCTCCGCCTTGAATGTTCTCTATGGCGATTAAGCCGGGGTTCGCGCAGGAGATATCGCTAAGTTTGTTCAAAGTCGCGGTAATGGGATCCAATTCGTCCAAAAAGAGGTTTTCCGAAGCACCCCTACAACTATCCACACCACCATCAACTTCGATGACATCTATAAAATAGTTTCCAGTAGGCAAACCATTCACGGTTACATCCTGTGGAGAGGTAAAAGGCTGATTGATGGCTGTTCCGCCACCGCCACTATTGGCCACTGCTACCGGCGTTCCACCGCTAACATCATAGACCGTCCATCGAAACTCGCTACCGAACGGTGCGGTATTGTCGGTCACGGTAAAGGTGATTTCACCATCGGAGGCACCTGCACAAGATGGCTCTGATGCGGTCGTAATCGCCAATGGAACGGTAATCAAATCATTGACGTTCACGTTGCTTTGACGTACACAGCCAGCAGCATCACGTACATAGAAAACATAGGTCCTTCCAGGCACAAGTCCTGTAAAGGTATAGGGAGTGGCGTTGTCGGTAGCAGGGTTCGGTTCCCATGGATGGACCGGTGTCAATGAATCAAAGTTGGCCGGGTCCTCAGAGTAGGTGTATTGATAGTTCGGCGTTCCCTCACCGCCCAATACGGTCACCTGTAATTCATTACAATTAACGACCACTGCCGAAACGGTAATATCCAGATCATCTAACGGGAATGGGATGATAAAAGGAGGTAAGTCGGTTTGACATACGGTAACACCCCCTGAAACCGTCCGCATAGACGGATAAACGGTATCACCGGATGTATAACCGGTAAAGCGATCCGTTGTTCCGGGAACACTGTTATCGCCTGTCCAAGTAGCTCCTCCATCGGCACTGAATTCTATGGTACCGAGTGTAGTGGTGTACGAAATAAACTCGAATCCAAAATCATTCGGATCTCCCGTACAGGAAGCTGGAGTAACCCCTCTCACGTCACCAGTCAATTCATCGGGATTGTTTATGGTAACCGGTGTATCGGTTACGGTACATCCATTGGCATCGGTTACATTGATCGTATAGTTACCAGGCGCCAGATTATAGTAGGTTTGCGTACTTGCTATTACGTTGCTATCCGTCTGGTTGGAAGCTCCGCCATTATCCAAATCGATGATTTGAATGGTATAGGGGTTATCGCCCGAAGTAATGCTCACTTCAATGGAGCCTACTCCGTTATAACAAATTGGATTGGTTGGTGCGGATGAAAAGGTCAATGGCGTAGCGGGATTCACCGTTACGGTATCCATAAATTCACAATGTGATAGCGCATTCGCATTGTTATCCCAAACATACGCATCATAAGCGCCGTCGTTACCGGCGGTTACCGTAAAAGTGTTGGCTGGACCGAAATCGACTGTGGTTACGGACGTTCCCGTACTGACAAATGCATAGGCGTAGTTGCCATCACCGCCCGAAGGGGTTACCGTAATACTCCCGTCTGCGCAAGAACTAATATCGATAACATCGACTATGGCGTTCAGTTGCGGATTTATGGTAATGGTCTGTTGTGATGCCGTACAACCAAAAGCGTCGCGTACATCAACAGTGTAAGTGCCATTGGCCAGCCTGTCGAAGGTATAGGTTGTTCCCGTAGCGGGAGTCGGGGTCATCCATGGACCGCCATCAAGGCTGAATTGGAACCCCCCATTCCCGGGAAGGGAGCCCGCATCGATATCGACCTGAATACTGGCATCGTTCGCTCCTGAATAGCAAGCGGTCGGAGTTGTCGTAAAGGCAGGGCTTACCGGCGCGGTTATGGTAATGGGGGTATCAATTGCGTCTGTACACCCGTTGGTATCTCTTGCGCGTACGATATAGTCTCCTGCAGGAACATTGGTAAAGGTCGTAGTACCCTGGTAGGCCGTTAGGATACCACCCACACCATCTTCAAGTTGGTATTCATAAGTGGGTGTTCCATTGGAGGCGCTAGCTGTGATGGTGGCTCCCGTGTTGTCACAAGTAAATGCTTCCGTGATGCTTGCTGCCGCTACAATGGCCGTTGGCTCGGTCAAGGTTTGGTTCAAGGTTACGGTACATCCGGCAATCGGGTCGTTTACATCGCGAACCGTAATGGTATAGGCCTGTGCTGCGAGACCGGTCAATTGTTCCGGTGCTGTAAACGGACCTACAAAGGTAGTGGCATCCAAACTATATTCGTATCCACCTGTACCGAAGTTATCGGCCGAAATGGTTATCGTTCCCGAATTATCGGCATTACAATCCAAGTTTTCAAAAGCGGTAATGGTGGCCCCAAAGGCATTGCCAGACTCCACGATTATAGGGATGTCCCTAGTACAATCGCTTCCGTAATCCACCGTAATGACGTGATTTCCTATGGCCACATCGCTCAGTATATTGGCTCCGGCCCCTGTCTGTCCAGGCAGGACTCCATCTAGAATATATGTATAGGATGCATCGAATGGGTTAACCGTAATTTCTCCGGTTCCATCGCAGTTATAACTAATGGAGGTCGTCAAAACCGGCTCAACCGGTAAGGGTAAAATGACGATGTCGCCCAAAGTGATGCCACAGGAAGTGACATTGGCATCGCGAACACGTATACTGTAGGTTCCATCGATAAGGTCGACGAAGGTATGTCCGCCGGTGGTAGCGGCAGTCCACGTACCTCCGTTAATGCTGTATTGGTAACTCCCTGAACCTCCGGAAGTTGGTGTAACGCTTCCCACGGTAATCTGCCCCGATTGGGTACAGGTATAATCTTGTGTCTGTACCGCCTCGGCTTCTAAAAGAGCAGGTTGGCTTACAGGTACATTCTGCACAATAGTTTCACATCCATTCGCATCGCGAACACGCACGGGATATGTTCCAGCGGCTAGGTTCGGAAAATTGGATCCTATGACATAGGTAGCACCGTTGTCGATGCTATAGGTAAAAGGTGCTTCCCCACCAGAATTTACAACAATCGATATGGCGCCGTTCGACGCTCCAAAACAGCTTACATCGCTCGGAGTAGGCGTAATTGCTATTGGATCATCCTGAAATATGGTGATTTCAGTAAAGGCGGTACAACGATTAGGTCCTCCGCTCGGATCACGCAGATAGATATCGTAGTCTCCAGGAGCGAATACCTCCCTAACGGTGGAAGCGTTATAGTCTGGCATTGAAGGAGTGGCGCCATCGGGCATTACAGCAAACTGAAAAGAACCATCACCACCCGAAGATGAAATTGTTATAAAGGTCGACGTAGCGCAGGCGGTAATATTTGGTGCTGTTGCACTCACGGTTATCGGCGGGTCGATTTCCGCGATTTGAGCAACTCCGATACATCCGGCACCGTCTCTAACATTAATGGTATAACTACCATCGGCCAGGTTTGTGAATATATATGAGGTTGCGCTTGATGGAGTTGGAGTCACCCACGGTCCGCCATTGATGCTGAAGGTATAATTGCCGTTTCCATCGGTTACATCTACCTCAATCGTGGCATCGTTTGCACCGGAGTAACAATTTGTGGCGGTAATATCAAATGCGATGGTTTCTGTCGACACAACCGTCAAGGACGAATCGATAGGGTCTTCGCAAGAATTATTATCACGCACACGCACGATATAATCGCCTGGTGCGATTCCCGTAAAAACCGTATTTGATCCATTGGTCGCAAAGTCATAGCTTGCGACCGCAACGCCTGCGGTATCCTCTAATTGATAGGTATAGCCGGGTGTCCCTCCAGAAACACTTGCGGTAATCGTTGCCCCTCCATTGGTACAATTTAGGGGAGTGGTAATGGCAGCATTGGCCGCTAGGATAGCTGGTTCAGAAATAGTGGCTTCCACAAATGTCGTACAGCTTGTTTCGTCCGCTTTTCGCAGTTCGATACGTTGCAGCCCGGCACCATAAATGGCACCCGTAGTCACGGGAGAGGTGGTAGAATTGATCCAAGTCGTACCGCCATCCAACGAATAATCGAAACCTGCGGTAGCGTCAAAATTCTCCGCTTCGAAAGAGATGGTACCATCGGAAAGCCCATTACAACTTACATTTGTCGACCCAACGATATTGGATGCAAAAACCCTACCCGCTTCCACAACTACCGAAGTCTGTACGGTAAGCTCACAAACTTCAGGTGTTTGATAGACGGTAATATCGTCAATAGCAACATCGTTACCATTAATTTCACTCTCATTGGTAGTGATTACCAAATTCAAACTTGTATTCGCACCTGGATTTAAAGAAAGAACGTACTCGTTCCAATCTTCATTATTCGGTACCGCTCCAGTGTTTGCCGTGGCGACAACCGCATCCGTAGTGGTATCTCTCAATTCTATCGTAAGGTCGGGAGCCACAAGCGTTCTTGTGCTGCGGATAAGATTGATTAGCCATAACGACACATCTATCGGTTGGTTGGGGATAATGTCGTTAATAGGTTTTTGGTAAATGATTTGTCCAGGACTCGGGGCACCTATATTGATGACGAGGTAGCGACCGTCCGCGATGGTTCCATTACTTGTATGGTCATCAACAGGTCTCATCCAGGCACCGAATGGTCTTTCAATATGACTTGTGACAGCGTATTCATAATCATTTATAGATCTACTATTGTCAATCGGAGCGCCACTTGGTGTAGTATCGTCCAATTGATTTTCATAGAAATAGCCCGATGTATTGGGATTGGGTATGGTAAGGCCGTTTCCGAAATCTTCGGAAAGCAATAAGCTTGGGGTTGGCGGTGTTTGCGAAACATAATTCGTACTTACCGTATAGGTGCCGGGAGCGACATTGGTAAAGACGTTGCTATCGGGCGGCGAATTGATGGCCCCATCCAAAGAATAAGTATAGTTGTAGGTAGTAATGTTCGGAGTTGCTGTTACGGTGGCAGAACCGTCGCATAAATAACTGACTTCCGGGGTTAAGGTCACCAATGGTGGTGGTGGTACATCTTCGACGGTCACGGTCATCGGGAACGTACAGGTGCTGGCGTCCCTAACGATAATGGTATAGGTACCCGCGGGCAAGACTTCAATCGTAGAAGTACCGTAGGTGCTACCGCCATCAAAACTGTATGCGTAGGGAGCGGTACCGCCCACCACGTTGGTGATGCGTACCTCTGCGCCCATAGGGTCGCAGGTGGCATCCCTCGAAACTCCAGCGGAGGCCGATAACGGAAACGGCTCGACGATATCGTGGGTAATATTTATGGTACAGCCCGAGCTATCGGTTACCTGAATGTTATATGTTCCTGCCGATAGGTTTACATAGGTCGGCGATGGTTGGGTAGTTGTTCCCGCATCGATACTGTAGGTGTACGGTCCTATACCGCCCGAAGGCACGATGGTAATCTGCGCATCATTGTTACCACTACAGCTTACGCCCGAATCATCGGTAACGGAGACCGTCATGGCACCGTTGTCGGTAATGGTTACTTCGTTTGAAAGTGCAAAACAGTTGTTCGAATCGACGATTACGAATACGTAGTCCCCATCTTCCCCTGGCGTATAAAGCTCATCGATACCGTCGTCGTCGGTATCGCTCCACCCAAAGTTGAATACGGGATCGGTTTGATACGCATCGCCTGGGATAGCGCCAAAATCCGTATAAAAAGGGGTTCCGTCCTTAGACCAAATCGCGTAGCTGTATTCCGGATCGGGAAAGCCGTTGCTCCCCGTCAGGGTAATCATACCGGCACTACAGCCGATATTTCTGGTGGTAACCGCGAGAACGGTAGGGTCCGGTGTAGCCGCTACGGTCACATTTTGTGAAAACGTACAGCCGTCCGAGGTAGAAGCCTCAACGATATAGTCGCCTGGGTTTACGTTAAAGGTATGGGTATTGTCGGGCTGGGCGGTTTCGTCATCTACCAATGTACCGTCAGCTAGGCGAAGGACATAGGTGTAATCGGGCCGTACATTCAGAATGTCTATCTTAATCGTGCCCTGTGCATTACAATTGGCAGGAGTGGTTTCAACATCCACCTGAAAATCCCTGTCCAAAACCCCAATATTCGGAGTGCTGAAGATACAGGCCCCAGGAATGGGGTCTCCCGCCCCATCCAATTGCACTACATCAACACGGTAGGCTCCATTGGTGGTAATATCGAAACTAGGTCCGTTGTTGGCGCTAAACGGAATCAAGATGGTGCCAGCGGCAACATCCAACAATCGGTAACCATAGTTGGCCCCGAGGTTGGTAATCGTAATGTTCCCATCGGTGGCACAGAAAATATCCCTTTTGTTGTACTGAACATCCAAATTGTTTTGAAAAACATCGAAATAGAACCTGCTGAAACAACCGTTGGCGTAGTTTATGACCAAACGATATTTGCCCGGTGCATTGGCGGTAAAATCGCCTCCCGTACCGACTTGGTTGTAGGTACAGGTGAGGTTTTTATTGGCACAATCGGCATTGGCGGCGGGGCAACTGGCCTCATCGAGCAATTCCCAAGAGAGGCTTTGCGCATCGGGAATATTAACCTGTATAAGCTGCGTATCGCCGGCACCGCATAAGAAAATCTTGGGTAATAGATCCCCATCAACACTACACTGTGCGATTTCGCCCTGCACATCGTTGGTCGCATCGGCATCGTTATTGCTATTGTTAAAGAAATCAACTAAAGGATTGGTCTGGGTGCTTCCGAAACGCTCGACCATAATGATTTCCTTAAAACCTTTACAAGGGTCGGCCACGATCTTATCAACGATATAGGTGCCGGTTTGCGTCACCACCAAGGTACTTGGGTCTCCGTCGGGATCACCGTCGTTCTGGACCGTATCGGTGGCATCCAACTCTCCGTTATTGTTATCGTCCCGCACCCAAACATAGGAATCAAAATTGTCTCCCGCGTCGAGAATGGCAAAGTCTCCGCACAACTGTACCGTTCTGGTAAAGTTACAATCGGAGAGGTCGTCTAATAGAAAGTTGGTCGCGCCTGGGGTTACAAAACCACAATCATCAAAATCCGAGACGCTCGGATCATCGGTAATTTGGTTGTCATTGATAACCCCTTCATAGGTCGAGTAGGCTAGATTCTGTATCAAATCGGTACAGGCATCGATAAAGTCGAAGCAGTTTTCAGCCACTTGTACCCGCATACGAATCTGGGAAATGGGGTCTCCTATTTCTATAATATTGTCGGGAATGCTGAAAACAACCTCTCTTGTTGCGGGATTATAAGTATACGTCGTACCTGGGGGCATGGTAATATTGCTCTCGTCCAAAGTGGTGTTTATCGGAAGCACATCGCGAATGGTATAGTTTGTGGCATCATCGTTTCCGGTGTTGGTAAAGGACAATACATAATCCAGAATTTGACCAAGATTTACCCCTTGCCCGGTAATGTCGTTACCGGCGATATCCTCTACCTTTTTCTCCAGAACGATATCAGGTTCGATAATATCTACCCCAAAGGTGACCAAAAACGCCCCAAACCAGTCACTACTGGTTCTAAGCTGCAATCTTGCGGAAGTTTCGCCATTTTCAATGACACTATTCCCGGGGTTGCTGATATTAAAAATATCGGAATCGTACCCCATTGAATTGGTGCTATTGATGTTCCTAGAGTTGACATTGGCACCATCGATGGTAATACTGGAATTGAAAAAGTTATTGGCGGGATTGGCGCCATTACTCAAATTCGAATAGGTTGGGTTTAAAGGTGTTCTGATTCGAAACCTATCGCCCGTAAGGTCGGTTTCACCTTCAAGGACACTAACTCCGATACGTGCGCGTACCGGTCCTGCCGGCACAGTATTAAAGCCCGCAATATCGATATTGGATCTACTTGAGGCGGTTGTTTGCGTAGTGACCCCTTCATAGCCGTCGAAAACGGAAATGTACTTGCCCGTTAAAGTGGGATTCTCGTAAATTACAACGAGCGTCCAACCGGCAACGCCATAGGTGTTTCCCCCTCGGGTGCCTCGTATGTTGGCGGCAAAGTATTCTCCGTCGGGGTCGGCAAGGGCTTGTAACATTCCTGTCACGTTTTTATAGCATACATATGGACTGTCGGGAACGCCATCGGCATACCCATCTATGATGATATGATCTTCTTCCCCTACCGGGTCGGCGGCATTATCCGCAGTAATGTCGACATAGGTACCTCCCGGAACCTTGAATTTAATGCTGGTAACGTCGTTGTGGGTGTTATCATCTGGATATCTTGAAGTATCATATGAATAGGGATACGAGCTCGGGGTGTTCCATTCTACATCATAATTTCCCGCCCAGTAAAGTCCAGCCCAGTAAATTCGGGAGCAATCGGGTGTTGCAAGAGTGGAACTACTGGAGTTAAATATACCTGGGCCAGGATCAACGTTGACGTAATCGCGTATCCAAGAATTGTTTCCGAAAGTGCCATTGTAGGGGATATTTACAATGGTAGTGCCCGGCGCGGGAAAATCCTCGACCCTATTCATGACACTATTCGCCAAAAAGGTGTAATCCCCTTTAATATTAATATAGTCTAGAGAGGGGTCATTGGCATTTTGTAACCTAGGACCAAAAGCCTGTTGTGCCTGAATATCGGAAATGAAAAAACAACCAATGATAAGGGCAAAGAAGACAAGATATTTCTTTTGGATAGCTATTCGGTAACTCATCGAAGTTGGTAGGTTAGGTGGAATGCATTTGGAGTTTGGTTCAAGACCCAAAATGCAATTCCTAAAATGATTTGGTTGAATGGATCAAACTAAAAATCAGCATCACCTACAAATATTAACCTTAATCACGTGGCTGGAAATTTAATGTTGTGGTATGGTCGAATTTTGTTGTGAAACGCGGGTTTGGTAGGGTTTGGAGGTGTTCGATTCCTCCGTAATCTGCCGTGGCGTCGTTGGTCGGCGAAAATGGGATTTTACAGAAGTTGAAATGATTTTTTGACGGCTCACCTTCATTTTTGCCCGATTCTAATCGGAGACAATGGAGCTATAAAAATGGAAAGAAAAATGGTTTCAGAACGGGTAAAATTTTAATTTAAGAAGAATCATTGTAGTGTGTAATCAGTAAATAGGCTATAAAACCGAATGGTATGATTGAAGGTAGGATTCATAAATAATGCGGTTTTGGAATCAAAATAGCTTTTTGAGCAACCCGTACGAACCTTATCTATCTGCACTTGGATTCCCTAAAAAAACGTAATATAACTGGCAAACCTACCCATTGGCATTTACGGATAATCGCTTGAATTTTTCAGCTAAAGAGGAATAGGAATTGACTTTGCCCCTACTTTAACGAACTAAGAGAATTCTTCTGGAAGACCAGAAAATATTTTCCAATACGACCTATGTAATTGGCTAAATGCTATTTTAAAAAGGTGGTTTTCTTGAATACCAGATAAGGCGGATTTCCCAATGATTAGAGCAGCGAAAAAATGGTGATATGGGAAGTTATAGATTTTGGTAAAGATTGCTATTGAGGATCATCCTTGCGCATGGCTTTTTTCGTGAGTTTTGGAGCCTCAAGAAATTCTTCCTCCGTGATAATGCCATCGGCGTTGGAATCGATTTTTTTGAAATCATGTCTTAAAGTTCCGTTGAGCTCATTTTTTGTAAGCCGTCCATCTTCGTTCATATCCATTTTAGCGAACAGTTTTTCAGCCGTAGCAACAGGTGTCGCCTCGCGTTCTTGATTCGTTGATTGCCCGGATACATTATTGGTAACGAAAAAAGCAATGCCTAATACGCAAAGCGTAGATTTGATCGATACGTATTTCATAAATTTTTGATTTGAATTCTTCTATCTATTTTGACTTAAGTCCGGTGAACTTTCTTTAAGCTTTTGGTCAGTGATGTTGCTGAACCAGTTTGATATTCTTTTATAGCGGCCGCCATATAGACCAAATGGTATGAATATTTTTGATTTTATCTTGGGATCATAATATTAAGAACTTTGTTCTACGAACATTTGCGCAACGCAGGCTATTGAGTGATAGGGTTATGATTTGGTTTTAATGTGCCGGTTTAACTACCCTAAGACCAGGTATAGAATAGGTTCCTTTAGGATTCTTTTTTAACAGCACTGCCAGCTCGTGGGGCTAATTCGTCTCAATTTATTGCGATTCGATTTTGGGTTAAGCGCCGTGCCTAATAACTTGATTTTTTCATATTGAATCGTCTCGGAAAAATAGTTTTACGCCAGCACATCCTGTTGGTGTACCCGCATGATCCACATTTTATCCTCGTACGAATCGTTTATTTTCGAATAATAGGAAATAAGCGCGTTGTTCCAGGAAGCATGCCGTTTTAGGTACACATATCTCCAGTTGTTCTCCGGATTGATAAAATAGCTCGCACTCAAACCATAGGAGTTCAAAGTCTTTACAAAACGCTTTGCATTTTCAGGATTGGCGAAGACATTGGCAATGATGTAGTAGCCTGATCCTACACCTTCTAACCTAAAGTTTCTTTCGGCAGGTTTTGACGCAGCGATTTTATCCTTAATAACGGTATTTTTCTTAAAAGTGTTGGTGCCGTACTGACTCGCTTTTTTCTGAATTTTATCGACATTGCTCGCATAGGCCTCGTTCGTATAGCGGCTATCGACATTCATGACCCACATCGGGCCATCGTAGTTACCGCCCAGATTGCTGAGGTATGCCGCGGATGCATCTTCCCAATTGTCATAGCGCTCCAGATATACATATTTCAGCCCATTTTTGGGATTGTCGATATAGTCGGATACAATGCCTTTGTCGTCAAGGCTGTTCATGAACTTCTCCATATACTTTCCACCTTTATATACATTGGCTACGATATAGTATCCGTTTTCGACACCATCCAAATCACGGAATTTCCTGCTCTTGATTTTATCCGTTTCGGCAACCTTGGCGTAAGAACTACTTTGCGTATTGTCCTGTGCACTTGTGGTTGCTGTGGTTGCTGTTTGGCGGTCGGTTCCTGGTGTGGTCCTACGGGTCGGTACCGTGGCTGCTACAACAGCATCACGTTCTTGCGACGTAGTATTTGTACCAGTTGTTATATTTTCCTTTTCATCAGTTTTTGCGGTACTTGCTATACCATTATCGCTGCTGCTTTGTTCAGTCGGGTTCGTATAACTAGTGGTCGCTGCGACTGTGGTTTTGTCATTTCCGGATCGGAACAGATTTTCCGCTCTTTTTTCCAGGTCGGGCCGTTCGCCACTTGTTTCATTTCGCACCATACGCATCACCATTTCAAAACGCCGTTCCAGGTCCTGTTGGCGATTGGCTTCCAAGGAATCCTGCCGAAACATCAATTCTGCGATGATCGCATCATTTTCGGCCAGTTTTCTTTTCAGTTCGGCAATCTCCTCATTGTCGGTTAGTGCGGTCGGGTCTATTTCTTCGTTGGACGCGAGTTCGTCATTATTGTCTTCAAGCATAACGCGGTCTTCCGTAAGATTCGGAGTAAAGGAATAGGCAAAGGAAATCTCATGGGTTACCCCTAAATTATCGAAATCGTTAACGAAACCTTTTTCAACGCTATACCCAAGGGATAGCCTCTTGTTGATGTTAAAGCCCGCTCCGACCGATGCTCCGTAAAAACTATCATAGCCACCTTGCAACCAACCCAATTTAGGAAGGTCGAGAATAAGGCTGCCCCCATAGGTAAGGTCGTTTTCCTCTGTTGAACGCACTCTTTGGCTGTTCATACGAACACGAGCCAATGGCATCAATCTTGCGTTCTCCAATAGCCCGGATGATTTATCAAATGGATGGGTATATTGCAAATGTGCCGAATAACCTTTGTCCGCAAAATCGGACAGCGATTCACTGGTCTTCAAATTGTATTCGATAAGGTTTTCCGCGAACGCCCCAAAATCGAACTTTCCATAGGAAATATTAAAACCGGGCTGAAAGGAAAGAATGTTGCTGTCTTCGGTACCATTCAGTAAGAAATCATCTTGATCAACAACATCTACACCATTTCTGTTCAGTCCTGTACTGTAATACGCCAGGTTACCCCCGAAGGTAAAATTACTTTTATCGCTTAATTTGATTCCATAGGCGTAATTGGCCAATACCCCGATATTCGAAATTGGCCCGATTCGCTGCGAATACAAGCTAAGTCCCAAACCACTTTTGTCCCCGATACGCCCACTGTAACTTAAGAAGTAGGTTTGATCATTGTCCTGAAATTGTACCGATTGGTTTCTATGTAAAAGGTTTACATAGGATTTATCTTCCCGAACCGTGGTAAAGGTGGGGTTGATTAAAAAACGATTGAATTTCAAGAGATTTTGTGGTGCGACCCGGTAGGGCAATACTGGGTCGTTTTCCTGTGCTTGCACGTTGGCCGTGAAAGACAAGAACACAATAAGGGATAGGCTTAGGTATTTGATAAATTTCATTTGGGACAAATTATCTGATAACAGTGATGGTTCCTTGTTTTAAAGTCTCGTTGGCATTTCTAACGACATAGTAGAACACCATGTTCTGTTTCGGGAACGTCATTGAAGATTCCGGCCAGTTGTTCTGGTATCCGGTAACGTTCAATAACTCGGTTCCTTTATCATTATAAATGACAACACTTACATCGGACTTGTTAGAATAGGAATTGGGGATGACCCACTGATCATTGGAGCCATCACCGTTGGGCGTAATTACGTTAGGAATATTAAAGAGGTCCAAATATACGGCTCTTAGTTGTCTTGTAACTTGACAATTGTCTATAGAGGCCACTAAGGTAAAGTCCCCTTCTTCGGTAAAGGTCATCGTGTCGGTACTACTCAGGAGGTTGTTGCCGGCATCGAACCATTGATAGCTGGTTCCGCCGGAGGCTCTAACGGTTTCTGAACTTCCCTCTGGGAAAATGACATCTCCATCAACATCTAATTGAATTAGATTCGGGTCAAGTCCATTAATTACGATTTCATTGGAATACAGTGTACATCCATTTTTATCGAGGGCCAATCTATAAGTACCTGTGTCCGTTACGGTCAGTGTTGGAGTGGTTGCGCCCAGAGCAACACCATTCCGCTCCCAAATAAAAGTTTCTGAACTCAGGTCAGTAGCTGTGCTAATCGTTAACGTATCGCCACCGCTACAAAATACGGTACCATTGCTGGTAATGGTCACCGTTTCGTTTGTTAATAGTTGTACCGGTAACGTATTGGACTCATCGGTATATGTATTTAAAGTAGCGTTTACGACATAACTTCCATTTTCAGCGGTATCGCTTAAACTGATATTTCTTCCGGTTGCACCCGCGATGGCGACGCCGTCTCTTTGCCATTGATACGAAAAGGAATCGACTAAGGCTACGGTTACATCTATGGGACTACCGTTGACCAAGGCGTTTATGGTGGTTACTTCCAAAACCACGTCGGTATTCGAACATGCAGCGTAAGTTGTAGGATTGTATCCTATGACTACTTCAAAAGAATCCGGGACAACAGCTGTTGTTGTTTCGGAACTTACCGTGGTCGCACAGGCACCGGTAGTGGATACCTCGACATAGTATGTTCCGTCTTGGGTAATTTCCAAAGTGCTGTTCGTAGCGCCGGTTATAATAGTACCATTTCGATACCATTGATAGTTTGCTGCCGTAGCGGTAGTGCTTACACTCAAGGTTTCGGGTTGCGAAGGCAAGACCACTACATTGGCAGGGTTGTCACGGGTTACGGTAAAGCCGCCGGCGTTTGTCATGGTGATGCCTGCAGACCGTTCGGTACATATGCCTGTGGCCGAAATCTCTACTTGATAGTCACCTTCAAAACCGACTGTATTGGCATTCACGGTATAATTGTCGGCCGTGGCACCCGGTATCGCCGTACCATTCTTATACCATTGATAGCTCCATGAGCCATCGGTAGTGTTGATTTGTAAGGTTTCGGTTTGTCCTGCGCACAATGCCGTGTTACTTGGTGGGTTAATAAAGATACCTTGACTGCCACTACAGAACTGTACGTCTATCACATTGGAAAAGGCATTACTGGAACCTGTACAAGGCCCATAATCGATATAGGCCTGGTACATACCGTCTTGATCGGCCAATATGGATGGACCTGTTTCAGCGAGTGGGCCGGTGCCACTTCTATACCATTGGTAGGAGTATGAATTGGCATCGGGAATATTATCAACCGTAAGGGTGACCGGTGTCGTAGTATTATAGGTTCCCGGTGTGGTACCGTCCCCGTTGGGACTAATATTGAAATTGGAGGTGACCCCTTGATAGTACAATGAGAATGTTGCGGACTCAGCAGGGGGTCTGACGGGGCTTGTACTGCGAACCCTGAATTTATATCCATCTCCCCTCGTATTTGTTGGAAGCGCAAATTGTTGAAAGAACTGTCCGCTCGTCGTATTTTGTCCTCCCTCACGGGCGAGCTCAACGGGAGCGCTAAAACTTCCCGAAGCATCGGATAGTTCCAAGATAAATTCGTTGCTGGCATCGAAGCTGCCTACCCAGCTGATTTCCATGAAGTATTCGTTAAAGCCATTGATGCCTGCACAAATGTTGGGACCCCAGGCATTACCCGCCCCGTTGTTGGGAGGATTCTGATTCGGTGCCGGTTCGGGCGCTTGTAAAACCTGTGCAGAAAGCTGGGAGGCACCTAAAAGTACAAATGCCAATAGTAATAGTGTTGGGGAAAATCTTTTTCGTAAGTTCATAGTAGTCGTAGATTTGGGGTACTACAGTATTCATAGACAAAAATGCTATATTAATTACGCGTGTGAAACTTAATGTTGTGGGCTGCGTAAAATATGTTGTGAAACGCATTTTAAGTGGGGTGAGAAATTTTAATAAGTCCGTAATACAAGCATTTTCGTTATTTTTGTAGCTTAATTTGTTTGCTATGGGCGAAGAGGCCAAATCATTGAATTTTTTAGAGCATATTATCGAGGATGACCTGAAAACCGGCTTCTCCAAGGACAAACTGCGCTTTCGTTTTCCGCCGGAGCCCAACGGATATCTTCACATAGGCCATGCAAGTTCTATCTGCTTGAATTTCGGGTTGGGGCTACGTTATGGTGCCCCGGTAAATTTAAGGTTCGACGACACCAATCCGGCCAAGGAAGAACAGGAGTTTGTAGACGCCATCAAACGGGATGTCGAGTGGTTGGGATATGAATGGGATACCGAACGGTACGCATCTGATTATTTCCAGCAACTGTATGATTGGGCCGTCCTCCTGATTAAGGAGGGGAAGGCGTATGTAGATAGCCAATCCAGCGAGGAAATGGCAAAACAAAAGGGCTCCCCGACAACGGAGGGCAGTGAAAGCCCTTATCGCAATCGCTCCGTTAGCGAAAATTTGGAGTTGTTCGAAGGGATGAAGGCTGGAAAATTTGAAGAAGGCGCTCATGTGTTACGAGCAAAAATCGATATGACCTCGAGTAATATGTTGATGCGCGACCCCATTATGTATCGCATATTGCACCGGGCACACCATCGTACAAATACTGATTGGTGTATTTATCCTATGTATGATTGGACGCACGGGGAGAGCGATTATATCGAACAAGTATCGCATTCATTCTGTACCCTGGAGTTCGCCATGCATAGGGAATTGTACAATTGGTTTTTGGATCAGGTGTATGATGCGGACAAGGTGAGACCAAAGCAGCGGGAATTTGCCAGAAGAAATTTGAGCCACACCGTGGTAAGCAAACGGAAATTGGCAAAATTGGTCGAAGAAGGAATTGTAGATGGTTGGGACGATCCAAGAATGTCAACGATTTCAGGACTGCGACGTAGGGGTTATACCCCGGAATCCATACGCAATTTTGCCGATACGATCGGGATCGCCAAACGGGATAACCTCATTGATGTTTCCCTGTTGGAATTTCAAATACGGGATCATCTTAATAAAATTGCACCTCGGGTACATGGGGTGTTAGACCCCTTGAAATTGGTCATCACGAATTATCCCGAAAATGGTGAGGAATGGCTCGATGCCGAGAACAACCCTGAGGATGCCTCCGCGGGATCACGAAAGGTTCCGTTTTCTCGGGAAATCTATATTGAGAAGGAGGATTTTAGGGAAGAGGCCAACAAAAAATTCTTCCGCTTAAAGTTGGGAAAGGAAGTTCGGCTAAAGAACGCTTACATTATTAAGGCGGAGAGTTGTACCAAAGATACCGAAGGGAATATTATTGAAGTACAGTGTACATATGACCCTAAAAGCAAAAGCGGGAGCGGAACGGAGGAAAGTTTACGAAAGGTGAAAGGAACCTTACACTGGGTGTCCATTCAGCACGCTTTAAAAGCCGAAATTCGCGTATACGATCGCTTGTTTACGGATGAAAGTCCGGATACGCATAAGGATAAGGATTTTATGGAATTCATCAACAAGGATTCTTTAGAGGTCACCACCGGATATGTTGAACCACATTTAAAAGATGCGCAAATGGGTGATAAGGTCCAGTTTCAACGTATCGGCTATTTTTGTGTCGACCCCGATACAACGTCCGATAGATTGGTTTTTAATAAAACGGTCGGGTTAAGGGATTCGTGGGCGAAAATCCAACAGCATGACTAATATTGATTTTTCTTATCGACATTAATATATCAATCGGTATTTTCTATTTGAATCGGCTCGTTCCAAGGCGTTTTGGAAGCTTTTCTCTAGCGGCCAATACAATTGGTTAAAAGGTGGTGAAATACTACTCTGGAAGGCCTTAGAGGGCTTTCTTATCTTTTTTATTCGATAATCGAGATTTGAGCTTGACTGCCGTCAGCTCTGAGGCCTACAGATTGTTTATATTATTCTTTCAACATAGCGAAATACAAACAAAACCCTTGGCCACGATAGTGACCAAGGGTTTTGTTTTTTAAATACGATTTGAATGTTGTTTGTTTTCCCAAAGGTAATCTATTCAGGTTTCTTGGTTTTGCTGGTTTTCTTCATAGACTCCCCGATCATATTGCTCGCCGTGAAGGAGGCAACCATATTGTTCAGCATGTCGCTACCGGCTTGAGGTGAGTTCGGTAATAGAATAAGATTCGTATTGGTCTCCTCTCCTATCGATTGTAACGTATCGTAGTGTTGCGTAACAACGATTAGGGCCGATGCCTCTTGCGAATTGATACCAACCTTGTTCAATACCTCTACGGATTCTTCCAAACCACGGGCGATCTCGCGACGTTGATCGGCGATACCTTGGCCTTGCAGTCTTTTGCTTTCGGCCTCCGCTTTTGCTTTTTCAACAATAAGGATACGGGCGGCGTCACCTTCGAATTGGGCGGCGATTTTTTCACGCTCCGATGCATTAATGCGGTTCATGGCCTGCTTCACCTGTAAATCTGGATCAATGTCGGTCACCAAAGTTTTTATAATGTCGTAGCCGTAGTCCAACATGGCATCCTGTAATTCAGACTTTACGGCAATGGCAATGTCATCTTTTTTAACGAATACATCATCCAATTTCATTTTTGGCACCTCGGCACGTACCACATCAAACACATAGGAGGTAATTTGGTCATGTGGGTACTCCAATTTATAGAAAGCTTCATATACTTTCTCCCTAATAACAACATACTGGACCGATACTTTGAGCTTCACGAAAACGTCGTCAAGTGTTTTGGTCTCTATGATAACATCGAGCTGTTGAATTTTTAGACCTACGCGCGTGGCGATTCTATCGATTAGCGGAATCTTCATTTGAAGACCTGATTGGCGAATACTGTGAAATTTTCCAAAGCGTTCGATAATGACGGCGGTCTGTTGCTTTACGATAAAAAAGGAGGAGAGCAGAATAATGATTCCGAAAAAGATAATCGGTATTAAGAGGAATTGGCCCATGGTGTATTTTTTTAATTATGAATTCAATATAGTGAGAGTTTACGATATCAGTAGCAATTTTTATGAAATTGTTACAATTGGTGGTTTAAGGCACAACCGACTTCTGGTTAATTTTGCACAAATTCTCCAGAGGATGGTCACAACGTGGTGATGGCTTTCCGAATACGGGAAATGCTTTCTTGTTGTCCGATCATATCCATGATGTCAAAAATATGCGGTCCTTTCATGTCGCCAACGAGTACCAAGCGTAAAGGGGGCATGACTTTCCCGAAAGAAAGCGCCTCCTCGGCAATCCACCCTTTTACTTGGGTCTCTACATTTTCAGAAGTAAAGTCCGAAATCGTTTCCAATATAGATACCAATCGGTTTAAGAGTTCCGGTGTTCCTTCCTTCCATTGTTTTTTGACGGCCCTCTCGTTATAGGTGCTAGGTGCAACGAAAAAGTAATCGGAGAGTTCCCAAAATTCCGATACGAAAGTAGCACGTTCCTTAATCAGTGAAACTACTTGTTCAAAATAGAGGTCAGGCTGACTGATGTCTACGCCTTTGGCCTGCAGGTCCGCCTTAAATAATTCGGCTAATTTTTTATCGGTCTGCTGTTGCAGGTAGTGCTGATTGTACCATTTGGTCTTGTCCGGGTCAAAGCGCGCTCCGGATTTATTCACCCGCTCTAAACTAAAATTTTGCACGAGCTCGTTCAAACTGAAAATTTCTTGCTCCGTACCGGGATTCCAACCGAGGAGCGCCAAAAAGTTAATGACCGCCTCGGAAAAATAGCCGGCTTCCTTGTACCCAATACTTTCATTCCAGGACAACGGAAATACAGGAAAACCCATTTTTTCACCGTCGCGCTTGCTTAACTTCCCTTTGCCGACCGGTTTCATGATCAAGGGCAGATGGGCGAATTTAGGAGCCTTCCAACCCAAGGTATCATACAACAGTTGGTGCAGTGCTAAGGAGGGCAACCATTCTTCCCCACGTATCACATGGCTGATTTCCATTAAATGATCATCCACGATATTGGCCAAATGATAGGTAGGCATGCCATCACTCTTAAAAAGTACTTTATCGTCCAAGATATTGGTGTCGATTTCAATACTGCCGCGAATGATATCGGTCAAGTGCAGCTTTTCGTCTTGAGGGGTGAGAAAGCGAATTACGTAGTCCTCACCGGCATCCAAGCGTTTTTTTACCGTTTCGGCACCAAGCGATAACGAATTATCGAGTTTTAGCCGGTTGTGCCAGTTGTAGATAAAGGTCTTGCCCTTGGTTTCATGGTCTTTGCGATGAAAATCGAGCCGTTCAGGGGTGTCGAACGCATAGTAGGCCTTTCCATTGGCGATAAGTGCATCTGCATATTGTCTATACAGTTGTTTGCGCTCACTTTGACGGTATGGGCCGTACTCACCTTGATTTACCGAATCGTTTTGAAGGGGCCTCGAAGGGCCTTCATCAAATGGGATTCCGCACCAGTTCAGGGCGTCGATAATATATTGCTCAGCACCTTCTACATATCTATTTTGATCCGTATCCTCTATGCGTAGGATAAAGTCGCCCCCATGCTTCTTGGCAAAGAGGTAATTGAACAATGCGGTGCGCACACCGCCAATATGTAATGGCCCCGTCGGGCTGGGTGCAAAACGCACACGGACTCTCTCGCTCATTGGTACAAATTAATTTCCCGATGCTGTTGCGCATTTCCGGGTGGCATTGAATAAAATTTTTCTTGCGGTTTTTTCCAAATAAAATAGAGAAATACCGCAAGTGATATAGCCAAGAATGGAGCGGCCACAAAAATTTTTATTGAAGCGCAAAGGTATAAAAACCGTGGCTACTATGTAGCTCGAACCTTCATTTCAGAAGGGATTCTAGGGTTCATTAGTTTAAACCATAAGGGAGGAAGAAAAGAAAGCACCATTGAGGTGGGGTACCCATAGGGCATTTGTGGGGAAATATCGTGATAGTCAAGTATTTGGTATTTTTTAGAAGACTTATAGTGATGATCGCTATGACGTGTCAACTCGTATAAAACGATGCGGCCCATCACATGATTGCTGTTCCAGGAATGTACTTCGCGCACCCTTTCATAACGCCCGGAAGGCATTTTTTTACGGGACAAGCCGTAGTGTTCGATGTAATTGACCGTTTCCAACAACAAGAACCCAACGATGCCGGTGCAGAAGGCGAACAAGAGCCCGATGGGGCCAAATACCAAAAATACAACCGCCAAATAGGTGATTTGAAAAATGGAGTACCAGAGCATGTCGTTTTTAATCGAAAGAAAGCTATGCTTACCGCCTTTTAAAAGTTTGGCCTGCAACCCCCAAGCGCTAAAATACTGACGGAAAACCGAAGTAAACCAAAATGAATATACCGTTTGGTTGTATTGTGCCGTAGCCGGATCTTCCTTGGTCGCTGCATTGGCATGGTGTCCGAAATTGTGCTCGATATAGAAGTGCATATAGTGGGAAGGAAGCAATAACAATTTACCTAAATGTCGTTCGAACGTGGCCTGTCGGTGACCCAGTTCGTGTGCAACGTTTATACCATTGGTGCCCAAAACAATACCTATGGAGAAAACAAGGCCGATGATTTCATATGGGCTATAGGTATGGTGCGAGATATCCCAAAGCGTATAGGATAATAGACCAAAGACAATCGGGACGTTGAGATATAACATCCAATCATAAAGTTTGCTTTTGGCTTTTTCTTCACGCTCAGCACCCTCTTGGTTGCTAGTATCATGGGGCAATAACATTTCGAGGATGGGTATCAGTACAAAGGCATATACGATGGTAAAATAGCTCAGTGAACCCTTAAAATAGAGACTGATGATGGCGGATAAGGGCAGACTCATGGCCGCCAAATACTTTAGGTCTTTCATTTTGGTCGCTTTAAATTGGTTTGGTCGGTGCGCCGCGGCTTGTCTTCCGAAGGCTTAATTTCATCTTAAATATAGTCAAAATCGCCGCTAGCAGCCCGTTTTTGATGTATCTTAGTCTCAAAAGTAGGGCAATTTGAACAGCTATCATCACATACTCGATAAACTGAATAAGTTTACCAAAAAGTACTACTCCAAGATATTGGTCAAAGGGGTGCTGCTTTTTCTGGCGTTGGGCCTGCTATTTTTCTTTGTAATCATGGGCGTCGAGTACTTTCTTTGGTTGAATTCCACCGGACGTTTGGTGTTGTTGATGGTTTTCATCGCCGTTGAATTGTTTCTGTTGTACAAGTATATTGCCGTTCCCTTATTTTATCTATTTCGGGTACGCGAGGGAATCACGAACAAACAGGCATCAGTGCTAATAGGAAAGCACTTTCCGGAAGTCGGGGATAAACTGTATAATCTTCTGGATTTGGCCGACGATGCCAACCAATCCGAATTGTTATTGGCGAGTATCGCACAGCGGTCAACGCACTTGAACCCGATTCCCTTTACAAAGGCGGTCGATTTTAGGGAGAATTTGAAATATGCCAAGTATTTGGCGCTTCCGTTCTTGATCTTTGGCTTGATTTGGCTGAGCGGGAACCTCGGTAATTTCTTCGGTTCTGCAAATAGGGTCGTCAATTATGACATGGCCTACCAGCCGCCGGCTCCTTTTAACTTTAAATTATTGACGAATGAGCTAAATGTTTTGGATACCGAGCCGGTAACGTTGCAATTGACGACAGAAGGAGAAATTCGCCCCGATGCGGTATTTATCGTTATCGACGGCAAGGAATCGTTACTACAACAACGCAGCGGCATCTTTCAATATGCCTTTTCCCCACCAATGGAGACAACCGATTTCCATTTTTCGGCCAACGGTATTCGCTCGATGGATTATCGTCTCAATGTATTGAGCACGCCATCCATCCAAGAGTTCGAGGTGAAATTGGACTATCCAAATTATACCAACCGTTCTTCGGAAGTGCTCAAAGGCACAGGCAATGCCACTATTCCCGAAGGAACGAAGGTAACTTGGGAAATTAGAGGACGGCATACCGAACGTATTCAGATTGTCACCAAAGATACCGCCATGGTATTTGACAAGAAGGAGGCGCTATTTACCTTCTCCAAAGGTATTTACTACGATTTTCCTTATGAGCTAAAGACTTCGAATCAAAATGTTTCCGATCACGAAAGTCTTGCGTATCGCTTCAACGTGATACGTGATGCGCATCCGACCATTAAGGCAAAGCAGGTGCTCGACTCGTTGAATCCTAATGTTTCATACTATGTAGGCGAGGCCAGCGACGATTATAAACTGAATAGTATACAACTTATTTGTTACCCAGATGAGGATGAGGATGCCAAACAAGCGATCGACTTGGGCAGCCCGAAGACAAATTTCAATCAATTTTATTACACTTTTCCGTCAGGTTTGGTGTTGGAAGAAGGCAAAAATTATAGTTTCTATTTTCAGGCAACGGACAATGATGCGATTCATAGGGGAAAGACCGCAAAAAGCCAGGTATTTTCGATGGCCTTGCTGGACCAGAATCAGCTGAAAAACAAGGAGTTGGAGTCACAGCAAAAGTTGATCAATAATATGGATAAGTCCTTGGAAAAATTCAAGGAGCAAAAAGAAACCCTTCGAGAAATCAACATCGAACAAAAGGAGAAGCAACAACTGAACTTTAACGATCAGAATCAAATCAGGGACTTTCTGCAAAAACAGGAGCAGCAGGAGAATATGATGCAGAAATTCAGTAAGGAGCTTAAAGAGAACCTCCAGAAAAGTGAAAAAGACGACAAGTTGAATCAACTGTTGCAGGAACGTTTGGAGCGGCAGGAAAAGGTGGCGGAAAAAAATGCGAAATTACTGGAGGAGTTGAATAAGATAGCCGATAAGATCAATAAAGAGGAGTTGTCGAAGCGTTTGGAGGAATTGGGAAAAAAGCAGCAGAACAGCGAACGCAGCTTGGAGCAGTTGTTGGAACTCACCAAACGGTATTACGTTACGGAAAAAGCGGCACAATTGGTAAGGGATTTGGAAATCTTGGCTAAAAAACAAGAACTTCTAGCCAAACTAAAAGTTGGTCAGGATTTTTCTACTGAGGAGCAGGAGAAGTTAAATGAAGATTTCAACAAGATCACCGAGGAGATGGAAGAGTTGCGAAAGGATAATGAGTCCCTGAAAAAGCCCATGGATTTGAATTTGGACAAGGACAAAGAGGAGGGCGTACAGCAGGATCAAAACGAGGCATTAGATCAAATCAATAAACATGAGGGACTTGAGGAATCATCTTCCTCAGGGGAAAAGGAGAAAACGGCTAAAACGGCATCACAAAAACAAAAGTCTGCAGCCCAAAAGATGAAGGAAATGAGCCAGCAGTTATCGGAGTCTTCGGCGGGCGGCGCCTCCGGAGGCTCCTCGGTCGCTGAGGATGCAGAAATGCTCCGGCAGATTTTGGAAAATCTGGTAACTTTTTCCTTTAAACAAGAGAGCTTATATGACGTGCTGAGCGAAGCAGAGAGGGATATGCCCCAATTTTCAAGAATCGTAAGGGAACAACAGGAATTACGCGGACTTTTTGAGCACGTAGATGATAGCTTGTTCGCACTTTCGCTGCGACAGGCTGAGCTTTCCGAATTTGTAAACGAGCAGATTACCGAGGTATATTACAACATCGATAAATCCTTGGAAAGCCTTGCCGAAAGCCAGATATACCAAGGGGTATCTTACCAGAAATATGTGTTGACCGCCTCGAACAGTTTGGCCGATTTCTTGGCGAACCTTTTAGACAATATGAATCAAGGTATGCAAATGGGGCAAGGTGAAGGGCAAAGTGGGGAGGGATTTCAGCTTCCAGACATAATCAAGAAACAAGGGGATCTGAAGGAGAAAATGGATGGTATGGGTCAGTCGGGTCAAGGTAAGCCACAAAGTGGTGGTGAAGGCAAGGGAAAGAGTGGCGAAGGTCAACAGGAGGGAGAACAGGGCTCGGATGGAAAACAGGGCAACGAAGGCCAAGGAAAGAAGGGCGAGAATGGTACAGATGGCCAGGGAGAGGGCAATAAGGGTGAAAGAGGTCAAGGTAAAAATGGTGAGGGAAAAACTGGCGGGGACGGTGAAGGACAAGGCGGATCAGGTAATGGTCAAGAAGAGCCGAGCGAAGCAGAGTTACGGGAGATATATGAGATTTATAAGGAACAACAACAATTACGGCAACAATTGGAGGAGCAACTGGAAAATATGATAAATAATGACGACCGTAAGTTAGGGGAGAAGTTGGTACGTCAAATGGAAGATTTCGAAAACGACCTTTTAGAGAACGGGGTTACCCAACGTGGTCTCTCCAAAATCAATACGATTAATTACGAACTGTTGAAATTGAAGAATGCCGCTATGAAGCAAGGTAAAAAACCGGAACGGGAGAGCAATACAAATAGGAATCAATTTCGAAATCCGATTACGACCAAGCCCGCTGTCCTTCAGAAATACCGAGACGAAATAGAGCTGTTAAATCGACAAGCATTACCTTTGCGGCAAAATCACCAAAATAAGGTGAAGGAATACTTCAAAACCAATGATTGAGTTCCATTATGAGACGGATTTCCAACTACAAGATGAATCCAAGTTTGCCGATTGGCTTGCTAGGGTAGTTGTATCTGAAAATGCGCATATCGCACAATTGGACTATATTTTTTGTACCGACGCGTATTTGCTTGAAAAGAACCAGCAGTACTTAAACCATGATACGTATACCGACATTATTACTTTCGATTATTCGGAAGGTCGTAACATTGCTGGCGATGTTTTTATCTCCGTGGATAGGCTGAAAGAAAATTCCGTTAAATATAACGTTCGGTTTGATGAAGAAATCCTTAGAGTTATGGCGCATGGGGCACTACATCTTCTAGGCTACAAAGACAAATCGGTAGAAGAAATTGAGGTCATGCGTAAAAAAGAAGAAGAAAAAATCAAATTGTTCCACGTGGAACAATGATGCGCTAAGCCATAGATTTACAATTAAAATTCATCATCGAGGTCGCAGCGTAATTTATCCAAGGGTAAAAATGTGGTGAAGATAAAATTGCTATTTAAAGTACGGTCAAAGATATGTTCGAAAACGAATACGATGTCATAGTAGTAGGTGGAGGTCATGCGGGCGCGGAGGCGGCAGCCGCTGCGGCCAATATGGGTTCAAAAACGTTACTGGTGACAATGAATTTGCAGACCATTGGACAAATGTCCTGCAATCCGGCTATGGGTGGAATTGCTAAAGGACAAATAGTACGGGAAATCGATGCCTTGGGGGGGTATAGCGGTATCGTAACCGACAGGTCTACCATTCAGTTTAAGATGTTGAATAAATCCAAAGGTCCTGCAATGTGGAGTCCGCGTGCGCAAAATGATCGTATGCGCTTTGCCGAAGAGTGGCGATTGATGTTGGAGAATACGCCAAATTGTGATTTCTATCAAGAAATGGTGAACGGCCTTTTGGTCGAGAACGGAAAGGTTACAGGAGTGAAAACGTCATTAGGATTGGAAATTAAGGCCAAGGCAGTGGTATTGACAAACGGCACCTTCTTGAATGGGTTGATTCATATTGGCGAAAAGCAACTGGGAGGCGGTCGCGCCGGCGAAAAGGCTTCTACCGGCATTACGGAGCAGTTGTTATATTATGGCTTCGATAGCGGTAGAATGAAGACAGGAACTCCCCCACGGGTCGATGGTCGTTCGTTGGATTATAGTGTGATGATACCGCAGCCTGGCGATACCGTTCCTGAAAAATTCTCTTATTTGGATACTCCTGTACTGAAATCGCAACGGGATTGCCATATGACACATACCAGCGCGTTGGTGCACGATTTGTTGCGGGAAGGTTTTGATCGCTCCCCGATGTTCAATGGTAGAATTAAGAGCATTGGTCCACGGTATTGCCCGTCTATTGAGGATAAGATCAACCGTTTTGCGGATAAGGACAGCCACCAGTTGTTCGTAGAGCCGGAGGGTTGGAATACGGTTGAGGTGTACGTCAATGGCTTTTCAACTTCGTTACCAGAGGATGTTCAGTTTAAGGCGTTGCGTTCGGTAAAAGGTTTTGAAAAGGTGAAGTTCTTTCGGCCCGGCTATGCAATTGAATATGATTATTTCCCACCCACACAACTGAAGCATACACTGGAAACCAAGCTGGTGGAGAATCTATATTTTGCGGGTCAGATTAATGGTACGACCGGTTATGAGGAAGCGGCCTCCCAAGGTCTGATGGCAGGGATCAATGCACACCTAAAAATAAAGGGAAAAGATCCTTTTATTCTGCAACGGGACGAGGCTTATATTGGGGTATTGGTAGATGATTTGATTACCAAAGGAACGGAAGAACCGTATCGAATGTTTACCTCTCGCGCAGAGTATAGGACCTTGCTGCGGCAAGATAATGCGGATCTGCGTTTGACTCCGAAGGGATATGAACTAGGCTTGGCAAAAGAAAATCGCTTGCGAAGAATGGAGGAGAAATTGAGCAAGTCGGATGCGTTTGTAAAGTTTTTCAGGGAGACCAGCGTAATTCCTAAAGACATCAACCCGATTCTTGAGCAGGTTGATGCAGCTCTTGTCAAGCAATCCGATAAAATGTTCAAGGTGTTTTCCAGACCGCAGGTGACCATGGATCATATGCTGCAATTGGATTCGGTTTCTGATTTTGTATCGGCGAATGAGCTTGATAGGGAGGTGCTTGAGCAGACCGAAATTCAAGTAAAGTATTCCGGATATATCGCAAAGGAGCGAAATAATGCCGATAAATTGCATCGTTTGGAGGATGTGAAGATTCCGAAGAACTTTGATTATTCCAAATTGAAATCGCTATCCTATGAGGCACGTGAAAAGCTAAAGGCCATCCAGCCGGTAACGATTGCGCAAGCGGGTAGGATAAGTGGAGTGAACCCTTCTGATATCAGTGTGCTATTGGTATACTTGGGCCGGTAATCATTATGCGTTGTCAGGATTATGGTGTACAAAACGGCCTGGTCTGCATTGATTTTTGAATTAACCCTATAAATGAAGGAAAAGTCACAAGGATGTTCCACGTGGAACATGGTACATGATTTTTATAGGGTGTATAAATTCCGGATCATTTTAATTATACGCTTCTAATGTTTTGGTGCAATTCTTGATGAAGTTTCAAGAGACATCAAACCGCTGCAAAAATGCAAAGACTACTACCACTACTTTTACTTATCTTTTTAGTGCAATCCTGTATCCCGATACGGATCGCACCGAGTATTGAAGACTACAAAGTAACCCGTGGCAAAAAATTCAAGCGCAGTCTTTCCAAAAGGCAAATGTTCATTTTTGAGAATCCAAAAGACGAACACCATTTCTACGATTACGTCAACACCAAATATCAACTTGGTCATACAAATGTATATGATGATGTTCCGTTTGAAGTCGATGGCACACAGTATTTTTTCGCATGGTATGAAATCGAAATTCAGGACAAGGCCTTAAACTTAGGGCCGTCCCTTTTTAATGCCTTTATGAACGAATTGTTGGATAGTGATGATGATTCCTATATCAGCGGTCCGGACGTCATCCTAAATGGAAACTGGTATATCGCTGTGGAAGTGTACAGCGATACCGAAAAGGATTGCCTTCAGGATAGCTCTCTTTCAAAGGAGCAAGTTTTAAATTATCTTCGCGCTTTGAAAAAAGAATACCTCTCGACCCACAACTATAATGAAGTCGTATTTAAAAACTAAGGATCATTCCGTTTCGGGCGAACATTTTGAACTATTGTTCGATGCCGATCTAGAGCTGTTGGTTACACATCCGCAACCGAAAGATTTGGGCAAGTATTATGAAAGTGAGTCCTACATTTCGCATACCGATTCCAGTACATCCCTTATCGATAAAATATACCAGATTGTAAAGCGCTATAGTCTTTCCAAAAAAGGACGTCTGATTTCCCAATACGCCAAAAATGAAAAAACGCTATTGGATTTCGGTGCAGGCACGGGAGACTTTTTATTGACCGCCAAAAATGAAAATTGGACGGTTACCGGTGTGGAACCTCATATTGGTGCGAGAGCGAAATCCTCCGAGAAAGGGATTGCTTTGTTAGAAGATATATCCGAAATCAAATCGGGGAAATTTGAGGTGATTACGCTTTGGCATGTGTTGGAACATTTGCCCGATCTCAACAAGCAGATCGAAGCGCTTGTGGGAAAATTGGAGCAGGAGGGAACTTTGATCATCGCCGTTCCAAATTTTAAATCGCATGATGCCCGGCATTACAAAAATTTCTGGGCGGCCTACGACGTGCCACGACACCTTTGGCATTTTTCGAAAAAGGCCATTGAGAAATTATTCGAACCCCATGATATGAAAATCATTGCAGTTCGACCGATGCTTTTCGACGCCTTTTATGTGAGCCTACTTTCAGAGAAATACAAAACGGGGCGACAGAATTATCTAAAGGCATTTTATCGTGGATTATTTTCCAATATGAAAGCGATGCGCAGCAAAGAGCACTCTTCCCTCATTTATATACTTCAAAAGGCCTAAAACGCATTTTAAAGCGTTTAGAGGAGATTTTTCAGATGCTGCCTTCCAACACCATCTCAATGTTATAATCCCTCTTAAAATCACAGTTTATTTATGTCGTTTTTAATAGATAGGTCTAATGGGAAGATAAAAATACAATAGGTATTTTCTATGGCGCGTATATGCACCTATAATCGGTTGCCAACGAAGGGAATCATAGAAAATGTAATTTCGTTGGGATGCATTAAAAAAGCTTTCCTATTTTTGCGCCGGTTTAAAATTCAAGCGTGGGATATCATTGAAACCGTCAAAGGGGAATAGCGCTGAAAAGATTTCCGTGATTATGGAAATGAAAAATAAAATAGATTGAAATGATGAAAAAATGGATTTTAGTGGTATTGGTGCTGGGGGCAGTATCCTGTACGCAGGAAAAAATAGGTTATGTAGATAACGTAGTCTTGATGGACAAGTACCAAGAGAAGATGGATATTGAAGCGGACTTCAAAGTCAAACTGGAAGCGTTGACGAAAAAACGTGACAGTATTTCCCAAGGGTTTCAGTTAGAGATGCAAGCCTTTCAAGCCAAAGCTCAGAAAATGAACCAGGCAAAAGCCCAGGAAGAATATGCCATGATGCAACA
Source organism: Aggregatimonas sangjinii (assembly GCF_005943945.1). Classification (GTDB taxonomy): domain Bacteria; phylum Bacteroidota; class Bacteroidia; order Flavobacteriales; family Flavobacteriaceae; genus Pelagihabitans; species Pelagihabitans sangjinii. The sequence continues at coordinate 4,265,056 of NZ_CP040710.1, read as the reverse complement.
AAAAGGACAGTTTATGGGCCAACAGTTGCAACAAGAAGACCAAAGTTTACAGGCACAAGGACAAACTGAAATGGATACTTTGGTCAAGAAAGTGAAAAAAGAAATCAAGGCATACGGTAAGGCCAACGGGTATACCTACATACTTGGTGGCGGAGATGGGGGTAGTGTTTTGTATGGCACGGAAGCCAACGACCTTACCGATGAGATTCTAAAAATCTTGAACGACAAGTACAAGAAATAAGCGAATTGAGAGAAAAAAAGACCTATTTCGTAATCAGGTCTAATAAAAGCCCGATCCAGTGGTCGGGCTTTTGCATGCTTAGCCCTGAAGTAAATATACCAGAAAGATAGCAGGTACAAAATAGACGGCAATGGTTTTGGCCCCTTCATAATCCTTCGCCATCCGCTGTCCGAACAACAGCATCAATAACGACACGCAGGACATGATCGCCCCATAAAATGCGATTGAAGATTTGCCCAGAACCGTTAGTTGATAAAGTCCCACCAAACAAAGGATAGCCGCGATCATTTCAACCAAAAGCACCGTAAACAACAAAAAGGGAACCAAACCTGTAAGTGGCGTACCCTCAAAATGGCTTTTTAGCCATGTAAGATTTCCTCTCCAGTCGAATACCTTGTCAATACCACTTTGTAGAAAAGTGATGATCAAGAACAATAACAGCAGAATTTCAGTGGCATTTTTCAGTATACTTTCCATAGGGGTATGTTTTGGTTTGAACGAGTCATGTCTAGATGGCGCCATCAAAATACAGGGTCGGTCTCCGGAATTTTTTAGCTACTTACAGATGGTGTGGGCGCGCTTGGCTTTCTATGGAGTAGGCGTGTCAATTTAATAGAGAGGTCCGTAAAAATCAACTTTGAATTTCCGTTTCGCTCGACATGGTAAATGGCATCTTCCAATTCTTGGGTAAGGTCTAGAATATTGTTTTCGTGTACAAAGGGTGCGAATTTCTCCAATTGAAATCCATCAACATGAATGCGCATATAGGCCAAATCCTTTGCATTATAATTGATCAATAAAGCCTGTCGGATTACAGCGATGCAATAGTGTAAAAATTTCTTTTGGGTTTCCCTGCCCGTCGCGGCAACTTCATTGCCCCACATCAATAATTCGTGGATCGCCCCTTTGTTTCCTTTGGCCTTGAACGCACTTCGCACCCATTGCACAAACCACTTCTCGAAGACCAAATCCTCAGAGTCGTTGTTCTTTAAATCGAGTGCCTTATTAAAATTACCGTTCGCTTCATGCGCCAAACGCATGGCTTCCGACTCCGCTAGCCCAAGGCCCTTCAAAGCATCACTTATGGCGTCTTCGGACAAAGGTGGTAAATGTAGGATTTGGCATCTAGACCGGATGGTCTGTAACAGCTGTTCCTCGTCCTCTACGATGAGAATAAAGACTGTCTTTTCCGGAGGTTCCTCCAATAGCTTAAGCAGCTTGTTGGCGGCGGCTCCGTTCATTTTTTCCGCCATCCAAATGAGCATGACCTTGTATCCGCCCTCGTACGACTTAAGCGAAAGTTTTTTGACGATATCCTGCGCCTCGTCAACGCCGATCTGTCCCTGTTTTTTCTCAATACCGACTAGTCGGTACCAATCGAAAAGATTGCCGTACGGTTGCTCCAAAACAAATCTGCGCCACTCCTGCATGTAGTGATTGCTCACGGCATGGCTTTTTACTTTTTCGCCATTCGCGACCGGAAAAGCAAAGTGCATATCCGGATGGGAAATCGAACCAAATTTTAGATTACACGCTTCATTGCCTCCCGAATTTTCCCCTCCAGAGTTTCCACAGATAACGTATTGGGCATATGCTATTGCCAGGGGTAAAGTGCCGGAACCTTCCGGACCAACGAATAATTGTGCATGGGAAATACGTCCTGATTCGGCACTGGTCGCCAAGTGGTTTTTGATATGCGAAAGCCCTAGAATGTCTTTGAACAGCATGTGTCAAATATAATCTTTTTCATGTTTGGAAATTCGAAGAAAGGCCTCCTTCATAACTTCCCCAGAGGTAAAATAAAATAGGTAGCGGATTGCATTCTTTTCGGTTGGCCTTACGTCTTCTGTTTTTTAGCGCAGCGGTCTTAGGTCTTTTTAGTTACATTTGCCCTTCTTTTAAAATTCATTTGCCATGAAAACCATCAACGATTTTAACTTCGAAAATAAAACAGCCCTTATCCGCGTAGATTTCAATGTTCCTTTGGACGGCGATTTTAATGTTGCCGATACCAACCGTATCGAAGCGGCCAAACCGACCATTATGAAAGTTCTGGAGGATGGTGGCAGTGCCGTACTGATGTCACATCTGGGCAGACCAAACGGGCAAAAGAACCCTGATATGTCTTTAAAGCATATCCGAAGCACCGTTTCGGAAATCCTCGGGGTTAAGGTGAACTTCGTTGAGGATTGTGTGGGCGCGGTGGCTGAAAAGGCCGTAGCCGACCTGCAACCGGGAGAAGTATTGTTGTTAGAGAACCTTCGTTTTTATAGCGCCGAAACAGCGGGTGATAAGGCCTTTGCCGAACAACTCGCAAAAATGGGCGATATATATGTCAACGACGCTTTTGGAACGGCGCATCGTGCACACGCTTCTACGACTGTAGTGGCCACCTTCTTTTCGCAAAAGAAGTGTTTTGGATTCCTCTTGGCCAAGGAAATCGAGGCGATTGAAAAGGTCATGCGAACTGGTGAGAAACCGGTCTTGGCGATTTTGGGCGGGGCAAAAGTATCCTCTAAAATAACTATTATAGAAAATATTTTGGACAAAGTTGACCACCTCATCATCGGTGGTGGAATGACCTACACCTTCGTTAAGGCCAATGGCGGTCAAGTAGGCGATTCAATTTGTGAGGACGATAAAATGGACTTGGCTTTGGATATCCTGAAACAGGCCAAAAAAAAGGGTGTAGAGGTGCATATTCCCGTCGATGTACTTGCGGCGAACGATTTCGCCAATGACGCGGATACGCAAATAGTGGATGTCGATAAAATTCCGGACGGGTGGCAGGGTCTGGATGCCGGACCACGTACTTTGGAGCGCTTCAGAGAGGTGATTACCCAATGCAAGACCATTTTATGGAACGGTCCCGTTGGCGTATTCGAGATGGAAAATTTCGCCAAGGGTACGATAGCGGTTGGAAACGCCATTGACGAGGCAACCCGAAATGGCGCATTTTCTTTAGTGGGTGGCGGCGATTCGGTCGCGGCGGTGAAGCAATTCGGTTTCGAGGAAAAAGTAAGCTACGTATCTACAGGAGGGGGCGCCATGTTGGAAAGTCTGGAGGGGAAAAGCCTGCCCGGAATTGCCGCAATATTAGCAGAGTAAGCACGTTATCGGTAAAGGGTAGGTCGCGTGGGGTAAACCTTGGGTTTATCCTTTTTAAATTTTATACTTTCAAAAAAAAATGCGATTTTCGTTGACCTTCCCTCATTAGTATTCGCGATTATGATAACTAGAAAAAAAAATCCCCTCATTTTTTTACTATTGCTGGGCTTCGGCTTTGTGGTTTTCGCCCAACAAAAGGATACGCTCTCCCAAAAAGCCAATGAACTCAAGACTGTAAAGGCCGAGAACATTTCCTTGGACACTTTGTCAATCGATATGCAAGGCTTGGAACAGATGGAAGAAATGCAATCCGCAGTTCCTTTCGAGGATATGCCGCTTTCTTTCACACAGGAACGGGATAAGAATAAATATGGACTCCAGGATCATCAAAAGGCCGCAGAATACGATAGCCTTTGGATGAAGGAATTGTACGAGGCCGCTGCGCTTTTTGATGATATGTATGATGAGGTGGCGAGTCTCGATGCCAATGTCAAGAACGACACGGAAGCCTATATCTTAGAGCTCCCAACGGATACGTTAAAGGCGCGTTTGGAGAAATTGAATCAAAAGACACCGTTTAACGTGGCGTACAATGCTTCTTTGGAAAGTGTTATACGATCATTCCTTAAGCGTAAGAGTGGTTTAATGGAGCGGATGATTACCGTAAGCCAGTTCTATTTCCCTTTGTTCGAACAGCAATTGGACAATTACGATATTCCGATCGAGATGAAATACCTCGCTATCGTCGAATCCGCTTTGAATCCGCGGGCAAGGTCCAGAGTTGGTGCGACCGGTCTTTGGCAATTCATGTACGGCACCGGGAAAATGTACAAGTTGGATGTGAATAGCTACGTAGACGAGCGTCGCGACCCCATTAAGGCCACAGAGGCAGCTTGCAAATACCTTTCAAAGCTCTACGGGATCTTTGGCGATTGGGATTTGGCGTTGGCAGCGTATAACTCTGGCCCTGGCAACGTGAATAAGGCGATAAGACGATCGGGAGGGTACACCAACTATTGGAACATACGCCGCAATTTACCCCGTGAAACGGCAGGATACGTCCCAGCTTTCTTGGCAACGATGTATCTGTTCGAATATGCCGAGGAGCACGGTCTTAGCCGCAAAAAGGCTGATCGGCCGTACTTCGTTACCGACACTGTACGGGTGAAGAGCATGATCACTTTCGATCAGATTTCAAAATTGACCGATGTGAGTGTAAAGGAACTGGAACTTCTTAATCCTTCCTATAAGTTGAACGTTATTCCCTATGTAGACGGTGAAGACTACGCCCTGCGCTTGCCGAAGGATGCCATAGGCAAATTTGTAGCGAACGAAACTCAGATTTACGCCTTTGTAAAAAAGGAATTGGAAAGTAAGGAGAGTCCCTTGCCGAAATTGGTCGCCCAAGCTGAAAAAGATAGAATCCGGTACAAAGTGCGTAGTGGCGATTTTCTAGGTAAGATCGCAGAACGCTATGGCGTTCGAGTAAGTCAAATAAAGCAGTGGAACGGACTTCGCAGCAATAATTTGCGCATAGGGCAACGCTTGACCATTTATCCGAGAAATCGGGGCGGAGTCGTAAGCAAAAAGGCGACAGCATCGGTAAGTCAACAGAACTTTCCACCGGGAACTAAATTGCATACGGTGCGCAGCGGCGACTCGCTTTGGACCATTTCAAGAAAATATCCAGGAATTTCCGTAGAGAATTTGAAAAAGTGGAACGGTATTAGTGGTAAGAACCTCAAACCGGGTACCAAACTAAAATTGTGCGAGTGCCCATCTTAAAGCCAGCACGTATGAATCTTGTTCGAACACTTTTATTTTCGGTAGTATTTTTCGTCTTTTCCTGTCAAGAGGGCGGCTCTAAAAAAAGCTACCTTCCGGCCAGTACCGGCCCGATTAATTCCTTGGTCGTCGTCATGGATAGCGAGCTTTGGAAAGGTGAGGTAGGAGATAAGGTACGGGAGTATTTCGCTGCACCCGAGGTAGGCCTTATTTGGGCCGAACCCTTGTTTAGTATCAACCACTTTCCACCACAGGTCTTTAGCGGTGTCACGAGACAATCACGTTCCATACTATACGTACAGAAAGACACCTTGGATATTGGCCACCTCAAAGCCGATATGTACGCTTCTCCGCAGCGGGTAGGTGTGGTCAAAGGCCGGACAAATGATGAGATTATGGCCAATTTGGATGAAAATGCGCCAGAAATGATAGCGGCTTTTAAAAAGTTGGAAATCGGAGAGGTTCAGAAACGGTTCTTGCGTTCGTTGAACAAAGAAGGGGTGCTAGAGGAAAAATTTGGTATTGCAATGGACATCCCTTCCATTTACAGGGTTGGAAAACGGGAGGATAATTTTGTCTGGATCGATCGTCAAATATTGGAAGGCACTTTGAATATCATTGCTTATACCATGCCCGAGGATGCCTTTCAAAACGACTCTACCCTCGTCAGGGATATTGTGAGAATGCGCGACTCTATCGGGGAAACCTATATTCCAGGCGCTGACATACCGGGAAAGGTAACCTACATGCGTACCGATCCGGGCTTTGCACCGCATATATTCCCCGCTGAGCTGGCAGGAAAAAAAGCGATAGAGGTACGGGGTATTTGGGATATTAAAAATTACGCGATGGCAGGTACCTTTCTGACCTACATTGTTGATGACCCCGCAAACAAGCGCAAACTAGTGATTGAAGGCTTTGCTTTCGCGCCAGCTACCGAGAAAAGGGATTATATGTTTGAGTTGGAAGCGATTTTAAGGACATTGAAGTTTACCCGATAATCGAGATTCAAACTTTTCTAAGCTGCAGGAAGGCCTAAAATTCTTAAACCATAGTTGCCCAGAGCCCTGCATAAGTTTCTTCTGAAAAACCCCCTCGTAAAGTATGAAAAGCGCCATTCGGACGCGTTCTGCTTGGCGTTTTATGCATTATCAATAGTAGTATCAGTTCAAGGCCAATTTATAGGAGTAGTGACGGCACGATTTTAAAAGGATACGCAAGGCTTTCAGGCCCCTACAAATGTAACATAGCATCTTCGGAAGGTTTAAGGGCTTAAAGCCGGCTTAAATGGTTGTCAATGCTATGCTCGGCATTCTTTAGGAATTTTATCCATGCTTGTACGCAAGCTACGGGTTAATGAAGAACCTATGCTACATATTGATTAATAGTATTTGCTAAAAGCTTTTTTTGCTGAAATAAAGGGACAAAAGCAACGATATAATAATACTGGTAAGTATATATCTTTAAAGATAAATAACAATGCCAACTTCCTGTTACAGGAAGTTGGCATTGTTCTCTACATTATTTTTAGGCTTTTTGGAGCGTCTACATGTTCACGATAATGAATTCGGAACGTCTATTTCTAAAATGTTGCTCTTCCGTACAGCGTACACGACCGTTACATTCGTTCAAGAGCATCTCTTCACCATATCCGTTGGCACTTTGAATTCTACCGGCATCTATACCTTGCGAAATGATATAGTCCCTTGTAGATTTTGCACGCTTGTCGGAGAGGTACTTGTTGTATTGGGCCGAACCTCGCGAGTCGGTATGGGATTCGATTTTGATAACCATGGTAGGGTACTCTGTCATGACCTCCACCAATTTGTTCAATTCGGTAGCAGCATCATTTCTGATGTACGATTTGTCAAAATCGAAGAAGATCATTTCCGTCTTTAATTTTTTAATACCCTCCTCTAAGGCAATCATCTCCTCGAGACGTTTGAGAGATACATTTTGGTTGACCAATTCGTTGTCTTTGGAGGTTACGGGTACTTCATTTTCGAAATACTCCCCTTTCTTTGTCCTGAGGACATATTTGGTGTTGCTATCCAAGTCTTCGAACATAAAACTACCATCTTCGGCAGTTTCCATTTCTTTTAATTTGATACCATTTTCGTCCAATAATTCTACCATGGTTTTTGGCATCAATTCACCGGAGACCAATTCGGTAACCACGCCTGCAATAGCGTTCAGGTTCTCGGCCACTTTTTCCGGAACAATGCGTTCAAAGGAATAAATATCGTCATCCCCTTTGCCCCCTTTACGGTTCGAGGCGAAAAAGCCTTTTAAGCTATTCTTGTTGGCGATATAGGAGAAATCATCTTTGTTGCTATTAATAGGCTTGCCCATGTTCACAACGTCTAAAAAGCCTTTTTCTTCGTCAATGGCGACTTCATATATATCTAGCCCACCAAGGCCGACATGACCGTCAGAAGCAAAGAATAATTTTTCTTCATTGATAAAAGGAAACATTTCCCTTTGTTCCGTATTGATATTCGGGCCAAGGTTTTTCGGTTCGGAAAATTGCCCACCTTCCAGCACGTCTACCACAAAAATATCCGTCTGGCCAATACTACCGGGCATATCCGAAACAAAATACAATTTCTTACCATCAGGACTTAGTGCCGGGTGTCCCGTCGAATAGTCATCGCTGTTAAAGGAAACTTCTCTGGCTTCTTCCCATTCCCCATCTACCTTATTGGAAACGTAAATTTTTAGGTGATTTACGCCATTTTTATCTCGTTTCAATTTTTTTCCGAAGTTGTTACGGGTAAAATACATGGTAGTATTATCGGGCGAAAAGGTAACCGAGGCCTCATGATACTTCGTATTTATTTTTTTCGAAAACTTAAGGGCATCTTTTAAATCTTGGGTCTCCTCGTTTATTTTGGCTACATAAAGGTCAAGGTAGGGTTGGTCGTTCCATTTGTATTTTCTAGTCTTTAGGAAGGAAGAATCCTTTGCCGAGGCAAAAACGATTTCGGTCGTATCCAAGAACATTGGTGAAAATTCGGAGTATTCCGTATTGATGGCCAAATTCTTAATTTCGAAACTAGGGGTCGCCGCAAGAATATTATCCAAGATAATCTCGTTGGGTAGTGCCTCGTTTGAGCTCAAATCAACGGTTTCTCCTTCGCCCCGGCTCATCTTCTTATTGTATAGGCGCATCAATCTTTTGGCACGACCGTATTTACCTGTTCCTTTTAACGCATGCGAATACCGAAAGGTATTATCTGTTGAGAAATCTTTGCCCTGCTGTTCGTATAGTATGTTGTACCATTCATAGGCCTTTTCCATATTGGTATTAAAATAGTGGGCATCTGCGGCTTTTTGAATAATATCAACAGTGTAGTTTTCCTTTCCCTTACTAAGGGCTTGTTCGTATAGTTCGGCAGCCTCGGCGTACCACATTTTGTCGAAGTAACTATCCGCTTTTTGAATCAATTTACTCTTGTTCGTTCCGGTGTAGACCAACGGTACTTCCTTGGTTTCGGCTTCAGCATTGCTTAACATCCCATAAGAGACTTGGTCCAGATCAACATTCGAGTCATTTGAACCGGCAGTAGCCGTCTCCTTCGAAGTAGTAGTTGTCTCGGCAGCGTCCTGTTCAATGGTAGCGGTTTGTACCATATCCTTCTCCACTTTTAAAATCCAGACGTCATCTTTGTATTTTCCATCGAAATCTGAATTTACAGCTGCGATAGCTTTTTTCCAATCGGTGTAATGATTCAGATAAACGTAATGTAATCCGTTGTCCTGATGCTTTATAAATCCTGCATCAAAACCTTTTTTGTTCAATTTTTTAACCGTTCTCTTCAGATTCCTGGTTTTACTAAGCACAGCATTGATTACGTAGAAACCATCTTCCGCGCTAGTAATATCATCGAACGTCCTATGGGCGATACCGTTCTTATCGGCAGCTTCCGAGAACGTCTCCTCCCTTTCTAAGAGCATACCCGTATCTGGACTAAATTCAGTTGTCTCCGCAGTACTAACAAAACCTGCTGTCGCGGTAGGATTCAATAAATCGTCAGGTAAATCCTGCGCACCAACAAAAAAGCTAAAGAGTAAAAAACCGCAGCTAAGTAATCGTTTCATAGTTCAAAAAATTAGAAAAATCTAGGGGATTTGAGTCTATTTTCTCTTGATACCAATTGGTATCTAAGAAAAATTTCATGTGATCCGGAATTAAAGCCATTCAAATTATTAATGGAGTAGTCATAGGCATAACCGAAGTTAAATTTCGGCGATATTTGAAAGCCTAAAATTGCCGCAACCGAGTCGTCCCATCTATAGTTAACGCCTAAATTTAGCGTTTCGTATAATAAAAAGTTCGTCGAAACATCAACTGATACTGGAGAACCGACCACTTGTTTTACAAAGAACGAGGGTTTGAATTTCAGAATCGGGTTGATATCAAAAACATAACCTCCGATAAGATTAAAATGCATTCTTTCGTCCGCTTCTGCCTGTATCGCCTCGTCATAATGTTCCGAAGGGAAAAAATTTGGAACAGATAGTCCGAGATAGGCCTTTGAACTAAAATAAAAAACACCTGCGCCTATTGAGGGCAGTAATTTTCCATTCACGTTTTCATTAAAGCGAACATCGTCAGCATCTCGACGTATACCTTTCGAAAAATCGAGGCTAAACACGCGCGCCCCAGCTTTAATGCCCAATGCCAGTTTATCTCCGTTTCGATTTAAAATCAATTGATGCGCATAATTGGCATCGAAGTAGGTTTCGGTCGCAGGACCCAACTCGTCTTGAATAATAGACAGCCCCACCCCGTCAAAAAGGCCTATGGGGGTTTCTATACCAAACGTTATAGTTTTTGGAGACCCCTCTAAACCTACCCACTGACTTCGATATAAAGACAGTAGGGTCAGATGACCTCTAGAACCGGCATATCCCGGATTGACCGTTATCGGATTATACTGATACTGCGTATATTGCGGGTCTTGTTGAGCATGCCCGAAAACAGTGCCAAGGATAAAGATAAAAAATAAATAATAAGTCTTACGCATTTTCAACTTGTTGTATTACCGACTGATATAGAGCCAGCCAGCTTTGGGTTGAGTGGTACCATCACCTAAATCTAATGTATAGTAATATGTACCGACTGGTAGATTTCTTTCGGCGCCAATGGTAGCCCTTCCCGTGGAAGAGGCATCCCATGTGTTATCGTACCCTTTCATATCGAATACTTTCGTACCCCATCGGTTAAAGACCTGTAGGTAGTTGTTTGGATATTGGTCGATACACTCGATATAAAAAATCTCATTGGAGCCATCACCGTTCGGTGAAAATTCGTTGTAAACCGTCAGGCATTCTGACTGGGTTATTTCTGGAGTAACCTCCGCTCTGTCGTTGGCGGTATTCAAGTCAATCTGATCGACGTAAATCAATTCGGCTATGTTCGTATAACTTCCGGTTTCCCTTACGGTTACCGTCATTTCCAAGGTAGCCGTGGCGCCAATGGCTATGGAAGGAATTTCCCATGTTGCGGTCGTTTCGTTGTAGACACCTAAGTCAGCAACGTGCGAAACCATTGCAAATCCATCAGGTAAAACATCTTCTATCCCGATGTTCGTTGCTTCATATGCACTATTGTTCGTTGCGGTTATGGTAAATACAATAATATCTTCAAAAAAGGTCTGTGGTTTATCCACCGTTTTGTTGATTTCCAAATCAACCGTTGGCGGGTCGATCGTGTAACGCGCCTCATCATCCTCACTTTGATCCCCGTCGTCATTATTCGGTGTAGAGTCGGGGTCGAATTGATCTGATGCTACTACCTGTGCGGTATTGGTATATTCATCCGCGCTGTTTTCCGGGGCGTTTATGATTACTTCGTAAGAGAAGGTCGTATCACCCACGGGCAAAGACGGAATATCCCATTCTAGTTGAGATCCTACCTGTCTGCCGCTCGGATCGATGGTCCCAACGGTAAAGCCTGTAGGAATTTGATCGATTACCCTCACATTTGTAGCTAGACCAGGCCCGGCATTGGTAAGCGTTAATTCAAAAGTTACGGTATCGCCGCTATTTGGAGTTTGATTTGAACTTGCACTCAATCTTTTTTCCAAACTCAGGTCAGCAGGAATAAGTACAATCTCCGCATTGTCCTCATCATCCTCACTTTGATCGCCATCATCATTATTGGGTGATGAATCGGGATCTAGTTGGTCTACGGAAACAATTTGAACGGTGTTAACGTATTCGCCAGTCGCATTTGTCGGTACATTGATGACTACTTCAAAAGTGAGCGTTATAGTTGTACCATTTGGTATGCTCAAACCGTCCCACAATATTGTATTGCCGGTCTGTGTTCCACCGTCATTTATGTTGATAACGTTAAATCCGGAAGGAACCACGTTTTCAATAGCCACACCTGTGGCATCGTCGATTCCATTATTGACAATGTCGATGGTAAGTGTCAATGAATCACCAGGATTCCCCGAATCCGGTGTTACCGTATTTATGACTTCAAGATCGGTGGATTGAAGGATTAAAAGGATATTGTCCTCATCATCCTCGCTTTGGTCTCCATCGTCATTATTTGGAGCTGAATCGAGATCAAATTGATCAACTGTGGTTATCTGAACCGTATTCAAATACTCGCCAACCGTATTGACCGGATCATTAACGCTAACTTCGAAGGTAAGCGTGGTAGTGGTCCCATTAGGAATATTCAGTCCCGCCCAAGAAATGGTATTTCCAGTCTGCGATCCGCCATCATTGATATTCATAACGGTATACCCAATTGGAATATAATTCTCAACGGTTACGTTCGTCGCGTCACTGGGACCGTTGTTTGAAATGGTAATCGTTAAGGTTAGCGCATCGCCTGGGTTCGCGGTGGGCTGGGAAATGGAATTCGTAACTTCAAGATCGGCGAATTGTGGCGTAGTTGACACCGCGGCTTCGTCATCTTCACTCTGATCTCCGTCATCATTGTTGGGTGTGGAGTCTGAATCGAAATTGTTTGCAAATGTTACCTGAGCGCTATTGTTGTATTCATCGGCGACACCTGTAGGTGCATTCACGATGGCGCTTATGTCTATGGATACCGCGCTTCCGTTGGGTAGAGCAGGCAATGTCCAGTTTCCGGAAGCATCGTCATAGATTCCGGTAGCTAAGTCCCCGGTATCCGTAGTATAGGTATATCCGATCGGAAGTACATCGGTAACGATACTTCCGCCTAAATCATCGCTCGGGCCATCATTTGTAGCGGTTAAAGTAAACGTAACGGTTTCGCCTACGTTAGGGCTTGCCACATCAACGGTTTTCTCTAAACGGATATCCGAAGTAGCGCCTACTACAATTGTTACGGAATCGCTGTTTTCGCAGGTATTGCCATCAGTACCAATAACCGTGTATGTAGTAGTCACCAAGGGAAAAACCGTATCTCCATCGGTTACGCCATTATCCCATACATAGGAGACGGCACCGGAACCGGTCAAGGTCACAGGTTCTCCTGCATTGATCATTGTTGTTGTCGCATTCGCCACTACAGGGGGTAGTGCATTAATGGTTAATTGCACCGCTGTTCTACTGAAACTGGTACAGGAACTCGTGTCATCGCTACTTTCGGCGAAGTAGGTTATGGTTCCCGAGGAATTCAAAATCGGATTTGCGACAACGTTTCCTCCGGTAGGGGCATCGTACCAGACTATGCTCGCGCCGGTAGGGGCTGTTGCCGTCGCCGTAAGGGTCTGCGTAGGGTTGGCCTCACACTCGGTCTGGTCCCCACCACTGACGGGGTCGGCGGGAGTTGCCAATATCGTTAAGGTAACGGGGGTTCTCGTGCTACTTGAGCAGTTGGTAACGTTCTGTACGCTTTCGGCAAAGTAGGTCGTACTCCCAACGGTGTTTAAGGTCGGACTGCCCACGACGTTCCCTCCCGTGGCAGCGTCGTACCAAACGATAGTGGCATCTGCCGGGGGTGTAGCCGTAGCGGTCAAGGTTTGAACCGGGTTCTGTTCGCACTCCGTTTGGTCCCCTCCGCTTATCGGTGCATCCACTACCGGGCAGTTACAATCCGGGGCGGTAATGGCCAAGGTCTGTGTACAGGTGTTCGGGGCGGTGACGGTCAGTGTAACATCGTTCCCGGAAGTAATACCGGAAATAGTCCAGTTGTTGCCTCCGTTGTCGATCACCGTACCCTCGGTTGCCGTTACCGTTCCTTCGCTTACCGAAACTGAAACCGAATAGGTCAACAGATCTGGCGCACAGCTAGGCGCGTTTGAGATGGAAATATCGGGAGTATCCTGGATGGTAAGGGTAACAGGTGTTCTATTGAAACTGGTACAGGAACTCGTGTCATCGCTACTTTCGGCAAAATAGGTACTGCTGCCGACTGTGTTTCTTATAGGATTTGCGACAACGTTTCCTCCAATTGCCGCATCGTACCAAACGATACTTGTACCGGTCGTTGTCGTTGCCGTAGCTGTCAATGTTTGGATGGGGCTTTGTTCACATTCGACCTGATCTCCTCCACTAACAGGGTCGGAGGGCGTCGCCTGAATGGTCAAGCGCACTGGGGTTCGGGTACTGCTGGTACAATTGGTAACGTTCTGAACACTTTCGGCAAAGTAGGTCGTACTCCCAACGGTGTTTAAGGTCGGGCTGGTCACGACGTTCCCTCCCGTGGCAGCGTCGTACCAGACTATAGTGGCATCTGCCGGAGGTGTGGCCGTAGCGGTCAAGGTTTGAACCGGGCTCTGTTCGCACTCCGTTTGGTCCCCACCGCTTATCGGTGCATCCACCACCGGGCAGTTACAATCCGGGGCGGTAATGGCCAAGGTCTGTGTACAGGTGTTCGGGGCGGTGACGGTCAGTGTAACATCGTTCCCGGAAGTAATACCGGAAATAGTCCAGTTGTTGCCTCCGTTGTCGATTACGGTACCCTCGGTTGCCGTTACCGTTCCTTCGCTTACCGAAACTGAAACCGAATAGGTCAACAGATCTGGCGCACAGCTAGGCGCGTTTGAGATGGAAATATCGGGAGTATCCTGGATGGTAAGGGTAACAGGCGTTCTATTGAAACTGGTACAGGAACTCGTGTCATCGCTACTTTCGGCGAAGTAGGTTATGGTTCCCGAGGAATTCAAAATCGGATTTGCGACAACGTTTCCTCCGGTAGGGGCATCGTACCAGACTATGCTCGCGCCGGTAGGGGCTGTTGCCGTCGCCGTAAGGGTCTGCGTAGGGTTGGCCTCACACTCGGTCTGGTCCCCACCACTGACGGGGTCGGCGGGAGTTGCCAATATCGTTAAGGTAACGGGGGTTCTCGTGCTACTTGAGCAGTTGGTAACGTTCTGTACGCTTTCGGCAAAGTAGGTCGTACTCCCAACGGTGTTTAAGGTCGGACTGCCCACGACGTTCCCTCCCGTGGCAGCGTCGTACCAAACGATAGTGGCATCTGCCGGAGGTGTGGCCGTAGCGGTCAAGGTTTGAACCGGGTTCTGTTCGCACTCCGTTTGGTCCCCACCGCTTATCGGTGCATCCACTACTGGGCAGTTACAATCCGGGGCGGTAATGGCCAAGGTCTGTGTACAGGTGTTCGGGGCGGTGACGGTCAGTGTAATATCGTTCCCGGAAGTAATACCGGAAATAGTCCAGTTGTTGCCTCCGTTGTCGATTACGGAACCCTCTGTTGAAGTTACGGTTCCGTTACTTACATCTACCGATACGGAATAGGTCGTCAAATCGGGAGAACAACTTGCCGATGCAGGAGTTTCGTTTATGGTAGGGGTTTCCTGAATCGTAAGGCTCACAGATGTTCTTGAATTACTTACACAACCTGTTGTCCCATTTTCGCTTTCCGCAAAGTAGGTGATAGACCCGACAGTATTTAGAATGGGATTGGGTACGACACTACCTCCCGTGGCCGCCGTGTACCATACAACAGTAGATCCGGAGGAAGCTGTTGCGGTAGCTGTTAACGTTTGTATAGGATTCGATGCACATTCGGTTTGGTTACCACCACTTGTGGGGGCGGTAGGATTAGGCTCGATTGTCAAGGTTACCGCTGTTCTGGAATGGCTGGGGCAACTGGTGCTATCATCTTGGCTTTCTGCATAGTACGTGATGCTTCCTACAGCATCTAAAATAGGGCTGGCGACGATGCTTCCTCCCGTAGGTGCAGTATACCAAACTACTGAAGTTCCTACCGGACTTGTTGCAGTTGCCGTCAGGGTTTGTGTCGGTGTTGTCTCACATTCTGTTTGGTTTCCTCCACTAGTGGGTGCTATCGGAGCTGCTTGAATGGTCAATGTTACGGGAGTTCGTGTAGCACTTGTACAATTGTTGATCGGATCAACGCTTTCTGCAAAATATGTTACGGCCCCTACCGTATTCCAAGTTGGACTTGCAATGACATTTCCACCAGAAGCGGCATCGTACCAGACAACATCGGCACCCGAGGGTGGTGTTGCTGTGGCGGTCAAGGTTTGAATGGGATTGGCTTCACACTCCGTCTGATTGCCTCCGCTTACGGGAGCGTTAACGGTAGGGCAAGCGCAATTTGGTGCGTTTATAGCAATACTTTCCGAACAGGTATTGCTGTCGGTAACGGTTACCGTTATATCGTTCCCGGAAGTAATTCCAGAGATAGTCCAGTTATTTCCGCCGTTATCCGTTACTGTTCCTTCCGAAGCGGTTACCGCTCCCCGATCTACATCAACGGATACGGAATAGGTCGTCAAATCTACAGAACAGGATTGGGAGGCAGGGGTAACGGAAATAGTAGGTCTAGGGTTTATGGTAAGTGTGACAGCGGTTCTGCTATCGCTAACACAGCCACTGCTAGTCGTTCTGCTTTCGGCATAGTAGGTGTTCGTGCCCACCGAATTCAAAGAAGGGCTTGGGACAACACTTCCTCCGGAAGGAGCATCGTACCAAACTACCGTAGCTCCAGAAGGTGCAGTCGCTGTTGCGGTCAACGTTTGGGTCGGATTGGTCTCACATTCCGTTTGGTCGCCTCCACTTGTCGGCGCGACTGGAATTTCTTCAATGGTCAAGGTAACAGGAGTTCTTGAAACGCTTGTACAATTTGTGGTGGTATTTTCACTTTCGGCGTAATAGGTTATGCTCCCGACAGTATCCAAAATCGGACTGGGAACCACGGTGCCTCCCGTTGCCGCATCATACCAGATAATTGTCGTGCCTGAAGGTGCATTTGCGGTTGCCGTTAGGGTTTGTGTAGGGGTTGTTTCGCATTCGGTTTGGTCTCCGCCGCTCGTTGGGGCCGGAGGAGCCGGTTGAATCGTAAGGACAACAGCAGTTCTTGCGTTGCTGGGGCATCCCGAAATATCATCATTGCTCTGGGCGTAGTAGGTAATCGTACCCACACTATCCAAAATAGGACTAGATACGACGCTTCCGCCTGTCATCGCCGTGTACCAGACCACGGAAGAACCTGATGGTGCTGTTGCCGTTGCCGTCAATGTTTGGATAGGGTTCTGCTCGCACTCCGTTTGGTCACCGCCACTGGTTGGGGCTGCCGGGGCTGGTTGAATCGTTAGCGTTACAGGTGTTCTGGAAGAACTTCCGCAGCTATTGATCGTATCTTCACTCTCGGCATAATAGGTTATAGTACCGACAGCATCTAAGATAGGACTGGGAACCACGGTACCTCCAGTAGCGGCGTCGTACCAAACAATTGCCGACCCACTTGGTGGTGTTGCCGTTGCGGTTAAGGTCTGTACCGGATTTTGGGCACATTCTGTTTGGTTGCTACTTACTGGGGGCGCAGGTACGGTATTTATCGTAAGCGTCGCGCTGTCTGAGATAGCGTCGGCGCAGCTGGCCGCAGGGCTTGAAGCTACCACGCGATACATGGCGCCATCAAGGGCCGCGGTGGCATCGGTTATGGTCAGCGTATTCGATAAGACACCGCTGTACGGTGCAGTATTGGTCAAGTCGACCCAGCTTGTACCATCGAACAGTTGCCATTGAAACGTATCGGCATCTGAGGCGCCAACGGCAAAAATGGCATCCCCATTCTCGCATACCGAACGGTTTATTGGTTGCATGGTTATGGCAGGGGGGGGATTGACATTCACCGTCAATCGCGTTCGTTCACTTTCGCAATTCGTACTTCCGGACATAGCCGACTGGGTCACCCAATAAAATTGTTGTCCAGCAGTAGAGGTGTCGGGTCTGGTGGTGCCCGGAATTTCAGTACCGCCCGTGGCCGCATCGAACCATCGCAGATTTGAACCACTGGTCACACTACTGTTCAATTCATTGGATGTTTCGCCAATACAGTATTCTACAGGCGTTGTGACCATCGGCGCCAGTGGCAAGGCATAAACAGTAACCACGACTTCCGAGCGATCGCTTACGCAAAGCGTTGCGGAATCTACCTGTTCCACATAATAGAATATGGTCTGGGCCACGGAGGTGTCGGGCGTAGGTGCGGAAGGATACATGGTTCCGCCCGTGGGGGCATCATACCAATTTAGACTATTCCCCGGTTCACCTGCCGCCGTTAAAGGTACTGCTATATCGTTGATGCAGTATTCAATGGGGCTTGGAGCCGTTGGAGGAGCTGGTTGCGGATTTTCTATTAAACGGATTCTTCTTCTGGTAGCACTTACACAGCCTGTGGTTATATTTCTTGTTTCCGCATAATAGTTGCCGGGTGCCGGTGGGGTATACGTGCTACTGTCTGCCAAAAGTAGAGTACCGCCTACGGCAGCATCATACCAATCGACCGTTTCGCCGGCTCCAACGGTCACTGATAGCTCGGGGATAGGGGCGCCTTCACAATAGGTAACATCATTTCCTGCTGGTGGAGTAATATTGTTGGTCACGGTTACCTGAAAAGAATTGAACCCGACATTCCCGGCGGCATCCCTGGTAAGGTATTCAAGAGTGGTGGTTCCGACAGGAAATTCCCGACCGCTTCGATATGGCTGGCCGGCAATTTGTACCACCCGGTGAGTTGCCACATTACAGGTAACGACAGTAACATCCGAAATGACATAACCTGGTATATAGAGATTATCCATATAAGCGATATCACTTCTATTTTGATTGGTTTCCCATTCAAACTGAACATAAAAATTACCACTCTGTGTTATTGGGATATATTCGGTCTGAACATTCTCGTCAAGATATAGTTCGGTAAAAATGATGGTTTCGACCGCAGCGGTGTTGATCAGTTTGACGGTAAGTCTCGCTCCATTACCGATATTTCCACTGGGGCTCCCAGCAATGATTTTATGGTCGAAAAAGATTTCTCCGGTACCATTGAATCGAGTCAAAGGACTCGTGAAGGATCGAATATCATTTCTAATAAGTTCTACGGTCTCCAATTCGCCTACCGAACCATTCACTTCCCCTGCAGTACCGATAAAGGATCCGTCAAAATCATAACACTGTGTGCTTAAATCGGTTCCGCTATCGAAATTTTCGTCGATTGGTGCACCTTCTCCGGCAGGACAGTTGTCCGTAGCCTGTGGATATGGAAAAGTTACAACGGCACCGCAACTGCCTGGGTCCGCCGTAGTGGTAATGTTTGCCGGTACGTTAATCACAGGCGCCTGAACGTCGTTTACTTGAATGGTAAATTCGCAGAACGACGTACCATTGATGTCCGTTGCCCTGTAGATTACCCGGTGTGTTCCGGCAAAAAATTCATCTCCAGGATTATAATTGCTCGTAACGGTTACCGGTCCCGTTCCCGATGCTGTGGGAGGCGTCCAATTTACGACTGCCGTGCAGCTGCCGGGATTTGGCATGACGTTGGTAATATTTGAAGGACAGTTTGAAAAGGTTGGCACCAGAACGGGTAGACTACCTTTGATGATTGCATCGGCAACAACAGTTTCTCTATTGGGGTCTGGAACGATATAGCTTGTTAGGCCTATGAAAAGCAAAACTGCAAGTAACGGTTTCAGTAGATTGGGCATGGTTGGTTAAAACTTGATGGGATAAGACCGAATACTCCTTATAAAAGCATGCGGTATTATCTTTAATTAATATTAACAACATCAAATTTTAACATTTTGTATACCACTACATAGTATTTGTTGTGGGGGCCTGTAAATATTGTTGTCAAAAACCGTTTCTTGTAAGTCAACTATATTTTAATTTTCATTTTGGGTATATGAATTTGCGATTGATCGGCGTGATGGATATATGTAGAATAAAAAAACCCTCGGGTATGCCGAGGGTTCCATTGTATCATATTGATAACCTTATTCTTTCACTCTTTCTTTTCTTCCAATTTCTCGTCTTCCTTGGAGGCATCCTTGAATTCCTTTATGCCGCTTCCAAGGCCACGCATCAATTCCGGAATTTTCTTTCCACCGAACAAAAGAAGTACAACAAGTACCACAATACCGATTTGCCACGGTCCTATTGCCAAGAATATATGTAAAGCTGTCATAGTTTGATATTTAAAATCGTAACAAATGTACTAAAAAAACAATGAGATTGCTGTTAATACAAACTTCGCAATTCCTATTTAATTGTAATGACAACCTGATTTATGTAAAAAAAGTGCAATTGGCTTAGGGTGTTAGAAATTTCTAAAGATATACTACAGAAATCAACAGCATGCTTATATTTGTTCACCATGGCGAAAAAGGTTCGAAAAAGAAGGGAAATCAAGCGAAAGTTACTGCATAAGTACCGTTTGGTCATTTTGAACGAAAGCACTTTTGAAGAGAAGATATCCTTCAAGTTGAGTAGGCTGAACGTTTTCGTTACGGGTACCTTATGTATTATAGGGCTTATCGGTCTTACGACACTGCTCATCGCCTTTACCCCTTTGAGGGAGTATATTCCCGGGTACTCTTCCACAAAGCTGAAAATGCAAGCGACCAACCTTACTTATAAAACGGATTCGCTGGTACGGGTACTAAATAATTCCAATCGGTATTTAGAAAATGTACGCATGGTACTTACAGGTGATATCGAGAATAGTGAGGTAAATAGGGACTCTCTTTTTGAAAAGTTTAAATTAGATCCGTCTTCAATTGATTTGACACCGAGCCGAGAGGATTCGATGTTGCGTGCAGAGGTTGCCCTAGAGGATAAATACAATCTTTTCGAACGTGCCGCTCCCAGCAAGACCATGATTTTCTTTCCTCCGCTAAGCGGTACCATTTCGCAACGCTACGATGCAGAGAAAAAGCATTTTGCAGTGGACGTAGTCGCGCCTCGCGAAACACCGATTAAAACGGTCGCCGATGGCACTGTGATTTTCGCGGAGTGGACGGCGGATACCGGTCACGTCATCATTATCGAACATAGAGACGGCATCCTCAGCGTCTATAAACACAACGGTTCCTTGAACAAAAGCCAAGGAGACCGGGTTAATTCGGGAGAAGTCATTGCCTCTGTGGGCAACACCGGTGAATTTACTACCGGTCCCCACCTACATTTTGAACTTTGGAACAATGGAGCCCCCGTAAACCCGACGGATTATATTGATTTCAGGTAAGGCGGGTAGTACTTATGAAGCTGGTCTTTTTAATAGTTAATCTTTAAACCGCAACCCTTTTCAATGTCCTTAAAATCGTTTGCCGCCAAACTTTTTGCGAAGCACGTTGCCAGAAAAACGGCAACATGGGTAAACGACCCCATTGCTACCCAGGAAAGGGTATTCAAAGAACTGATTCGTGATTCAAAAGACACGCTGTTCGGCAGGGCCCATAACTTTGCCGGCATACAATCCCATTCTGATTTTGTCGCCAACGTCCCTGTACGCGATTATGAGGAGTTAAAATCTTATGTAGATCGGATGGTCGCTGGGGAGAAAGACGTTTTATGGCCGGGAAAACCGATATATTTTGCAAAAACCTCGGGAACGACCTCCGGAGCAAAGTATATTCCGATTACGGAGCAATCGATAAAGCACCAAGTAGAAGCTTCTAGAAATGCAATGCTTAACTACATACGTGAAACGGGTAACGCGAATTTTGTTGACGGAAAGATGATTTTTCTGCAGGGAAGCCCTGAACTTATCAAAAAGAACGGAGTTAAACTTGGTCGTCTCTCAGGTATAGCCGCGCATTATGTACCCAATTACCTTCAAAAAAATCGCCTGCCGAGCTGGGAAACCAATTGCATCGAGGATTGGGAGACCAAAGTCGATGCCATCGTCAAAGAGACCGTTTCCGAAGATATGACCGTAATTGCCGGGATACCGTCTTGGGTGCAGATGTACTTTGAGAAGTTGAACGAGAGAACGGACAGGAAAGTGGGCGAACTATTTGAAAATTTTCAGCTTTTTATCTATGGCGGTGTAAACTTTGAGCCCTACAGGAACAAGTTCGAAACGCTGATAGGTCGCAAGGTAGATAGCATTGAATTATTTCCGGCGAGCGAAGGCTTTTTCGCCTATCAAAATTCACAAACTGAAAAAGGGATGCTTTTGCTGCTCGATTCCGGTATATTTTATGAATTTGTAAAAGCGGATGAGTTTTTCGAGGCGAATGCAAAACGCATCACGATTAAGGATGTGGTATGCCATGTGAACTATGTGATGATCATATCGACCAATGCTGGTTTGTGGGCCTATAATCTTGGAGATACCATTCAGTTTATTTCTTTAAAGCCCTATAAAATCATCGTTTCCGGGAGAATCAAACATTTTATTTCTGCCTTTGGGGAGCATGTTATCGCAAAGGAAGTCGAAGAAGCTATGCAATCTGCGATAGCCCAGACCGATGCCAAGGTAAATGAGTTTACCGTGGCACCACAGATAGTTCCCCCGGGTGACGAATTGCCCTATCACGAATGGTTGGTCGAATTCGAAAGACTTCCCTCTGAGATGGATAAATTCATTGAAGTATTGGATACCTCACTCCAAGAACAGAACAGTTATTATTTTGATTTGATTTCCGGGAACATCCTACAAACCCTAAAAGTAACCCCAATAGTTCCTGGGGGGTTCCGCGCCTATATGAAATCCATTGGGAAACTTGGAGGACAGAACAAGGTACAACGACTCTCCAACGACCGCAAGGTTGCCGACGAACTTTCAACGCATCGTGTTACGGGTCTTTAGTAATAAAAATCCCGTAATTGACCTTGTTCGGCCCATGCGATAAGAAATTAATTATTCGTAATTTTATCCCGAAATAGGATTATGGGTAAAACACCGAACACCACTCGCGCGCAGGAATCTACCAATGCCATCGAAAGACTTTACATTACCATGCGCCACCTTTTCAACCGAGGATTTTATAAACCCACGGGTGTTTCAGGGGAAAGTCTAAAAGAAGCACTTTTATTATTACGACCTGAAATTTACGGAAGTATCGCAGAGGAAAAGGTTGAGCTGAACGGGCTCATTTACGTTTTGGAACGTTTACCGGAAGGCATTGAACAATGCCGCTTCATCAACCTCACTTCCGATGAGGGCTATGGCCGTTCGAATTTCAAACCGATTATTCCTCCAAAACGAAGGCGTAATTGCTATCGTATCGACGATGAGCAAATGAATATCGAGATTACTCGCGGCAGATCGGATATTTACGATATTTTAACACATTTAACCTTCCTGTTCATAGAGTCCGAAAAAATCGCTCAAAAAGTCCTTATCGAGGATACCGATAAAACTACCCGTGATTGGAAAAAGCTCGAGGCGGCCGTTAAAAAAGGCAAACTTAGTCAAGCCGAGCGCGAGGTTACCTTAATTCATACGGCCAACGTATTGGGCAGGTCCTTTGAGGAGATTATGGAGGTGTATGAACTTTTCGCGACCGCAAAAAATTCCGAACGGTTTTTACATATCGTTTACTGGTTGGGCAAATTGGCTATCGAGGAAGAGGTAACCGGCGAAAAGAGGGAAATCAATTTTAGCGCTTTGTTGAGGGAGCGTCTGGGACATCACATTCACGGGGAGCGCTGGGCGACCACGATCAAAGAGGTTTTGGCGAAAAAGGGATTATTGCATCGACCGATACATATCATAAGTGCCAATATGCATAGTGTTATGAACTCCCTCTTTGCAAGAAATGCATTGAAAAAGGATTTTCCGGAGGAAGATTCCTTAAAAATATACCAAGCGTTAAGCTCCTCAGCAAATCAGGCTTTGCGAAATAAGGTAACTACGGTTGCCAAAAAAAACGGCATGATAGCGATAGACGATCGCTCGGGCACCAATATAGACGTACAGCTTTTCGACATGGCCAAGTTGGGAAAGGATGGCTGCTGCTATGAGCTATCCGGGGATATTCCGGATGATGAAAAACCTGTTATCTTTGTAATGGATTACGCCTTTGGAGAGCAGGCTTATGAAACGATTGACGAGTTATTGAAACCATTTGGTGGGTCTAAAAAGAAACCCGTTTTTATGAACATCAAATCTGTTTCGATTATGGGCAAGGCAGGCATCTTGGAAGGTGGCAAAGGAGACTTAATGATTCCCTCGGCGCATATATTTGAAGGTACGGCAGATAATTACCCCTTTACGAATGAGTTATGCGCAGCAGATTTTGAAGGGCATGGCCTTAAAGTTTTCGAGGGTACGATGGTAACGGTTTTAGGAACATCTTTGCAAAACAAGGATATTTTGAAATTCTTTCATCGCAGCACGTGGAATGTAATCGGCTTGGAGATGGAAGGTGTACACTACCAAAAAGCGATACAATCGGCTTCGAAGATACGCAAGAGCATTCGCGAAGATGTAAAAGTGCGGTATGCGTACTACGCATCTGACAACCCTTTGGAAACGGGAAGCACCTTGGCTTCCGGTGGTTTGGGAACCACAGGCGTAAAACCGACCTATTTAATTACCGATAAGATTTTAAAGCAAATATTCAATTTATAGTTATATGTCAGCAAATACGCCATCTTCTAAAAATACAGCTTCTGATGAGATTGATTTGGGCCAGCTTTTACAACTGTTGAAAAGGGGGTTCCATCAGCTTGGCAATGTGTTTTTAAGAATTTTTCTTTTTTTCAAGAAATATGCGCTGATTTTGATAGGATTGGCCGCATTAGGAGTGGCCATCAGTTTCGGGCTCAATCAAATAATCTCCAAAAAGTTGAAGACCGAGGTCATCGTAAGGCCAAATTTTGATAGTAAGGACTATTTATATGATGTGGTTAATGAATTAACTGCCAATATAAAAGCTGAAAATGAAAACTTCTTTAAATCGATCGGAGTTGAACTGGAAGACCTGAAAGGTTTCGAAATCGAAATCGAACCTATAGAAGACGTAGTAAAAGAAGACGAGGATGAGGTAATGAACCAGATGCGGTACCTTGAAGCGCTAAGCAATTTTAAAGAGCAGAGCTATGTTGTTGATATTATAAAATCGGAACTGGCCGAAAAGAGCGTAGTCAACCATAAAATTACATTCTTATACACAAATGAATTAACGGGCCCGGAAATATCCCGAAAATTGCTCAAGTTGATCAACACGAATGACTACTTGGAAGAATTCAGGGAAATTTCGGTAAGTAATGCGGCTTCGAGAATAGAGGACAATACAAAGCTCATCATTCAAATTGACGATTTAGTGGCAAATTATTCGAAGTCCCTTACCAATGAATCCTCCAAACCTGGTACCGGCACTTTATATTTCGAAAAGGAGAATGCGCTGAATGTGCCCTCTCTTTTGACTTTGAAAAACAATCTAATCAAGGAAGTCGAGGAGAAAAAACTGGAGCTGAAACAACAAGCCAATATTATCAGCATCATCAACTTGGGAAATACACAGGTGGTAAGAAAGTCATTGTTTAACAATCGCATGTTTACGATTCCGATGGTTCTGGTTCTAGGATTTCTACTTTTCATATTCCTGCGTTATCTCGATAGAAAGGCCAAGGAAATAGCATAGGCACGATGGAAGAAAATCGAGCAAATAAACGGTTGTTGATTACAGGAGGCGCCGGATTCATCGGCTCCCATGTGGTCAGACGATTTGTAAACCGCTACCCAAGCTATCATATCTACAATGTAGACGCCCTGACGTATGCAGGAAATCTTGAAAATCTAAGGGATATTGAGACCGCTCCGAACTACACCTTCTTGAAGGGGAATATTGCGGATGAATCCTTTATAAGAAAAATCTTTAAAGAATATCGTTTTGATGGCGTCGTTCATTTGGCCGCCGAATCCCATGTAGATCGATCGATTGCCGATCCTTTGGTTTTTGTACGCACAAACATCTTGGGCACGGTAAACCTTTTGAATGCTGCCGTAGACCTCTGGAAAGCCGATGCACACAACAAAAGGTTCTATCACATAAGTACTGATGAGGTCTACGGATCGTTGGGAGCGCAAGGACTCTTTTCCGAAGTTTCTCCATACCGACCAAACTCCCCATACTCGGCCTCCAAAGCGAGTGCCGACCATTTTGTGCGCGCCTACGGAGAGACCTATGGTTTACCTTTTGTACTTTCAAACTGTTCTAATAATTATGGCCCCAATCAGTTTCCGGAAAAGCTGATTCCGTTATTGATCCATAATATTATTGAGCGAATCGCACTTCCAGTTTATGGTGACGGCGATTACACTAGGGATTGGTTATTCGTAGAAGACCATGCACAGGCGATAGACCTTATTTTTCATGAAGGAAAAAATCAGGAAACGTATAATGTAGGAGGGTGTAATGAATGGAAAAACATTGATTTGGTGAAGTTGTTGTGCAGATTGATGGATAAACGGCTCAATCGTCCCGAACATACTTCTGAACAGCTGATCACTTTCGTAAAGGATCGGCCCGGACATGATAGGCGTTATGCCATCGATTCCGGCAAAATCAACAATGAACTGGGGTGGAAGCCTTCAGTAACTTTTGAGCAAGGCTTGGAACGGACAATTGACTGGTATCTTGCGAATGGGGAATGGCTTAAAAATGTCACCACGGGTGACTATCAAAAATACTATGAGGATATGTACAGTTGAATCAGCAACCACGGGATCCCCAACCCCTTTTTGTTGTGCCGAACAAAACTTACAAGGTTTGCAATGACATGGTCTTATAACAATAATTCATAAATGAAAGGAATACTATTGGCAGGAGGTTCTGGAACGCGGCTGCACCCGTTAACACTATCGGTGTCAAAACAACTGATGCCGATTTATGACAAGCCAATGGTGTATTATCCATTGTCTACGCTCATGTATGCCGGTATTCGAGAAATACTCGTTATTTCTACCCCAAAAGACCTTCCCTTATTTCAAGAGTTATTGGGTGATGGCAAAAAATACGGATGCACTTTCGACTATGCCGTACAGGAAAATCCAAACGGTTTGGCGGAGGCTTTTATCATAGGGGCCGATTTTGTCGGACAGGATAAGGTCGCCCTTATCTTGGGGGACAATATCTTTTATGGATCTGGATTGGCAAAATTATTACAGGAAAACAATGATCCCGATGGTGGTATTATTTATGCTTACCGTGTTCACGATCCGGAACGTTACGGGGTAGTCGAATTTGACGAAGAAGGGAAGGCCATTAGCATCGAGGAAAAGCCCGTAGACCCGAAATCGAATTATGCCGTTCCCGGTATTTATTTTTATGACAACAGGGTTATTGAAATCGCCAAAGCGATACAACCGAGTAATAGAGGGGAATTGGAAATAACCGATATCAATAAAGCTTACTTGGAAGAAGGTAAGCTACGGGTAAGTATTCTCGATAGGGGCACCGCTTGGCTTGATACGGGCACATTTCAATCCTTATTGCAGGCGGCCCAATTTGTCGAAGTTCTTGAAGAACGTCAAGGCTTGAAAATAGGCGCAATAGAAGCGGCCGCTTTCGAAATGGATTATATAGACAAACAACAGTTCAAAGCGTTGGCGGAGCCCTTGATGAAGAGCGGCTATGGAAAAAATCTTTTGGGCATTCTAAATAAGTATTCATGAAGGTGACCGAAACGAAATTAGCTGGCTGCTATATTTTGGAGCCAGAAATATTTGAAGATGAAAGGGGCTATTTAACAGAGGTCTTTAACGCGAGACGCTTTAAACAGGCCATCGGCAAGGATATCGATTTTGTTCAGGACAACCAGTCTTTTTCACAATACGGGGTGGTGCGAGCCTTGCATTTTCAATTGGGAGATCACGCGCAAGCAAAATTGATTCGCGTACTACACGGCATTATTTGGGACGTAGCGGTCGATCTTCGCGGCGACTCGCCCACTTACAAGCAGTATATCGGCGTTAAACTTAGCTACGAAAACAAAAAGCAGCTTTTTATACCAAGAGGTTTTGCCCATGGCTTTGTGGTTTTAAGTGCTACGGCAGAGGTATGTTATAAATGCGACAATTACTACCACAAGGAGGCCGAAGGGGGAATTGCCTACAACGATCCCGATTTTGATATCGATTGGAAATTGCCGGCCGATTCGCTTATTCTTTCAGAGAAAGATAAAGCATTACCGAATTTCGATACCGCCAAATCATGAGCAAGATTATCGTCACTGGGGGAAGGGGCCAATTGGCGACCTGTATCAAAGATGAAAGTCGGCAGTCCGAGAATATATTTATTTTTCTTGGTAAGGAAGACCTGGACATTACGGACCAGAAAGCCGTTCAAAAAGTTTTTGATGAGTTAAGGCCTGACTTCTGTGTGAATTGCGCTGCTTATACAGCGGTTGATAAGGCCGAATCAGAACCGGTGCAAGCCAAACGCATCAATGTTGATGGCGCAAAACACTTGGCACAAAGTTGTTATCGGCATGGCACAACCTTAATCCATATATCAACGGATTTCGTTTTTGACGGTACTAAGAATACTCCGTATAATGAACAAGACGTAACAAACCCTCTAGGAGTATATGGGCAAACAAAATTGGAGGGCGAAAAAGCCATTGCCGATAATTTAGAAGCCCATGTCATCTTAAGGACCTCTTGGCTTTATGCCCAACACGGTCAAAATTTTATGAAGACCATGCTACGTTTGGGAAAGGAAAAGGGAATACTGCAAATCGTAGATGATCAATATGGTACTCCTACCTACGCTAGAGATTTGGCACGGTTTATTGTGCGTTTGATCAACGAAAATACCGATAAGTACGGAAGCTATCATTATAGTAATAAGGGTGTCGCGACTTGGTATGAGTTCGCATCGGCTATCTTTGAATATTCCCAAACACAGGTTGCTGTAATGGCTATCAAAAGCAACGAATATCCTACGGCGGCGCAGCGACCAAGATATAGCGTGTTGGCCAAGCGAAAGGTTCAAGACGCTTTTGGCATTGAAATCCCAGAATGGAAGGATAGTCTGAAAGAGTGCCTATCCAAATTAGGAATTACGCAAAACAAGTAGCAACCCCGTTGAAACAATCAGGAATGAAACATATATATGTCATAGGAGCAGGTTCGTTCGGAACCGCCATAGCCAATCAATTGGCCTTCAATACGGAGGACAGCGTTTGCCTAATCTGCAGAAGCGAAGACCAACAGCAGGAAATCAATGATAACCACACCAATCTACGTTATTTTCCGAATAAAACGCTACATGATTCGCTAAGGGCGTCGGCCTCTCTTTCCAAACTTTCCGATGCCGATATCGTTTTTATGGCCTTACCTACAGCCGCATTAAAAGAGCATATAAAAGACTTGAAAATAGCAATCCCTACGGAAGCATTGGTCGTTAATCTTTCAAAGGGACTTTTTAAAAATGGCCGTAACCTGGTCGATTATTTAAAGGACAAATTGAACAGTCCCAATGTGGTGACCATGAAAGGACCCACTTTCGCGGTAGAATTGATGAACAATGAACATTCCCTGTTCACTCTAGGTCATGATACGGAGACCCAATACCATACGATAAAGGAGCTCGTAAGGAAAACGAACATCCATATCGACCATACTACCGATATCGCTGGTGTGGAGCTGTTAAGCGCGTTAAAGAACGTGTATGCCATCATCATGGGAATCGTAGACGCCCAATACAATGCCATCAACACCCGGCATATGATCCTCACGAAGGCTTTTAGCGAGATACGGGTGTTGCTCGAAGCACTAGGGGGTAAGGAAGACACCTTGTTCTTGGCCTGTGGTTACGGAGACTTTGGTCTCACGGCGCTGAACGACCTGAGTAGAAACCGAACTTTGGGGCTTTTGATCGGGAAGGGGTTTTACAATTCCGACGTGAACCAGAGCAGTGTCGTACTCGAAGGTCTTAGAACGATCGAGTTGATATCGAAGGCGACCGATGATTCCATACAAAAACAGTTGCCGCTGTTCAATAGGCTGGAATCTTTCTTCAGAGACAAGGAATCGAAGTTCAAGATTCGATTTAATAGTTTGGTTGACTGACTTGTACGCCTTGGCCATGGCGACAACCAAAGAAGTTAATAAATAGCGTACTTTTGAAAGTAGACCAGGTAATATAGTCGTCCGACAAAGCATTTAATAGATTAGGGAATGAGGAAGAAGATTTTAGTCATTTTTGGAACAAGGCCGGAGGCCATTAAAATGGCGCCTCTGGTCAAGGAATTTCAAAAGTATCCGGAGAAATTTGAAACAAAGGTTTGTATAACCGCCCAACATCGGGAAATGCTAGACCAGGTGCTTTCCTTTTTTGAAATCATCCCAGATTATGATTTGGATTTGATGAAACCCGACCAAAACCTTTATTCGCTTACAGCAGATATAGTCACAGGCCTTAAACCTGTTTTGGAGGAATTTAAACCTGATTACGTACATATTCATGGAGACACTACAACTGGCATGTCCGCTAGCCTCGCAGCGTTTTACGCAAGATCAAAAGTGTGCCATGTAGAAGCTGGTCTTCGCACCTTCGACATGAAATCGCCCTACCCCGAAGAAATGAACAGAAGCGTTATCGGGGTAGTTTCCGATATTCATTTTTGTCCTACCGAAAAATCAAAAGAAAACCTGATTCTTGAAAATAAGGAAAGCGAAAGTATTCTGGTAACGGGAAACACGGTCATAGATGCATTAAAATTTAGTGTCGATAAGGTGAATTCATCAACCTTTGAGGACGAAGAAATCAATCGCCTACAGCAGGTATTGGATGTAGATAAGAAGATAGTATTGGTCACTGGCCACCGAAGAGAAAACCACGGCCAAGGTTTCGTAGATATTTGCCAAGCACTTAAGGATTTGGCGGCAACTCGTTCCGATATTCAAATTATCTATCCGGTGCACTTGAACCCAAATGTTCAAAAGCCAGTGTATGAAATTTTAGCTGGTATAAAAGCGATTAAATTGATAGCCCCATTGTCATATCCGGCATTTGTCTGGTTAATGCACAAATCATATATGATTATTACCGATAGTGGTGGCGTACAGGAGGAAGCCCCGAGTTTAGGAAAACCAGTATTGGTCATGAGGGACACGACGGAACGGCCGGAAGCCGTTGATGCAGGTACCGTTATACTAGTCGGTACAAACAAGGAAAAGATTTTTATAGAAGCGACGAAATTACTTGAAAACAAGGATGCCTACGCTGAGATGAGCACTCTTCATAACCCTTACGGTGATGGAAAAGCGTGCGAAAAAATTGTAGATTACATTTCAAAACTCAAAAAATGAGCACTACACCAGAAGTTGTAATGATGGGCCTCGGTTATATTGGTCTGCCCACAGCGGCGTTGATTGCACAGAACAAAGTAAGGGTGCACGGGGTTGATATCAATCCGCAAGTCGTTGAAACCATCAATGCAGGTAAAATACATATTATTGAACCTGAATTGGATGAAGCGGTAGCAACTTCGGTCAAGGAAGGTTATTTAAAAGCGGCGACGACTCCAGAAAAAGCGAACACCTATATTATAGTCGTTCCCACTCCTTTTAAAGATAAAAACGAACCGGACACGTCCTTTGTAAAAGCAGCTACAGAGGCCATACTTCCATTGTTAAAGGAAGGCGACCTATACATTATCGAGTCTACCTCGCCTATTGGTACTACAGAGCGCATGATGCATTTGATCTATGAGGGCAGGCCCGAATTAAAAGGGAAGCTACACATTGCCTATTGTCCAGAGAGAGTGCTTCCAGGCAATGTCATGTATGAATTGGTCAATAACGACAGGGTTATCGGAGGTGTAGATGAAAAATCAACAACTAAGGCAACAGCTTTTTACGCTCAATTCATTAAGGGAGAATTGCACAAAACGAATGCGCGCACCGCCGAAATGTGTAAATTGGTAGAAAACTCATCAAGGGACGTTCAAATTGCGTTTGCAAATGAACTTTCTTTAATATGTGACAAGGCCGAAATCAATGTATGGGAGTTGATCGCATTGGCGAACAAACATCCAAGGGTTAATATTTTGCAACCTGGTTGTGGAGTGGGTGGTCATTGTATAGCGGTAGACCCCTATTTTATAGTGGCGGATTATCCGATGGAATCTAAAATAATCGGTACGGCCCGTGAAATCAACAACTACAAATCGTTCTGGTGCGCAGAGAAAATAAAAACATCCAAACTGGAGTTTGAACTAAAACATGGTAGAAAACCCAGTATTGCATTAATGGGTTTGGCGTTTAAACCGAATATTGATGATTTACGTGAATCTCCTGCAAAATATATCGCCCAAAAGGTTTTACAAAACGCCAATGATGAGGACTATTACATTGTAGAGCCAAATATAGCCGACCATAAAGTCTTTAAACTCACGAATTATAAAGAAGCGGCCAAAAAAGCGGATATTTTGGCCTTTTTGGTGGCCCATGACGAATTTAAGAAATTAGACCTTAGTGATCAGGTCGTTGTTTTAGATTTTTGTGGCGTCATGAGTTAATGCATTTTGAATCCAGACGACAATGTTCTTTGTTTGGGTGACACCCCACCGTACATGAAAGTACTTTTCTCGCTGATGAAACCGCATCATCAACATAATGCGTATTTTTTATAATTCTATTAAAGAATATTTAGGGATTCTTGCCTGTGGTCGCCTCCTCAAATTGAAAAAATTCGCACAAGGCTATTATTCTATTTGCGAAAATTGAGCTGGCCGAATGAATTTTGGTTTAAAGCAACCTTTAAGAATAGCACTTAAATTGAACCTTTAAAACAGAAAAGACCTTAGAATTCAACTTCTTTAATGGTTGCGTAATCCGAAATATTTAGGAAAGTGAATTCAAAGTCAGGGTTCAGCTTTACAGGGTTTATAATTATCGTACTTTTGCGATAACGCCAGATATGGTGAGTTCTCTTCAAGTTAAATATGGCAGTGGTCATAAAAATACTTTACAAAAAATAAAATAGTCGCTTAACCTTGCCTGAATGACTAAATCCCTGAAAAAGAGTTTCGGTATATTATTTTTGGCGACAATACTTAGTAAGGGCGTTGGTTTTATGAGGGAAATGGTACTGGCCTCTAAATTCGGTGCTTCCAATGAATTCGATATTCTATTAACGGTGTTTGTAGTACCAAATATGATAGTGAGTCTGTTGCTATATGCCATACCACATATCATTATTCCAAGACTGGATCTTAGTGAAAAATCCAATCAAAATTTTTACTCGAACTTCTCAAAACAGTTTTTTTGGCCGTACGTTTTTTTCTTGATTTTCATTTTGGCCCTATATAATCTACTTTTTTACATTTACATTACTTTTTTCATTCCTACAGAATTTCAGGATTACAGAGAGCTCATTATTAACTTAACGATCGTCTTTTCGATTTTTGCGTTTTTTAGCTCATTGTTCAATATTTTCAAAGCGGTATATAATGCTAAGAACGAATTTACCCTCCCCGCATTTACTCCCTTACTAATACATTTTAGCGTCATTACTTCTGTTTTGTTCATGTATGAGGAGTACGGCGTGTATTCCTTCGGCCTTGGTTTATTATTTGGATCTGTACTTCAGATTTTAGTGTACGTCTATGATTTGAAGCGAAAGGAAATAGCGGTTTTCTTCAAATTTTCGATGCAATATGAAAAAGTATTTACATCGGCGTATATCATCATATTGGCAATCGAGTTGTTAGGCCAAAGCTTCACTTTGATAGATCGTTCTTTTATTAGTAGTCTGCCAGAAGGTCACATCTCTTCCTTGTATTACGCCGGTATTTTGAATAACCTCCCGGTCACAATACTGGGCTTGACGGCCGGTACAATACTTTTTCCTAGGATTTCATTATATGTTCAGGAAAAGAGGTTCTTAGAGCTAAAGAAGGTGTTATACAAAGGATTTTTATTTTCTTTGGGCATTGCCATTCCCTTTGTATTACTTTTTTCATTTTTCGGTAAATTACTTATTACCCTTATGTTCGAAAGAGGTGCTTTTTCAAGCAGTACCAGTGAAATTACCAGCAATTATCTGACAGCATTATCCTTTGGGCTACCATTTATATTTTTACACGTATTATTGGCAAAACTCTGTTTTGCACTTCATCAGGAGAAAATATTGTTATTAAGTACTTTAGCAGCGGTGGGGATAAAAATTTGTTTGAGTTCTGTATTTGTTAGTGCAGATTATTACTGGGGTTTAGCGTTATCAACTAGTATAAGCTTTTTCTTTAACGTTATTATGATCGGAAGCATTTTTTATAAAAATAGGAACCGGCTTTTTGCGTAGTATGAGCGTTATACAAAAACATAAAATCAAAGATTACTATTTTCCGGTATTCATCTTCCTTGTTACCATAACTGGCTATTGGGATTCTCCGATTAGAAAGTTCATTTCTTTGGTCTTGCCAGTATTGATAATAACGTATTGGCTATCTAAAAAAAAGTTTACAAGCAAAATCAGGATAGAAACTATATTAATTTTCGTTTACATAACCCTCTGCTTTATTTCTTCTTTGTTCGCCTACGACACCATGAACAGCTTAATATTTTCGGCACGTATTCTAGTGTTTTTTTTATTGATTGCGGCGCTACATGATTGGATGTCTACTCGTTTTAGGTATCTGTTATTCCTTAAAGCTATCGTTTTAAGTGGTTTAGTATTAAGCGCATCTATTTTTTACAGTCGGTTCTTTGGTACCGTAATCCGTGAACTTGAAGGGGCGGTTCGAGCAGGAGGAATTTATTCCAATGTGAATAGCGCGGGCTTCATTCTTTATGTTTCCCTTGTATTTGCCTTTCTATTGTATCTCGAAGCAAAAAAGCGAAAGTACATCATCTTTATAGCAGTTCTATTGATAGGACTTTTTATTACAGGCTCCAGAGCAAGTATGTTAGCCTTGGCAATAACCGCTGTGGTATACAACCTAAGGTTTAGGTTGACAAAGAAAATTATCGTTCTAGCCACGATCGGCTTCATATTTGCCGGTGCGGGCTTCTTTTTCTTTAAGGATAAAATTATTTTGAATTTGCGATTGGAGAGAGGTCTTTCGGCAAGACAGATTCTATATGACGTAGGCGCCGATGTTGCGATGGACTATCCATTTTTCGGAGTAGGTCTCGGAAACCTTCGAGAGATAGGCGTGGGTTATGTTGAATCCTACCCCATAAGTCGGTGGCAGAAAGACGAGATTCTGAAACTTACTGTACAAAGTTCACATAATGTTTATTTGGAAACAGCGGCGGAAATTGGGATTTTTGGTGCTTTTGTACTTTTGCTGATACTCCTGAGTATTGGATATAAATACTTTCGTGGTATCAAATTAGCTTCATCAAATGAAAAAAATTTTTATTTTTTAGTTTGGGGATTGTTCGTAGGACTAGTTATTCGAAATTTCTTCGAAAGCAACGGAATAATCAATAGAGGCTGGATTACGATTGACATATTCTTTTGGATAGCGTATGTAATTTTTCTACGTTATAGAAGGTTTGCTAAATAATAAAGAGATGTCATGAAAAGGATTTTAGTAGTAGTACCAAATGAAAAGGATTCGGGCACGGGAGGCCAGAAGTACAATAAGTATCTTATAAAGTTCCTAGAAAGGATAGGCGGTAATGTCTCCTTTTTAACAGATGAAATGTTGCTGTTTAAGACGCGTCTCTCTCCCATTTATAACATTCTCTATTTCCTGAAATTGAATACGCTAAGTAAGGCGGATGTTATTATTACGAATAGCAGACTTTACCCGAGGCTCTTCCTCGTAATGAATATGATTAAGCTATTAAATAAGAAGAATAAGACTATCTGTATCCATCACCATTATAATTTCTTAGCCCAGACAGGTTTCAAAAAAAAACTGAATCGCTATTTGGAACTCAATTTTTTACGAAAATTCGACACTCTGATCGTACCAAGCCCTTACGTAAAAGAGATTACTGGTAATTTGTTGCCGAAGAAACGAATTTTTTTTATTGAAATAGGTTTTGTAAAAGAACACAGCGCACCAAAAGAAGAATTAAACGATGATCACCTTTTGTACGTGGGTAGTATTGAAAAGAGGAAAGGACTGGATTTATTAATCAAATCTTTACAAGAGGTCTCCGAGCATTATACTTTGGATATAATAGGAAACTATAATGAAGATGACAACTATTTTAAAATGCTCATCGCAAAAGTTAGCGAAAATAATATGGAAGATCGGGTATTCTTTCGTGGCAGAGTATCGAAAAGGGAGCTTTCTGAATATTTCTCCAACGCTTCCATTTTTGTTTTTCCTTCTTTACATGAAGGATATGGTATGGTCATAAAAGAAGCTATGCTCTACGGAATCCCCGTTATAGCTTTTAATAATTCTGCAATACCCTATTTGGTTCAAGACGGAGTAAATGGCATACTGGTAGAGAATTGCAATATAGCGGAGTTCAGCAAAAAACTGACTCACCTCCTAAAGAATAAAGAGCTTAGACAAAAACTGCGTCAAAACAATATAAATTTGGCCAAAGAAATTAGAAGCATGGAGGACGTCGATAACGATATCCGAAAATTCTATTACGGTGAAATCTTAAAAAATGATGTCATTTGAAGACAATTAAAAAACCGAGGATAACATTTTTCTGTAGAATTAAGAATAAAAAGGCTTTACGGCAAAATCTTTTTTATGCTCAAGATCTGGATATATTATCGGGTATCGACCCTGAGTTGGTAATTGCGACGAAATGGGGGGAAATAAAGTATAGCTCGGATGTAATTTTCATTTGGTGGTGGACTTACGCCTTCGTCCCGGTCCTATTAGGAAGGCTTTTAGGAAAGAGAGTTATTATCACAGGTACGTTCAATTACGAGGCTCCTGGGTCACCTAATGATTTTTCAATGCGACCTGCATGGCAGCGTATGCTTATCTGGATTTCTGCAAGATGCGCATCGACCAATATTTTTGTTTCGAAGAGGGAGTTCGATATTTTTAACGAAAAACTACAATTCTCAAATATCGAATATATCCCCCATGGGGTATATGCTGAAAATTATATCCCGGTATATGAAAGAAATTCGGATTTCTTACTTACCATTAGCTGGCTTGAAAAGTCGAATTTGCAGAGAAAATGCGTATACACAAGCGTTGATGCCCTGGCAACACTTAGAGAGAGAGGATATGACTTACGCTTAGTTATCGCAGGAAGAAGTGGAGATGCCGAACTAGAATTGAAAGAATATATAAAAGCTGCCAATCTTGAAAGTCATATTGAGGTCCTGGTCGATATAACCGAGACAAAGAAAATCGAGTTGCTTTCTTCATGTAAAATATACCTACAGCCAACGATTTACGAGGGTTTCGGTGTTGCCATTGCCGAAGCGATGAGCTGTGGCTGCGCGATAGTGACCAGTGACGCAGGTGAGGTGCCAAATGTAGTAGGCGATGCGGCCGTGGTTCTAGACAAAACCACACCCAGCACAATTGCCGAAGCTGTTGTAGACCTGATTAACGATCCCCACGATTATGAGAAATATCAAAGAAAAGCTAGACAGCGATTAACCGATTTATTCTTAGTGGAGCGACGAAGGGCAGCTATCGTCGACTTATTGGAGCGTACAGTTTAGTACTATTTGGGAACCTATGTCCCGGTCTTTACCAATATATCATTGATAACAGGAAGCAAAACCTTGGTTTCGCTGTTCGGGACGAACCAATAATTAAAGTAATATTCATCGGCAGTTTCCCTGTTTTTGGGTATTACTATTTGTGTAACGGGCAGAAAGTCTTTGCCGCTTTTCGATATCACATAGGCCGAATATCCCATTTCGCAAACCTTATCTATCAAATTCTGAGTGGTTTTACCCTGAACATTTAAGTGTCTGTTTTCGGATTCACAGATGATGATGGGCATATTTTCCTTAATAGTGTTTTCTGCTCCTTTGAACACTTCGAATTCGAACCCTTCAACATCGATTTTGAGGAATACTAGATTTGTCACCTTGTTCTTTAGGCAATAGTCATCAAGCGTTGTTGTAGTAATTCGTTCCGTGGCAATACCCTCGAATTCCGGCATTTTTAATAGTGACGATTGGCCATGACTTGGAGGGAGGAAAATATCCGCAAAACCATTTTCGCTTGAACAAGCACAGTGCTCTGCGTGAAAATTAGGAGCGGTAACGTTTTTAATGAGTCTTGAAAAAGTGTCCTTTCTAGGCTCAAATCCAATACATCTAGCCCCCAAAGGCTCGCTAAATTTTGATAAATAGAAAGAATAAGCACCAATATTCGCCCCGATATCGATAAGAACCTGTTTTTTATCGGAAATCAATATGGGCAATAACTTTTCTAAAACAGGTATTTCGACCTCGGTCTTATAAAAATCCCTAATGAGATCTTCATCTTTTGTAAAGGGTTTTAAAATGGACCATTTAATCTTTCTAAGATGATTAACACCTTTTACACCAAAAGTTTTTAAGAATACGGCTTTGATTTTAGGATTCATTGTATTGTCAATATTTTTATTGGCGAAGAAAGAGGCTCTCTTACTTTAACACTATGATGTAGGGATTACCAAGGTCTAAAAAAAAAGGCACAGGCCAAAACATTATGGTTTAAAAAGATTAGATTAAAGTTTATGAGTTAACTCGGGTGTACCTTAAGAATTCTGTTTGAGTGTAAAAGCCCATCGTTTTACTTAAGAATCGTAAATTTATAGATTTCATGCAGTCTAAACAGAAATCAGCCTTAGCCAAAAAGAACTCCGTTCATAAAGGCAACCATATACTTCAACGATTGCCCCATGTACTTCTGTATTTGTGGGCCGTGACGGTTTTCTACCTACCCTTCAGTTTTGTCTTCTATTTTTTTATAGCTTCTTTACTAATTAAGGCAATTTATTTTAAGGAGTACCAAAACATAACGATGGAAAAAGGCAAAATACCTTATCTATTGTTGTTGCTTTTTGTGCTATGGAACTTGGTAACCCTCTTTTATTCAGAAGACCTATACCAAGGATTAAAGCAGGTAGAGAAGAAGATTCCATTCCTCCTGATTTCAATTTTAGGACTGATTGGCGACCATAGACAGTTTAATTTTAAAAGGGTAACAATTTTTTTTCTTTTCGGTCTGTTAACGGTAGTTCTTCTAAGTCTTCTGTATACAGTCTATTTGTTTTATGATGGGCACTATTTGGCCGTAACACTGGTTAAAGGCTTTAATGAGGTAAATATGTTGGTCTGGTTCGAACATCGACTTTATATCGGTATTCTACTACTTATGGGTATTCCATTACTCTTGAATAAAATCGTACGAGTGCACCATCTAACTTTGCGTATTTCCTGGTTGCTTTCTTTGGGCTTGGTTTGTTTTATACTGTATTCGTCCGGATCAAGAATACTGGTTATCCTAATGCTTATTATATTTCTTTTAGCAGGCATGAATGTCCTTAAACAGAAGATTCAATTTAGGTATTATGTATTAACATTACTGATAGCAGCTATCGTCGCCGGGACTTTTATTTATAAACATCCTAGAACGCGGCTGACCCTCGACCTCATTCAAAAGAATAAGCCGCTCGATAAAATCGATAGCCGTCTTGCCACATGGGAGAATGCCATAGATATTATTATGAAGAATCCGGTTTTCGGGGTAGGTATTGGAGATGGCAAAACTGAACTGCTTGATGCGTATAAAAAAAACGGAAATCGTATTGAGCTCGAAAATGAACTCAATGTACACAACCAGTACTTACAGACTATGGTTGAATCTGGTATTTTGGGTCTTTTGTTCCTTCTGCTTTTCCTTTTCTCATTGTTCTGGGGAGTAAACAGGAAAGAAGGGCAGTTTTGGGTCTTCGTCCTTGTATTTGGCGCAGGCTTCTTTGTAGAATCAATTTTAGCAAGAAATATCGGAGTCTTCCCGATGACGTTTTGGATGTTTGTATTGCTCTCGACTCGCTCGGTCGAGAATGAGAAAGATGTTGAATATGACGACGGGTCAAAGTGGAAAAAAACATTTCTTGTTTCCTGCGCGTTGATTTCCGCATTTATTCTGATTGGTGTTTTTCTTTGGGCAAAATCGAAGTCTTTTGATAGCAAAGACCCGAAAACATATATGACGGCTCCTTTTATTGAAGTTGGGTACAGCGACTTACCCTTGAAAAAAAACCTTCCAGAAAAAACAGCTGCCTGCTCGTTTAAAGATTTAGAAGCGTTTTCCACCTTTGAACGAGGCTCGTTCATCGCACCTGAAATTTTTCGAACACAAAATGACGGCCCAGTTGCTGCAACTGCTGGTATTTGGTGCTACCTTTCTGAAAATTGTAATTTGAAGGAAGCGTATATCTATGCCTGGAATCGGGTAGACATAACTTACAGAATAGATTACGATATGAGCAAAAAAGGAAGTTGGCAGTATTTGGAGATGACCGATAAAGGTTTTAGCGAACGTTTTGCCATTGGTGTTCGAATGGATTTGGCCAAAGAATTTGCAGAGATAAAGGGAATGGTACTCTTCGCGTTGCCGGACTACAAAATCGATAAAATCGACAGCGGGCCTTAAAATGCAGGTATGCCAAACCGTTTTATCCTTAATTTTGGCTGGTTCTCTAAAATTACGGCGCTTTCATCGGACAAGTGATTCATTTGGATAAGATTTCGGTTCTTTGCGGAAAATTGGAAGCTCTTGCGTTCTGGTTAGAACTACTTTGGTTATGAGAAGATATGTATTGTATTGTAGCACTTTGATTGTCCTGATGCTGTCATGTTCGAAAGATGATAGTGTTAAAATCCCCAAATCAACCGAAGTCAGTGGCAAAGTGATCTTCGAGATGAACGGGACCTCACTCAACACTGAAGACTATGGCCTTAAGGTAACCCTTGGTGATACCATGATCGTGGCACTGGATAGCTTGGGGACTTTCGATTTTAAGGATATCGTTTTTTCGGAATATAAATTTAAGATTGAAAACGACCAGGAGGTTTTTTTGGATACCGTAATTGCGGTAGATAAAACCCCCTTCAATTTAGATTTTAAGGTTTCTTCGACTGCCCTTCGCGACTTCTTTAATTATAAGGAAGGAGATGTACTTGTTTATACATATGATGCACTATATACTAACGGATATGCTTATACTTATCAAAAAATAGAAGGTATTAAGGAATGGAAGATTTTGGACATTACCAAAGAGAATGGATTTTCCATCTACACCATCGAAGAAAGCTTGACTGCAAACAAAACATTTTTCGAAGACAGATTTGATGACGAATCTGCTATACTGACAACCGAGATCGACTCTACAACGATATTTAAAATTACTGGCGAGCTAGAGAAAGAAAATCCAAAAATAATGGGGGATCGTTTTGGAGAAACAGTGAATTATGGGTTCGGAGCTTCCAATGTCATATTAGTTTACCAATTTACTTATCCACATTGCAGCGGCACGTTTTGTAATGAAAATTATTGGATGATTCAAAGATTTTCGTATACAGCGGAAGAAAATCATGTTTTCCGACCATCTTCATGGATTTACCATGCTCCATCAAGAATTACGGTAAGCACTGAACGTGGTATCGAGGAAATTTACGATTATTCTATGGGTACCTCACACAGTGCTCCGGGTTCATTCGAGCATCTACAATTACAAGAACTAATTCGAAAATAATCCTGCTTCAAGCGTTCTTAAATATGTCTTAAAACTGGCACACTTTAATAACATCACCAACGCCTTACTCTTAGCATAAAGATGAGCTTCTTACGGTTTTCGGTTATGCTGTCTTTATTCGAAGCTTTTAATGTAAATTTTTTTTTCACTGAAAATAGAGTAATTCTAAATGGTGTTCCATTGGCAATTTCGACTAAAGTGTTTTCAAAAATGTTATTTTCGCACTGTATTCAATCCTTGTTAAGGAGAATTGGCGAAATAACATGAAACAAATCATACAAGACCTAAAGAACGGAGAAACCATTTTAGAAGAAGTTCCGGTTCCCATGGTAAAATCGGGCTGCGTGCTCATTAAAACCTCGAGAACATTGGTCTCCTTAGGTACCGAGCGTATGTTGGTCGAATTCGGCAAGGCCAATTTTATCCAAAAGGCCAAACAACAGCCCGATAAGGTCAAAATGGTTTTGAATAAAGTAAAGACAGATGGCCTTAAACCCACTATGGATGCCGTGCTGAACAAACTCAATCAGCCTTTGCCCTTAGGGTATTGTAATGTAGGGAAAGTGGTTGGCGTAGGAAGGGGTGTTACCGAATTTCAAGTCGGAGATCGCGTAGCTTCCAATGGAAATCACGCTGAATATGTCAATCTTCCAAAGAATTTGGTGGCAAAGGTTCCAGATAACGTAACTGACGAGGAAGCGGCCTTTACGGTTATCGGTTCTATAGGTCTACAGGGTATCCGCTTATTAGACCCAACATTTGGAGAAACCATTGTGGTAGTAGGCCTGGGACTTATAGGCCTAGTTACAGCTGAGCTATTGTTGGCTAACGGATGCAATGTGATAGGTTTTGATTTTGACCCGGAAAAAGTGCGCATTGCGAATGAAAAGGGTATTGTAGGCATCAACCCGGGTGAGGGTACCGACCAAGTAAAATTTGTGGAGTCCCACACGAAAGGCGTGGGTGCGGATGGCGTGATCATTACCGCTTCTAATAAAAGCAATGAGATAATTGCCCAATCGGCTCAAATGTGTAGAAAGCGTGGTCGAGTAATTTTGGTTGGTGTGATCGGGTTGGACATCAGCCGGGCCGATTTTTATGAAAAAGAGATTTCTTTTCAAGTATCCTGTTCTTATGGCCCTGGTCGCTATGATGAGGAATACGAACAAAAAGGAAACGATTACCCGATTGGCTTCGTTCGCTGGACCGAAAAACGCAATTTCGAGGCGATACTGAATGCCATTTCCAAAGGCACCTTAGATGTAAAACCCCTGATTACCGAGCGTATACCGCTCAAAAATTATAGTGAGATTTATGGTGATATGACCAATTCTAAGTCTATTGCCTCCATTTTGGAATATGATACTACTGAATCACCAGTGAACACCGTCACGATTACTGATAAATCTTTCGAAGGCAAGAAAGGCGTTATCGGAATTATAGGTTCAGGTAACTTTACTAGTTCTACACTACTTCCGAACCTTAAAAAACTGAATGCCGATATTAAATATATTGCGAGCTCGGGAGGTCTATCATCAACCATTATGGCCAAGCGCCACTCCATTGGTAATTCAACATCGAACTACAAAGAAATCTTAACTGACGCGGGAGTAGATCTTGTACTTATTACTACCCAACATCACATGCACGCGCCCATGGTGCTGGAAACCATGAAGGCGGGTAAAAGTGTTTTTGTCGAAAAGCCCTTGGCACTAAATGAAAAAGAACTTGAGGCGATCATCACTGAATACAATCAGCAGAATGTTAGTGTAAGCGTTGGTTTTAACAGGCGTTTTGCGCCTTTGGCAAAAAACATGAAAGCCCAATTAGGAAATAATGATGCTCCTGTTAACATCGTTGCGACGATGAATGCCGGCTTTATATCTGCCGATGTTTGGGTACACGATATGCAAGTAGGTGGCGGCCGAATCATTGGGGAAGCCTGCCATTATATCGATTTATGCACGTATTTTACAGGAAGCTTGGTGAAGTCGGTGTGCATGAATGCCATGGGTACCGACCCTCAGGAGAATACCGATAATGCGAGTATTCTATTGCGTTACGAAAACGGTTCAAATGCCGTCATCAACTATTTTTCCAACGGCAGCAAGGCTTATTCGAAAGAACGCGTGGAGGTATACTCACAGGAGCGTACGTTGGTTATGAATAATTGGAGAAAATTGAAGTCTTACGGATTTAAAGATGGGAGAAATGCTTCTTCAAAACAGGACAAAGGGCATTATAATCAATTTCAGGAATTGATAGCACAACAGCAAAAAGGTGGGAGTCCGATCATTCCTTTCAAAGAAATTTTAAATACCACTAAAGCATCGTTTGCGGCTATCGAATCATTGAAGCAAGGTCAATGGATCTCCATAAACTAAGGTTACTGTTTCATACCCTAAGATATCTTCGTCTTAAACAAATCTATTATCGAATATATTATGTTGTACGAAATCGATTTTTTAAAAGAGCGTATAAAAAGACGCTGAACCAACGGGAGGGATTTTTGAAATGGAACGACTCCATTTTATATACCGATAGTTATATTGGTTCGAATTCTTTTTTATTTTTAAATCTAGAACATCGATTTACGGCTGATATAGACTGGAATTATTCCAATTTCGGAAAACTTTGGACCTATAATCTTAACTATTTTGATTTTCTAAATCAGCAGACCATTTCCCCTGAAGAGGGTTTGAGATTGATTTTAGATTATAGTACAAAAGATTCGATCTTGAAAGATGGAAAGGAACCTTATCCTATTTCACTCAGAGGAATCAATTGGGTCAAGTTTCTCTCAAAAAACATGATTTCCAATTTCGAAATTGATCAGCTACTTTTTAATCATTATCAAACGTTACTCCACAATCTAGAATACCATCTTTTAGGAAACCATTTATTGGAAAACGGATACTCCTTACTGTTCGGAGCCTATTATTTTGAGAATAAGAAATTCTATACAAAAGCCAAGCAAATTCTAAAAGCAGAACTCTCGGAACAAATACTGAATGATGGCGCTCATTTTGAATTGTCCCCCATGTACCATCAAATTTTATTATTTCGGTTATTAGACTGTTTTAAACTGGTAGAGACGAACCAATGGCAAAATGATGATATTGGTCAGCTCTTAAGAAACAAAGCCGCAAACATGCTCTCATGGCTTCAGGAAGTCACCTTTGCCAATGGTAGTACACCAATGGTGAACGATAGCGCTTATGGAATCGCTCCTTCGTCACAACAGCTTTTTGATTATGCCGAACAATTAGGGATTGTTTGGCAACAGGGTAAACTTTCGGATTCCGGATATAGAAAGGTTACAAAAATAGATTATGAGCTTTTCGTGGATATAGGAAATGTTGGCCCGAAGTATCAATCAGGACACGCCCATTCCGATACCTTTAATTTTGAAATGTATGTACTCGGTAGTCCGGTGATAGTAGATACGGGAACTTCTACTTATGAAAATAATAGTCGACGACAGCAAGAGCGGGAAACCGCTGCGCATAATACGGTAAAAATCGATGGTCGTGAGCAAACTCAGGTATGGGGTGCCTTCAGGGTTGCAAAGCGAGCGAAAGTTATCGATATTATTGAAAGAAAAGATTTCTTAAGTGCTACGCATAATGGTTATAGAAATCTAGGTGTCAACCATACAAGACAATTTACTACCGAAACTTCGAAAATTTTAATAGAGGATTTCTTGGGTAAGGACATTGAACTAGGTTCAATTGCCTATTTTCATTTC
Source organism: Aggregatimonas sangjinii (assembly GCF_005943945.1). Classification (GTDB taxonomy): domain Bacteria; phylum Bacteroidota; class Bacteroidia; order Flavobacteriales; family Flavobacteriaceae; genus Pelagihabitans; species Pelagihabitans sangjinii. Next base: position 4,220,344 of record NZ_CP040710.1, on the reverse strand, counting down.
CATCCATCCGTAGAAAACATAGAAATTTTTGATGATTCCCTGAAACTAGTTGATGAGGGAATCAATATAATTTTCGAAAATTCGCAAAGAGTAGCACTGAAATCGTATGATTATGCTATTGGGTTTAATAAAAGGGTAAAATCAAAAAAAATTGAGGTACAATTTTGCAATACATTACGTACACATATACAGTTGTGAAAGATTGCAATTTGTTATTATCGGGAATAATTGAGTTATACGCTCGGCATGCAGTAAAATTACCGAAATGAAAATCTTTATAATAAGCAATTACTTATACCCGGAAACCGGTGCCGCGCCAAATAGAATCACCCAAATGGCAAACGAACTTGGAGTGGATTATGAGGTAACGGTCTTGGCACCTTTACCAAATTACCCTACAGGTAGGATTTTCGAAAACTATCGAGATACGTTCTTCAAAAAGGAAAAAATAGATACGTTCAGGGCAAGAAGGTACAAGACCTATAATTCGATTTCTAAAAATCCCTTTAAAAGGTTTATTTCGATGGTTTCGTTCGGTTTTGTGATGTTTTTGGACATCATTCATCTTATCCGAAAGGCGCCTAAAATCATCATTGTACAGAATTCTCCTTTGCTGGTTTCTTTTTTTGGAATCATTTATGGCAAACTCTTTACACGGTCTAAAATCGTGCTCAACGTCTCTGACCTATGGCCCTTGTCGGCATTGGAGCTAGGTGTATTACATCGAGGTTATTTTTACAGTGTACTTGAACGGATAGAAAAGTTCAATTACCGAAACGCCGACTTAATCCTAGGACAGTCGAATGAGATTCTTACGCATATAAAAGAATTGGTATCTGACAAGGAGTATTTTTTATACCGAAATATACCGATGTTAAATAGCCCTAGCAGCAAGATAAAAAAAACAAGCCCTTTTAAAGTCGTATATGCCGGTTTGTTGGGTGTTGCACAAGGAGTATTGGAAATTTGCGAAAGAGTGGATTTCAAAAGGTTAGGGGTGGAGTTTCATATTTATGGGAAGGGAAATGAACTGGACGATATTAAGAAAATCGCGAGTGATGGCTCAAAGAATATCCAATATATGGGTTCTTATACCGCTAATGAGATTCGTGAAAAATTGCCGTGTTACCATTTTTCCATCGTTCCACTCCGAAATAGAATCTATGGCGCCGTACCTTCGAAGATATTCGAGTTGACCCTGTTGGGTGTACCTGTACTTTTTTGTGGCGGCGGGGAAGGTGCTGAAATAATTGCCTCTAATGGTTTAGGGTATGTTTCAGAACCTGGTAATTTTAGTGAACTTTATGCTAATATTGAAAGGGCTAAAAACCTGACAACCGAAGAATATGCCCAATTCACTCTAAATTGCGACAACTACGGCGAGAATCAATTAAATTTTGAAAATCAAATTGCGGAATTAAAGAAAGTGATGAACGGTTTAGCGGAGTAGCTATAACCCAATTGTTTAAATTTGTAAATGCCCAGACCGTCCATTTTAAATTCAATAGAACGCAAGTTCATATTACTTATCGGTGATCTCGGTATAGTGCTGCTAGCGCTTAATGTTTTTGTCAACTCCGCCATTGACGCCGAATTTATTTCGATGCGGCTGAAAATAGGCGTTTTTACGTTTGGCATTTTCGTGTACCTATCCTTGGCGTATATTCTGGAATTTTATAGCTTGGAAAAGGTGAGCAGACGAAGGAATATCGTTGCCCAGTCTATCTATGTAACCGGACTGTTCGTTTTTTTGGTTTTTATATTTTCTGTACTGATTTTCGACGCGAGTTTTTGGCGCATCCCCCTTTTAAGTTTTTTGTTGCTGACACCTGTACAAATTGGGGGTTGGCGTTTGTTGTTCAGGAATATTTTTGCGGTAATACCGGATTCGAAGAATGTATTGTACATCTACGATGCGCACACGTTTGGAAGCTTACGGGAAGATATCGCCATTATTAACGGAAACGAAATAAAAACCTTTCATAAGGTAAAATTGACCTATTCCATAGAACAGGATTCTTCTATCAATAAGAAGTTTTTTTTGTCGGCTGCGGGTAAAATAGACACCTTTATCATCAACACCAGAAATTACAATGAGTTGCCAAGCGATTTGGAGAAATTGATGCTGAGGTCTATTGTGAAGGGAAAAGAGGTTATTTCCTTCACTTCTTTCTACGAGAACACCTATGAGGCCATGCCCATTCGTTCCCATAATGATAGCTTTTATGAATTGTTGCAGCTTCGAAATAGGAAAATCAGATACTTACAGCTGATTTTCAGTTTTGTAATGAATTTTCTGCTCTCCCTGTTCGTCGGTCTTATTTTCGTGCTATCGATACCCTTTGTGTTTATTGGAAACCTACTTTTCAATAAAGGTCCCATGTTCTACACCCAAAAAAGAGTTGGTCTCTATGGAGAGGAATTCAAAATATACAAGTTCCGATCCATGGTCATCGACGCTGAAAAAGAAGGGGCCAAAATGGCATCCAGCGGCGATAGTCGAATTACACCCTTTGGGAAGGTATTGCGCCTTTTCCGCATCGATGAATTGCCCCAGATCATATCGGTCATCAAAGGCGATATGCAATTTATAGGTCCTAGGCCCGAGCGGAAGGTTTTTGTAAAGGAAATCAGTAAGCTAACACCCTACTACAATGTTCGTCATCTTATTAGACCGGGCATAACGGGCTGGGCACAGGTGAAGTTCAAATATGGCCAGAATTTAGAGGATTCGGTCAAAAAGCTGGAATATGATTTTTACTATATAAAAAACAAATCAATAACCTTAGATTTGAGGATAGTATTGAAGACCGTGACAACCGTTCTTTTCTCCAGAGGTATTTAGTAAATGCAAGGAAAGGGTACTAAGGAGGCCATCGATTTCAATACGCACAAACAACATTTATGAAAAAAGTTTTAATTACGGGAGCGGCCGGTTTTTTAGGGTCCCATTTATGCGATAGGTTCATCAAGGAAGGGTATTACGTCATCGGTATGGATAATCTGATTACTGGAGACCTGAAGAATATCGAGCACCTTTTTCCGCTCGAGCAGTTCGAATTTCACCATCATGATGTTACCAAGTTCGTGCACCTGCCCGGCAAGCTGGATTATATTCTGCATTTTGCATCTCCGGCAAGCCCTATCGATTATCTGAAAATACCGATTGAAACATTAAAAGTCGGATCTTTGGGAACACTTAACCTTTTGGGGCTGGCAAAGGAGAAGAACGCAACTATCCTGGTCGCCTCAACCTCGGAGGTTTACGGGGATCCCTTGGTACATCCTCAGAATGAAGAGTACTATGGCAACGTGAGCCCTATAGGCCCTCGGGGCGTTTATGATGAGGCGAAACGTTTTATGGAGTCGATTACCATGGCATACCATCGCTTTCATGGTGTCGACACACGCATTGTCCGTATTTTCAATACGTATGGATCGCGCATGCGCTTGAACGATGGTCGCGTAGTTCCTGCATTTATGGGTCAAGCGTTGAGAGGTGAGGATTTGACAGTGTTCGGGGATGGAACACAAACCCGATCTTTCTGTTATATAGATGACCAAGTGGAGGGAATATACCGATTGCTACTAAGTGGCTATTCCGACCCTGTAAATATCGGAAACCCTCATGAAACAACCATAGGGGAGTTCGCCGAGGAGATTATCGCCCTAACGGGCACGAAACAAAAAGTGATTTACAAACCTCTGCCCCAAGACGATCCCTTGCAGCGACAACCGGACATCACCAAGGCAAAAGAGCTCTTGGGTTGGGAGCCGAAAGTGGCCCGTTCCGAGGGGCTAAAAATCGTATACGATTACTTCAAATCCCTTCCAGCGGAGGTTTTAGAGCGTAAGGCGCATCGCGAATTCGCCAAGAGTAATTAATTAGAATATCCATTTAACTTTGAAGAATATCTCATGAACATCCTTATCCTTGGCGCGGGAGGCCGTGAACATACTTTAGCTTGGAAGTTGACACAGAGTCCGAAATTAAAAAAATTAGTTGTGGCACCCGGTAATGCCGGTACTTCGCAAATCGCTACGAACATACCGATTGGTGTAAACGATTTTGAGGGAATCAAGAAATTGGTTCTTAGCGAAAATATCGACCTCGTCGTAGTTGGTCCGGAAGACCCCTTGGTCAATGGGGTTCACGACTTTTTTCTCAACGACGCCCAATTGCAGAAGGTTGGGGTTATTGGTCCCCAAAAAGCTGCCGCTACTTTAGAAGGAAGTAAAGAGTTCGCCAAGGAATTCATGATGCGCCATCATATCCCCACCGCTGCGTATCAAAGCTTTACTTCCGCAAGTTTGGAACAGGGCTACGCATTTTTAGAAAGCCTTGCCCCTCCGTACGTACTCAAAGCCGATGGTTTGGCAGCAGGAAAGGGCGTGTTGATCTTAAATGATTTACAGGAGGCCAAAAGCGAACTAAAGACCATGTTGATCGATGCGAAATTCGGCAAAGCCAGCACTACGGTGGTCATAGAAGAATTTTTAGACGGCATAGAGTTAAGCGTTTTCGTGCTTACCGATGGCAAGGGTTACAAAGTTTTGCCGACGGCCAAAGACTATAAGCGGATCGGAGAGGGAGATACCGGATTGAATACGGGCGGTATGGGTGCTATTTCGCCCGTTCCTTTTGCCGATGCGGAATTTATGGGGAAAATACACGACCGCATCGTAAAACCGACTGTAGAAGGCCTTAAAAAGGATAAGCTCCCCTACAAGGGTTTCATTTTTATCGGTTTGATAAAGGTAGGTGATGAACCCAGGGTAATCGAATACAACGTACGCTTGGGAGATCCCGAAACCGAAGTAGTAGTCCCTAGAATTCAAAATGACTTTGTGGAGCTTTTTCAGGCGGTCGCCAATGAAACTCTGGATACCATCGATTTAAAGATCGACGAACGTACCGCAACAACGGTGATGTTGGTTTCGGGGGGCTATCCAGAGGCTTATGAAAAGGGAAAAGCAATTACTGGCGTTGAAACCGTAAAGGAATCGTTGGTATTCCATGCAGGGACTAAGCATCAAGATGGGAAGGTAGTAACGAATGGGGGGCGTGTTATGGCCATCACTTCATTCGGAGAAGAATTTAAGGAAGCGCTCAAAACTTCCTACGGCAACATTGCAAAAATATCCTTTGAAGGAATGAATTACCGAACCGATTTAGGATTCGATCTCTAGCACTTTTCACAACTAGACTTAACACAATGTATTAGGCTGAAAGGGCTTTAAGGTAGGGGATACTATAGGTAGGAATGAGAAGTTACACTCTTATCCTCTTCGCCCTTGTCATCATACTTCTTGAGTTCGAGCATCCAATACACGAAAGCGACCGAACCGATGATAGCAAGAATCCAGTTTATGGTGTTAGCGGCCCACCAGCTTTCCATAAAACGAAACATATCATAGGGAGCGAAAAGTACGTTTACGAATAAATCTTCTATGCCTTCGAAAAATGCTTTCATGTTATAGTATATTTACGAAAATCAATATCATTGCGAACCGCAAAAATATAAAAATCAAAGATGATTTCAAGCTTTTTTGGCAAAACAAAGCCAATTAATTATATCATTCTAATCACCTTTATCTTCATTTTCTATTGGTTCGTGCACTTTATCGTCTTTGATAAAACGTACGGTTTGGAAGAATTAGTGCTGCAGCTCGTCATTTTGGCCATTCTTTCTTTTGGGCTTTTTGTGCTTAATTTTATCGTGAAGCGCAATAAAATAACGGGTACCCATTCCTTTGCAATTCTATTTTTTACAATGTTGCTTATGGTTTTTCCACAAACCTTAATCGACAACAATGCGGTGCTCTGTACCTTTTTTCTCTTTCTCACCATGCGCAGGCTCATCAGTGTTCGGTCAATGAAAACCATCAGGCTTAAGATTTTCGATGCGACCCTTTGGATCGTAACGGCCAGTATTTTCTATGATTGGGCGCTTATTTATTTGCTTGTCGTCTTTTTGGCCATTTATATCTACGAGCCAAAAAACCTAAAAAACTGGATGGCACCCTTGGCCGGTCTGTTTACCGTTTTTATGATCATGTATTGTGTATTGGTGCTGACGGGAAACACCGATTTTCTGCAAGAACATTATCGTTTGGAATACACTTTTGACAAGGCGTATTTTCTTAACTGGCTTCATAGCACTAAGCTGGTTCTGTACATTATCGGGATTTCCTTTGTGGGGTTTATGAGCTTTCTGAGTGTAGGGAAAGCAGGTGTCGGCAAGGTGGCCACCCTCCGCTTAATCGCATTTTTATTCTTTTTAGGCCTTGTGCTAGAAGTGCTGATCGCTACACCTGGGAAATATCCCATCATGGTCACCTTCTTCCCCGCGGCCATTTTCTTGGCCAAGTATGTCGAGTCTATCAAAAAGGCGAACATTAAGGAAATCGTTCTGATGCTTTCGATTTTTATTCCCTTTATGGTCTTTTTTATCGGCCTGATCATACGCTAGAAATATTTGTCACAATCCGATTAGTAAGTCAGCGGCACCTATGGAGGTGCCCGGCGGTAGGGTTTCATAGATAATATCGATATCTTTATCCCAAAACAGCAACAGATGTTCAGTGATTTCACCTTTGGTATTTTCGAAAAAAGCATTCAGACCTATCATATAAAAGACGATGTATATCAGTCCTTTGAAAACCCGTATCCGAAAGACGACATCGCACATTTGCTCTATCGTAAAAACTGGATAGATACGGTGCAATGGCATTATGAGGATATCATTCGTGACCCGAATATCGAACCGGATGCAGCGCTAACGCTTAAGCGTAAAATCGATGCGAGCAATCAGGACCGAACAGACCTTGTTGAGTACATCGACAGTTATTTCCTAAAAAAGTACCAATCGGTAGAAACTTTGGAAAATGCGACCATCAACACCGAAAGCCCGGCTTGGGCCATTGATCGGCTGTCCATCTTGGCACTGAAGATTTACCATATGGCAGAGGAGGCTAGTAGAAAAGGAGCCTCTGAAGCGCATCTCAAAAAATGCCAGGACAAATTGAAGGTGTTGCTGGAACAACGCACCGATCTTTCCACAGCAATCGATCAGCTGTTGGCCGATATCGAAGCAGGGAGAAAATACATGAAAGTGTATAAACAAATGAAGATGTACAATGACGACGAGCTAAACCCGGTGTTGAGAGGTCAAAAATAATGGGGATGAACGCCAAAGCCCATATCTTGGTGATACGCCTTTCCGCTATGGGCGATGTTGCCATGACCGTCCCTGTACTTCTGGCACTTACGCAGCACTATCCTGAGCTAAAGATTACCGTGCTTACCCGAGCCTTCTTTACACCCATGTTTTCTCAAATGTCAAATGTGACCGTTTTCGAGGCTGATGTAAAAGGAGCCCACAAAGGACTTTTAGGGCTGTGGAATCTTTACAAAGCTTTAAAAAAAATGCGGTTCGATGCAGTGGCCGACCTACATAATGTGCTCCGAAGCAATGTGTTGAAACCTCTTTTTCGATTGGATTTGGTACCCTTTTATCAAATTGATAAAGGTCGAAATGAGAAAAGGGCCCTTACTGCGCGCAAGAATAAAGTCTTTGCACAATTACGAACGACCCATCAACGGTATGCCGACGTATTTTCCCAAATGGGTTACCCTATTCAATTGGAGAAAACGACGCTATTAAAGAAAGAAACCCTTTCGGGAAATCGCGCTAAACTTCTTTACCCCGGCAATAAAAAAATAATCGGGATTGCACCCTTCGCAGCTTTTGAGGGTAAAGAGTATCCGATAACCCAAATGGGGGAAGTCATCAAAGGCTTAAAAGACAAGGGAGACTACAAGATTTTCTTGTTTGGTGGCGGTACCGAAGAAAAGCGACGATTAGACCAATTTGCCGATGGAAAAGACTGCGTCAATACCATCGGTCAGCTCGGTTTTGCCGAAGAACTGGCATTGATCAGCAATTTGGATGTGATGCTCGCTATGGATAGTGGCAACGCGCATTTGGCAGCTATGTGCGGGATTCCGACAGTTACGCTTTGGGGTGTAACACATCCGTTTGCCGGATTTGCCCCTTTCGGTCAGCAAGCACACACCTTGGTAGCCGACAGACATGAATTTCCGTTGATTCCGACCTCCGTTTACGGCAATAAAGCGCCAGAAGGGTATGAAAAAGCTATTGCCAGCATTGCACCGCAAACGGTCGTTGACAAAATACTTGAACTTTCAGTAACGTGAGCGATTAGACCGAGGTGGTTCTAGGTTCCAAGGTTTTAAAATAATAGCGCAATTGAGACATAAAACGGTACTTTCGGGCACTAGGCGCGGTTTCGACCATAAGTGTACGAATACCTAGAAAAGCGCTCATCAAGTAAATGGCCACACCTTCGGCATCTACATGACGGTCGATATGCCCATTGAACTTACCCCTTTGCACCGCGGAAACCAAAGTAACTTCCCAAACTTTGAGCACTTCGTTCAAGTGCTTCATAATATGCTCGTTTCGGCCATTGAATTCGTTTACGAAATTATTGAGTACAAACCCAAAATCAAGTTCGTTGTGTACGGCGGTTTCCAAGGCATTTTCAAAACAACTGCTTATCAAATCCAAAGTATGTTCGTGCCCTTCTATCGGCTCAATGAGCATGGTATAAACTTTTCGGACGACAAGATTTTCGATAATCTGGATAAAGAAATCCTCCTTCGAATCGAAGTGATAATAAAAGGCTCCTTTGGAGAGCGAAAGTTCTTTCAGGATATCATCAACGCTAGTATTATAATAGCCCTTTTTGTAGAATAGTTCCAGTCCGGTAACCTGCATTCTATTCATCGTTGCCATACGTTTTATACTTTTTTCCATCGATAACATAGGTTTGGTTAGATGCGAAACCGACTAAGAAGTCGGGAACTACTACAAACCCGAAAACTTTTGTTTTAGTATATGGAGCGCGATGTTTTGTTGTGAATTAACGATATAGCGTAGCGAAATCAAATGACTGAAATTTCGTTCAAACCATAAAAACGAACCGAGTGGTTTGTAGTATAGGCTCCGGTTTGGGGGCATGGTACTGAAACCTAATGGCTATTCTTTTTAAGGGAATATCAAAAGTTTCCCCTTTGGGGGCTAGGGGGCCTTATGCCACCGTCCCCTGACAACTACTTCCCGCTCCTGCGGTACAGCCATAACAATGTTGTGAGATGATGATATTGCGGTCATTCAAAATATCCTCATTGTAATCTTTGATGTGCTTTACCTTACTGGCAACTTTTAAATCCAACATCTGGTTAAAATCACAGTCGTATAACCAGCCATCCCAACTGATGGAAATGGTATTGGTACACATTACGTTTTCGACCGCGGCCGGGTTGTAGGCTTCAACTAGTGCATACATATAATCCTCATAATTTTCAGAAGCGATCAAATAATCCAGAAAACGCGCGATGGGCAGGTTGGTAATGGCGAACAGATTGTGGAAGACGATATCGAAATCCTCCTTCAACGCTTTTTTAAAGTCCGCCTCCAGGGCCATTTGGTCCCCGGGAAGGTAGGCACCTGATGGGTTGTAGACCAAATCCAAACGCAGGCCGCTACCTGGCAGACCATAACCAACGGCATTCAATTCCTGTAGTGCTTTTATCGATTTGTCGAAAACACCGTCCCCGCGTTGCTTATCGGTCTTGCCACGGGTGTAATGCGGCATGGAGGAAATAACATGCACATTGTGCTTCTTAAAAAACTCCGGTAGATCGTAGTATTTTTTGTTCGCCCGAATGATGGTCAGATTCGACCGTACGATAAAATCTTTGATACCAGCCTTCGCGGCCTCTTCCACAAACCACCGAAAATCGGGGTTCATCTCTGGCGCGCCACCAGTAAGATCCAGGGTATGCGCCCCGGTATTACGAATAACGTCCAAGCATTGGTACATCGTTTCCCGCGTCATGATTTCCTTTCGGTCGGGGCCAGCATCGACATGGCAATGCTCGCAGACCTGGTTGCACATATAGCCTACATTAATCTGTAGGATTTCCAATTTTGCGGGCCGCAACGGAAAGTGTCCGATTTCATTTATTTTATCCTTAAAGTAAGGGAGTTCGCCTTCAGCAAAGATGCCTCCATTGAGAATTTCGAGCTGCTTATTGCTTACCGCTAGTTCGTCGCCTTTCGCTTTTAATGATTTCGTCGCCATTTGTTCAATTTTCAGTAGGCCATTGTAGTGGGCAGTTTGAGCAAATATCGCTATTGTTAACTGCACATGTCAATTGTCTACAAGTTACCTACGTTGTAAATTCGTTTTAGTTTTAAATATCCAGCGATTAGCATTTAGTCAATTTAGACGCTGCCAACTGCTACTACTTACTGCTCGTTACATAGAGAGTTTATTATACTTGTTCATCATCTGTACGCCGTGCACCAGGGTGGCACCGCTTTCAATGGCAGCCCCTACGTGCACTGCTTCCATCATTTCTTCTTTGGTAATGCCTTTTTGCAAGCCGTCTTTTGTATAGGCATCTATGCAATAGGGACATTTAACTACGTGGGAGACGGCCAATGCAATCAGGGACTTCTCCCTTGCACTTAAAGCGCCTTCCTCGAAAACGGAACCGTAGTAGTCGAAAAATTTAGTACCAAGCTCTTCGCTCCATTCCGTTATTTTTCCAAATTTTCTCAAATCCTTAGGGTCATAATAAGTATCTGCCATTTTTTTCTGTTTTTTAGGTGCTACTTTCTCTTTTTCGTCGGTATCAAAATATATCGGGATGCCCTGCCCCATCTTTTCGATTTCGGGAAGGATTTCCATATTGTCCCAAATACCGGAGGAAAGGGTGTCGCCATACGCTTCCGGCAAATGGTTTTGGTACATTAAGCGTTGTGCGGTCTTATAATCGTATTCAAAAGACCGATGAGTATAATTTACTCGATAATCGAGATTTGAATGCTCCGAGGCTTGCCTCGATGCGCTAAGTTCTTTTCCTTTTCGAATACCTCTCGGGCTTGCCCCGAGGTCGTTTACTTCATCTCCGTTACTTTCTAAAATCATATACCAAACGCGCGTGGTACCGTCGTTGGCGGGCATTCCAATAACGCCGGGATTGAGCCAAAGTTTGTCCTGTACCGATTTATGGAAGGGGAGTCCACAATGTCCTGCGATAATGATATCACTTCCCGTTTCTTCAAAACATCGCCGTTTGTGGTGTTCTCCATTGGATGCAAAAACGAATTCCGACACATTGGCCAGGGTGCCATGAACGACAGTTACTTTGTTTCCGGCATAATCGAAACCAATATTTTGCGGGATTTCAGAAATCCATTGCAGGGAATCTGCGGACAAATGACCTTTGGTATACGGAAACCACATTTTTGAAAAGCTGTCGCATCGCCCACCGGCCTTAAAGTCACAACCGCAATCTTCGCTATCGTTCGCAAGCTGAAGCTCTACATTTCCAGCGATAGCCAGGGCACCCCATTTTTTAAACAACTGCACGGTTTCCTCTGGTTGTGCACAATAACCGGTAATATCTCCGGTACAGATACAGTTTTCCGCCGGTATGCCTTCGGTCTCCGCGATGGAAATCAATTTTTCCAAAGCCTGTAGATTGCTGTACACACCACCAAAGAGCAGTAGTTTGCCATTTTTAGCGCCGATATGTGTTATCCTTTTATCCATTTGGGTATCAAATAAAGGGTTACACAACTTAGTATTCCCCAGAAATTAATCCAGAGCAGGTCGGCATATTTACCAGTAGTGAATATCATCTGTTGAGGGAACCATTTGAAAATCAGCAAAAATCCGAATAAAATCCCACAAAAAACGCTTAAATGAAAACTGATTTTGGGCGCTTTGGTCTTCCAGAATATAAAAACGGGAGTCAAACCGATAACCATGGTGCCGCTAATAGTTGTTGCAGAAAGTATTTCGGCATCCAAAAAAACGGGCAATGTTCCTAAAATGGCAATCAAAACCATCGACCAACGCCCAAATTTTAGGGTATTCCCGAGATTGAGGTCAACCGACAACAATTTCGAGAAGGAGGAGAAGGTAGAGTCCAAGGTCGAGGCGGCGGAGGTAATCATGATAAAGTTGATGACCAAGAGAATGACCACCCCAAAGGCTTTCCCGACTTCAACGGCCGCTTGTCCCGTCATGTTTTGTGATTGTGCGTAGATGCCGATGACACTAAAGAGTACGATACAAATAGCCCCGACGATACCCGCCAATAAAAAACTCCGCAAGGTTACCTTAGGACTGCTCAAGAACCCCCTATCGGTCATCACCGGGTCATGAAACGGATAGCTTAACGATTGTAATACGGCCGCAAACAACAGGTTCAATCCCATTTCAAAAGACCAAGTACCGGACGCCAACATCCTTTGGGCGGTAAAAGAGGTCTCCTGGCTGAAAATACTCCATAGAATTACTATGAGTAGAACGGAAAAAAGCCCCATTTGTAAGACGTCGGTAAAAATAGAACTGCTCATCCCCCCTTTAAGCACGTAGGCCAAGGTGAGCGTCGTAAATACCAAAATAGACCAATAATAACTGCTGGTGCCCATATCCCCAAAATACGTTCCGATGACCATGGTATTGCTCCAAACCTCGTTGAATAAACGTATCGCTATCAGAATGGAAAATACGGCGACCGCCCCTTGCCCGAATTTGAAGGTTAGAAAATGATGGATACTCGTAAAATTCCCTTGAATACGCATTCGATAGATGATGATACCCGCCACGGCAAAAGAAAAATAATAGCCCGCATATGCCACTCCGCCCACCAGGCCATAATCCAATCCTAGATTGGCTGCATTAGTGATGCTTTTGGCGAATATCCAAGAGATGACCAGACTACCCATCAACATGAAGGTATTCGGCACCTTTTTTTTATGCACCGCTTTAAAAAACTGATTGGTATTTTTTGCCAAGGGAGATAGGAAAAACAGCACCAAACTCGATGCGATGACAAGGGCCCACTGCATCCCCCTTACCCCAAGAGGAGAGATGTCTGCTAGTAGAATGTTACCTATTGTTGTCATTTCGAATTATTCAACTATTGCTGTTGTTAAATGTGATTTTATGTTATCCTAATATTTATAAATTCCGTGCGCTCCCATGATTATAGAACCAGCACGGCCAACTGCTTAACTAGCTTGCCTCCTTAATCGTCCCACCAAACCCGTACGTTAATACTGTTCCCTTCGGTAGCCTCTGCCGCCTTGGAGTAATTTACATTGTTCAAAGCCGCTTCTTCAGCAGGATACGGCATGCGCACTGGAATCAAATCGTCGTTTAAACTTGCCGAAATAGTTTGTAACTGCGGAAATCCTGTTCTCCTATATTCAATCCACCCTTCATAACCGTTGATCATATTGGCTATCCACTTTTGGGTGATGATTTGCTGTAGCGCACTCGTTCCCGGAGCTGCATATGCTCCCTCTGCGTTGAGGTAGTTTTCCGGTAAGGATACGTTCCAATAGGCGAAGGCCTGGCTCACACCCAACTCGTAAAGTTCTTGTGCATCACCGGATATCAAGCCCTTTTCGGCGGCTTCCGCCAAGAGGAAATGGGTTTCCCAGCTCGTCATAAAATTGGCATCCAAAGCCCCGGTATTTTCCCTAAAAATCGTTCCGGCCAAGGAGTAGTCAGCCAGGGCGATAGAGGTCTGCGAGGCATCGATACCATTTAGAAGACCGTTGAAATCCCCGCTCATGCTATTCCCAAAAGGGCGGAAAAGTGTAGCGATTCTCGGGTCGTTGAGCTCGGTTAGGATATCATCCATCGTCTCCGACAGCACGAAGTTGTTGAAATCGCCGATACGTAAACGCGCCAAACGGAAGTTGTTGGGTTCGCCATCGGTAAAATCGAATGTTGCATTCTGATTGCTCTCGCTGATGAAATTTCCATCCGAAACCACATTCTGCAAGGTTTGGGAAACATCCATCTTATCCGAAATGCGTATCAGGTATTTGATTTTTAGGGAATTTGCAAAACGCGACCATCCATCTAAATCCCCATTAAAGAGAATATCCCCCTCAAGGGCGATAGTTCCGGAATAGTTTTGAATGGCGGCGATACCTTTATCCAAATTGTCTAAAATGCCATCTTCATCCATATATATTGATTCTTGGCTATCGTATATGGGAGTAACCGTGGCATTAGACCCTCGAAATGCCTCGAAATAGGGCACGTCCCCAAAAATATCGGTCAATGCAGCGGCCATATAGGCTTTCATGATTCGTGACGGACCTTCGTATACGGCAAACGTTTCGTTTTCGAGCGCTAGGTTCAACATAATTTCATTGTCTCTAAGATTCGTGTACAAAATAGGCCAGGGATTGCCCCCCAATTGGGGCGATTTAAGGTTATGCCGGTCGAAAAGATTAAAATCCAGAGCCGTGGTGTACTGTCCTAAAAGATTGCCTGCCGTGAAGCCTTCGTAAGACATTTGCTCCCCATAATCATAGACGACCTGACGCAATAGCAAACTGGGCTGTACGGCAACTGGGGAATTCGGATTGGTATTGATTTCCTCAAAGTCCTGGGTACAGGAGGTGAAAAACACAAACACAAGCAATAAGCACGAGCTGGCTTTTCGAGCGTAGTCGAGAACAACAGAAGGGGCTACTTTTTTTAAAGTAAACCGTCTTTGGGGAGACAACCATTCTCTAAACACCATTATTAATTTATATATAAAGTTCATTATGCTAATTTTAAAAGTTAAACCCTGCCTTAAATCCGAAACTTCGGGTGGTAGCATATGACATATCTTCGATCCCGCTTATAAAGCCTTGGCCTTGCACGGCCAGTTGCTCCGGGTCAAAATGTGGGTTCTCGGTGATAGCAAACAAGTTCCTTCCGATTATGGATAGGCTTATGCTGGTATTTTGATTGAAAAAATTTAAGTTATCGAAGGTATAGCCGATAGCGAATTGCCGCAGTTTTAGGAAAGAGGCGTCGTAAGTATTGTTTTCTTCATGGTTGCGATCATAAAACTGCCGATAATAACTTTCCGCCGAAACTGCTACAGTGTTGGGCTCGTATACTGGAGCTTCGTTCGTACCTACATTTACCACGCCTTCGGGAACAATACCCGCTTCCGGACGGTTTTCCGTTTCGGCCAATTGTCCGCCAACATTACCCAAGGCTCGGGTTCTGGAAACGATGATTCCGCCTTGTCGCCAATCGAACAAAAAGCCTAGATTCCAATTTTTATAGTTGAACTGATTGTTAAAACCAAGGATAAAATCAGGATTGTAATTGCCTAGCTTTTGCAGGTTGTTGTCGGGAATGTAACGACCTTCGTCTGTGAGGATAAAATCGCCATCCTCATTTTTCAAATAACCCGTGCCATAGAGGTCCCCGACTCGCCCTCCCTCATCTACCTGTAAAAAAACCGTTTGGTTTTGGCTGTCATAGATTCTAGAATACGCCAGTGTTAACCGGCCATCTTCTTGCGGGAGGTCTTCGACCGTGGCACGGTTCGTACTAAAATTCAAAGTGCTGTTCCATCGAAAATTATCGGATATAATGGGCGAAATTCCAGCGATGATTTCCAAGCCTTTCGAACGGACTTTCCCACCATTCACTACCTGTTGGGTAAACCCGGAGGAAATTCCAATGGGCAAGGAAATGATCTGATCTTCGGTCAGGGCATTATAATACGATATATCGAATCGCAATTGGTCTCCGAAAAAACGAATATCCGCACCTACCTCAAAAGAAGAGGTACGCTCCGGCCTTAGATTCGGATTCGCTATGGAATTTTGGTTGCTGAAGGTAGGTTGACCATTAAATGGCGTTTGTGCTACAAAGGCGCCCGTAGTTTGGTAGGCATTGGTATCGTTCCCGACCTGTGCCCAGCTGGCACGGAGTTTCGCGAAGGAGACGAGCTCAGGAAGGTCTACCACGTTTGAAAGGATAAAACTACTGGACACCGAAGGATAGAAGAAAGAAGTATTGTCTACCGAAAAGGGAGTTGCCAACACACTTGACCAATCGTTCCGGCCGGTAACATCCACAAAAAGAAAATCTTTATATCCGAATTTGGCAATGCCATAAAAACTATTGATGCGTTTGTTGCTTTCAAATTCGAAGACTTCAATCGGCGATGCGGCGTTCGATAGTCTAAAAATACCCGGCTGCGCCAGAGACGTGGTCTGCGATTGTCCGGTAAATGCTTTTTGGTCCAACCGATTTCCGCCTAATGAGACGTCCACTTTAAAATCATTGAAGACATTACTGTAATTGATCAAGAAATCGGTATTTATTTCCCTAAAAAACACATCGTGCTCGGCATAACCACCATTACTGAATCGGTTGGAGCTAAATGCACGACGCAATTGCCGCAATTCGCTGCTATAGTCCATTCCCGTGCGCACGGTGGCAGTCAGGTGTTGCGTAATATCATAGCTGGCGGATATGTTTCCAAAAACCCGGTCTCTATTGAAAGAGTTTCTATTTTCGAAAAGTATAAAATACGGATTGTCGAAAAAGGTGTAATTGAACGAGTACTGTTGTGTGCCTTCTAGACCGGGCTGCCAATAATTTCTAAGATTATCGATATTTAAGGAACGCGGTCCCCATGCTACCAAAGAGTAATTGACGTTTTCGGAGCCGTAACCGTTCGAGGGGCGGTTGTCACTTTGTGAGTTTATATAGCTGATCGTACTGTTGATGCGCAGTTTTTCGGTCGGTCGAAAACCTAATTTAGCGCTAACGGTCTGCCGATCAAGATTTACTCCGGGAATGATCGACTCGCTTCGGAGGTCGGTAAAGGAGAGCCGGATATCACCTTTATCAAAACCCGATGAAATCGCGATGTTATTGATAAAGGTCGTTCCGGTCTGGTAAAAATTCTTCAAATTGTCGGGGTTTGAGGTAAAGGGCGTTGCCGTGATGGGCAGCCCGTTATATAAAGCCGTATCGCCCCCCCGTACAATACTGCCATCCGGCAAGGTAACGGGGCTATCGAATTGCGGAATCAGGTTGCCCACATCCAATCGGGGGCCCCAGCTGTACGTAATGTTATCATTGGTACCGCCGCCCAAACCATCAACATAAGCAAATTCACCGGAGTTTCCTTGTCCGAAAGTATTCTGAAAATCCGGTAATCGAAAGGCGGAATCCACAAAGAAGCTAGTGTTATAACTAATGCCCA
Source organism: Aggregatimonas sangjinii (assembly GCF_005943945.1). Classification (GTDB taxonomy): domain Bacteria; phylum Bacteroidota; class Bacteroidia; order Flavobacteriales; family Flavobacteriaceae; genus Pelagihabitans; species Pelagihabitans sangjinii. The sequence continues at coordinate 4,203,207 of NZ_CP040710.1, read as the reverse complement.
AACCTTTGCTCTTGGCCCCACTTTTAGTTTCGATAACGATAACCCCGTTCGATGCTCGTGTCCCGTATAGCGCCGCGGCACTCGGGCCTTTAAGGACAGAAACTTCTGCGATATCGTCGGGATTTACTTCCATGGCACCATTCCCAAAATCAATTTCCTGAAAGCCAGCAGCCGCCTCATTGGTAAAGTTGAAAACCGAATTATTGTTTATTGGTACCCCATCGACGACAAAAAGTGGATTGTTGTTCGAGAACGAGGCCTCCCCACGAATGGTGATTTTTGAGGAAGAACCAACGCCGGTCGCCCCTTGGTTGATGGTTACCCCGGCCAGTTTTCCTGAAAGATTGTCCAAAAAGTTAATTGATTTTACTTCAGTAATACTTTCAGAATCAAGGCTTTGTACGACATATCCAAGCTCCTTGGTTTCGCGCCGAACCCCTAAAGCAGTGATGACCACCTCCGAAAGTTCTTCGGAAGCTTCGGTCAGTGTTACATTCAAGGTTCCTGAAGTGTCAAAAGGAACTTCCGCAGGGGTATAGCCGAGAATTGAGAAGCGCAATACCCCCGAATTCAGAGGTATGGTAATGGAGTAGTCTCCGTTTTCATCTGTGGTGGCTCCTGTTTCGGTATCCACTGCCAAAATATTGACAAAAGGTATGGGTACCTTATTTTCATCGGTTACCGTTCCATTAATAATGGTTTGTGAAAAGCCCGTTGTGGCAAAGCAAACGGCCATTGCAAAATAAATATATTTCATCAAGGGTATTTAAAAGAATTACAACAATCGGCCCGCACTGAATTTTCTTCCTTAAGGATCGAATTCGGCTGTAGGCAGGAATTTAAGCGGATTGAAGTAGAAGGGGGGAACCCTTGTTGTGGGGTAATCTGAAGTGAAGATTTTCTACACGTAATATGTAACACGCCGACGTTTTTTCGGCTTCCTCTAAAATTTGAAGAAGTATTTGAAAGATTTTAACAGGAATAGCGTAAGCGTATGAAAGAAACGATTTGATATCGGCCACAGTATCGATATCGAACAGCATTGGTAGTCGAAACACATGCATCGTATTGGAGACCAAACTTAACAGTTGCTTTGAAAGTTTCGAGGTCTGCCAATCCAATTGGCGGAAGGCATTACCATCGAACTGATCTTTATGCAATCCCATGAGATAAAAACCCCCGTCGGTTGCTGGCCCGATGACAAACTTATTATTTTCAAGCTGTCTTTCCGCCTCGGTAATGTGCTGTGGTCTTAATTGTGGGGAATCGTTGCCTATGGTAATTACACGTTCAAAACCCCTATCGTACACCGCTTGAATAGCATTCGTAAAGCGTTCGCCGAATGTTTTGCCGAATTGGTGTTTTTCGCTAAAATGAAAATAGGGAAGCCGTGTTTTTTCAACGGTTTCAAGGGTATGGTTGGTCAATGCGTCGAACAAAACATCACCTCTGGCAATAGCCTTATGCTTCACTTCCTCTCGGGAAGAGTTGGCGAAGACCAAAATGGCCGTCTTTGATGTATTGTTCTGGTTCATGTTTTCAGCGCTCCTACAAACTTACGAAGAATTCTTAGCTATCCGATAAAGTAATCCGCTATGATTTCAATCGTTGCCGTCGCGCCTATTTTATGAAATGATGGCCAAAAACCTAAAGATTTGCGAAATAGCCATCGAGAAAGGCCATTCTACTGGAAATCCACGATTTGATAAAATCGATTTCCTGATCGCTGTAATTAAATGGAAATCCTTCCACCATTGCTTCTCGATCGTAGACTTTATTTCCTTGTAAAATTTGGTATGAATCATCGAACATGCCTTGAATTTCGCCGGTAGCAAGTACGTTGCCCCTTAGGTCGTTCCATCTCGTTTTGAGCGACGAGACATATTCGGGATTCAACAACATTTTCTCATACAGCACATTTCTGATTAAAATTTGGTCAGTGATATTGATACGTTCACCTGTCCAGGTATTACCAAAAGTCCCATCCAAATCCCATGGCACGAAAAAATAAGGAGAGTTTTCGTCATATCGGGCGGTATAAACGTTTTTACCCCAATTGTCATGTGCGAAAGTCACATTCATAAAGATGAAATAATCGACCATGTTGTCAATATCCAAACGTTCCGCTATGGTAGCATCAAATGTTGCCTGATCGTTGTTCACAACAAAATCGGTAAAGGCATGTAGATTGGTCCAATCCAACTCCCCCATATCATCTGGATATTTGGCCTCATATCCACCCCATACCAGACTTGAATTACTAAAAGGTGTTACAGCCCTAAAAAGAAGGGGGTCGTCCCATTGCGAACCCTTAAAGAGCTCACCTCGTACTTGCTGGGTATTATCATCATATTTTTTAAGCTGTAATTGTTTTCTATCGATTTTCTCGGAAAGATAATAAACCCCCCGATACTCGTTATTGATAAAAAGTTCACAGAACTCCCGTTTTATTCCAAGAGTAATGTTCTCTTCCTGGCTGTAGGGGTATCTACCCATACGAAGCCATAACTCATGTGAAACATAATCTCTAAGATGTAAGGGTTCATTCCAAAGGCCATCCAAAATCCAATCGTCATCGTCACGCATTCCAAGTAAAGATGCATCTACCGTATCGGATTCTTCCGAATCAACCCATAACTCTATGCTAAAGCTCTTTTTCGGAAAGGTCTGTGAAAGACCACCCCTAATTTCGATACCCAAATCGCTTTCGAGAATGACTTCGCCGTTTTGCAATAGCCGAAAAGTACTTGCAATCTTAGGCTCGTCTACTATAACAGATCCTTTCGTGTCGATTGATATAATCGGCAATTCGGTCCTAAAAATGGTTATGGTATCATTGGCAAGTATTCCTGGGTACCCTTTCCCAAGTTTTAAATTAGTATCGGTGGTCTCTAAATATAGTGTATCGCTATTTACAACGATTTTACCCTGAAATTGTACATCGCTTCCATTGTAAAGAATTAACGAACGATTGGTGTCCTTTATAAATGCACTTTGCAAGGTAGACGCCTCGATAACAGGTTCGCCCGAGGAGTCTGGTTCGTCAGTCTGCTCTATCTCCGGCTCAATAAGGGGCTCAGTGTCATCTTTGCTGCACGATACGATCAGCAAACTTGCCAAAAAAGCAAGTGCAAATAGTATTGAAATCTTGAGTTCTCTTTTCATAGCGGGTAAATAAAAGGATTTCGGAGCATATAAAATAACTCAAAAGCATAAAGATAATAGCTCTATAAAAGCTAATGCGTTTAGTTAGACCAAACGTTCACTTTATCGGATGCATTTTTGCCACACTGTTTATCGGGTTCAATTTCACAACTATAATGCATGGCGATTTATTTTTGCGAATTGGGAAGAGCAATAAACGTACCAATCTAGATGACGTTGGTGCAAACTTCTGTTGATAGTATGCCCTGAAAATCGAACACCTTGTCCTTTAGAGATTTGGGCAAAAAATGGCGGTATTTCCTGAACATGCTCTTGGCGGGTTCGAAAAACCTTGTTTTTGATAGTTACGACCTAATTTTACTCGGAGTTCATAAGTAATTCCCTGTTTCCTTTGATTTAACTGATGGATAAAATGAGCAGGCTTGCGAGAAAGGCGAGGGCGAACAGCATTGAAACTTTTAATTCTCTTTTCATAGTTATAAAAAAATACAACTTCTGAGATGTTTGATGACCCTATGCAATTATGTTTTAATTCAAAAGCAAGATTACATTTGAGAACGGGTTGCCCAGATGAACATCAAGAACCACTATTTGAAGTAGTAGTTTTGATTACCAAAAACGCTCCGAAATAATTAAGTAATTTTGACGAGTAGCAGGAATGGACAACTGAATAAGGAGTATTAATAATGGGATTATTCGAATCTAAGTCTATCGGACTAGTACTTTCTGGAGGTGGCGTTAGGGGTATGGCGCATATCGGGGTATTGCGGGCAATGCAGGAACGCGATATTTCAGCCCAAATCGTATCCGGAAGTAGTGTAGGCGCCTTGGTCGCCGCGCTGTATGCCAATGGGAATTCCATTGCTGATATGCTGTCATTCTTTAAGGAAACTCCCTTGTTTCGCTATAATTTCATTACCATCCTCAAACCCGGCCTTGTTGATACCGAAAGGTATATTGATATCTTTAAGGGGTATTTCCCCGAAGATGATTTTTCAGCCCTAGAGCGCAAGTTGTTCGTGGTCGCTACCAATCTACAAAAGGGGGAAGAAGAGTTTTTTAGTACTGGGGAGATGATACGCCCGCTATTGGCATCCGCTGCCTTGCCTCCCGTTTTTAGTCCGGTAAACATTCACGATTGCTTGTATGGCGATGGCGGAATAATGAACAATTTCCCATTGGAACCGGTAAAGGGTAAGGTTGATTTTATGATAGGAAGTAATGTATCGGTCATAAAAAAAGTAGACAAGAAACAAATTCGATCTTCTTTTCAATTAGCAAGTCGCACCTCGGCTTTGATGATCTATGCCATCAACCGGGCAAAAATCCATCAATGCGATTTGATTATCGAACCTATGGAGTTGGATAAAATAGGCGTTCTCGACAAAGCGGGAATAGAAAGAGCCTACATTATTGGCTACGAATACGCCTCTAGAAAGTTCGACGCCTTAGAAAAAAAAACGGACAAATAGTAACAGTTCGCCGCAGGCAAGTCGACTACACATCATCATAATCTACCTTCAAAATAGGTGTTACTGGATGCGCTTGACAAGTGAGAATCAAGCCTTCTTCAATTTCGCCATCCGTTAAAATCTGATTTTTGACCATGGTCGCTTTCCCTTCCGTAACACGGGCGATACAACTACTACACACCCCGCCTTGGCAAGAGTAGGGCGCATCGATATTTTCCTTAAGCACAGCGTCTAGCACAAGCATTTTCTTGTTCATGGTAAAAGAGAAAACTTCATCGTCAACGGTTACTTGTACTTGTGTCTCGCCTTCTGGGGTTATGGGAAGTTCGTCCTTGATTTCGGTAGCGGTAAACAATTCAAAATGAATTTTATCCTTTGGAACGTTGTTCTCCAATAAAGTATCGGTCACCAAGTGAATCATGGCCTCGGGACCACAAAGATAAAAGGCGTCAAATGAAATATTCTTATGCTTGTTTTTTAGGGCATAATTGACGGTAGAAGTATCTATTCGACCAAAGAGCGCATTGTCTTCCATGGTTTCACTATTGGTAAAATACACGAAAAATCTATTGGCATGATCGAGCTCTAATTTTACCAAATCTTTGTAAAACATGGTTTCTTCATACGACTTGTTGCCATAAACCAGCACGAATACATTCTTAGGGTTACTGGCTAAGACGGTTTTTGCGATACTCATGATCGGGGTGATACCACTACCGGCGGCAAAGGCGGCAATATGCTTTGGAGTATCGGAAGGCTTAAAGGCAAAACGTCCCTCTGGCGGCATGACTTCCAAAGTATCGCCGATCGATAGTTTGGAGTTGGCGAAATCGGAGAATCCACCACGATCTACTTTTTTCACGCCTATGGTAATCGCAGCGCTTTTAGGCGACGAACTAATAGAGTAGGCCCTGCGCAGTTCCTTGCCCTTAATATCTTTTTTTATGGTGATATATTGCCCTGCCGTAAAGGTGAAGGTTTGAACGAGTTCTTTTGGAATATCGAGAGTAACGGCTACCGAACTGGGGGTTAGTTTTTCAATATGTTTTACGGTCAGGGAGTAAAAATCGGCCATTTGGTTTCTTTTTTTAAACTAGGATGCAAAATTACGCATTGAAATGCCCAATTGAAACGGAAGGTGCAAAAAAATCGGATCTACTTTGTAACAAAGCACTATTTTTAGAACACTAATCTTCCAAATCAGATAACCGACCCTTTATGTTCAAACACTTCGTCCGCCTTCAATGGAAATCGTTTTTCAGGTCCTCCTCTTTCGGAAAGAGTTTAGGAATGAAACTCGTGATGGGCTTTTTCGCGTTGTACATGCTGGTAAGTCTATTGGTCTCCGGAGGAGGAATGTATTTTATCCTCAAAAAGGCATTCCCGGACGTAGACCCTTTGATTATCGTAAGCCGTTACATGGTATACTGGATTCTTGCGGAGCTTTTTCTGCGTTATTTTATGCAAAAACTGCCTGTATTGGATGTGAAGCCACTGCTGACCATACCGGTTAAAAAAAGTAGCATTACCCATTATATTCTAGCGCGTTCCGGAATATCGTTTTATAACGTTCTATCGTTGTTTTTCTTTTTGCCATTTGCTGTGGTATTGCTATTCAATGGTTATCCGGCTACAAAAGTGATACCATGGTTAGCCGCCCTGATCGGTATCGTACTCTCCATTAACTACATCAATTTCATCATTAACAAAAACGACAAGGCCCTTATTGCTATCGGGGGTCTGCTAATCGGACTTTACGCCTTGGATTATTTTAGCATTTTCCCGGTTCGCCACACGGTGGGAAATCTCTTTTATGCCTTATACCAGTACCCGGTTCTTGCAATCGTTCCCATTCTGGTCGCAATGGGTACATATTATATCGACTACAACTATCTCCGCGATAAACTATTTTTGGATACATCGCTCAAAACGAAGACGAAACTTGCCGAAACCTCTGATCTGGCATGGACGAAACGTTTTGGGGATATTGCTCCGTTCATGCAACTCGATCTAAAATTAATTTGGCGGAACAAACGCACGAAGGTGCAAGCATTTATGTCGCTGGCCATGGTTTTTTACGGACTTATTTTCTACGGAATGGATACGTATGGAGCTACCTCAACGATTTACGTCTTCGTGGGAATTTTTATGACCGGAATGTTCCTGTCGAACTTCGGACAGTTTATCCCTGCTTGGGATAGTGAATATTACAGTATGATGATGTCTCAGAATATTCCGTTGCGAAAATACTTGGAATCGAAGGTGGTCCTTATATCGGTCAGTATTGTTGTAATGTTCCTGCTTTCTATACCTTATGTATATTTTGGATGGAGGGCATTGGCCATCAATGCGGCCTGCGCTATCTACAATTTTGGCGTGAACATACCGGTAATATTGTACTTCGGTTCGTTCAATAAAAAACGTATCGACCTTACTAAAAGCGCTCTGGGGAACACCCAAGGCATGAGCGCTACGCAGTTTTTGGTACTTCTTCCTTTAATGGTCGTTCCCTGTATCCTCTACTTTGTATTAAAAACGTTCGTTTCTTTCGAGGTGGCGATCGGAGTACTGAGTACTTTCGGAATTATAGGTCTTGCCTTTCGCAACCAACTGATGCACCTGGTAACGGAAGCGTATCGCAAAAAGAAATACGGAATGATCGCGGGCTTTAAAGAGAAGAACAGCTAAAGGTGTCAGGCTGAGCGCTCCCGAAACTTCGGGGGAAGAGCTTGATGCCCCATAGGTGTTTCGAAGTCGCTCAAATTTAGATTTAATTGAAAAGATTCCCACCTGAGTTTATCCTGAACGCAGGCGAAGAATGGGAATGAAACTAAAAACAGTATTGATGATTACAGTAAAAAACCTTTCAAAAAAATACGGCACCCAATTGGTATTGCATATCGAGGATCTGGAAATTCCCAAGGGCCAGAGTTTCGGGCTTGTCGGGAATAACGGGGCCGGCAAAACAACCTTGTTCAGTTTGCTACTCGATTTAATCCAGCCAACGACAGGTCATATCGTGAACAATGATATTCAAGTTGATAAAAGTGAAGACTGGAAGCCTTTTACCTCCTCCTTTATCGACGAAACCTTTCTCATTGGATACCTGACCCCTGAGGAATACTTCTATTTCATCGGGGAATTACGAGGTCAGAACAAAGCCGATGTGAATGCCCTACTGACCAACTTTCAGGATTTCTTTCATGGGGAGATTTTGGGGCAAAATAAATACTTACGGGACCTTTCCAAGGGAAACCAGAAAAAAGCGGGCATTGTAGCCTCCTTTATCGGCAAGCCAGAAGTAGTGATTCTGGATGAGCCTTTTGCAAACCTCGACCCCACCACACAAATACGCTTAAAAGGTATCATCAAAAACCTGGCCGATACCCAAGGGGTAACCGTATTGGTCTCTAGTCACGATTTAATGCATGTAACCGAAGTTTGCGAACGTATAGTCGTGCTAAATAAAGGCGAAGTGGTCAAGGATATTAAAACATCGACAGAAACCTTACGTGAACTCGAGTCCTTCTTCGGGGAAAGTATTCTGGAGGTCAAGGAATAACGGAAGGATTTTTGAAGACCGTTCAAAATCCCTTTAGTTTGGTAAGGATTTAAGCCCCTGTGCTATTGTAATCTAGAGCAAAGACGTTTTTTGTAACGAATTGATTAATATTTGATTGAAGCTATTTGAATTTTAGAATCTCAAAGCAGAAATGATTTAGCTGTTTAGTTGAAAAAAAAAGCATATTTAAAAGGTATGCACTTTATACCTGCTGTCATCAATAGTACCAAAAGTTGCCTATTTTTAAAAGGCGGTAATTTTAGAAACAACTTTACCATTGGTAGGATTCCCCCCCAAGCTATCTTGGCCCGTGTATCTTCTTTGGATGTATTGATTTTGAAGGTCACCACGAGAAAAGGTCTTAAATAATCCGGATTGACTCTCAATGATTTACATATAATCTTTTATCTTAATGTCTAATAACGCAGTGGTCTTACGTCTTTAACTGACGGCAATTTTTAAAAGTGTGATGATTTTTTTGAAATTGTGTCCAATTACTGAAACCCCGCTCCGTCATAAGGGCAAACAATCTGTTTAATCCTAAAATGTAAAACAATGAAAAACTTTATGATGATTTTTATCGGGGCCGATTACCAAGAACTGGGCCTATCCCCAGAGGAATTGCAAAATCGAATGGGGAAATGGTTCGCTTGGGGCCAGAAAATGGAATCGCAGGGCATTCTTAAGGGAGGCGAAGCATTGGTACCGAACGTGAAACGTGTCATCGGCCAGAAACGAACGGTGAGCGATGGTCCTTTCGCCGATAGTAAGGAAATCATAGGCGGCTATTATACGGTAACCGCCGAAAATGCCGATGCGGTTGTAGAAATCGCGCAAGACTACCCGGATTACGATTTAGGAGGAACGGTAGAAATTCGCGAAATAATGGTTTTCGATCAATGATGGAGCATAAAATCGTCGACCATCTTTTCAGGCATCACTACGGAAAGATGGTCGCTATTTTAACCCGTTATTTCGGGTTGTCGCATATCGAAACGATTGAGGATGCCGTACAGGACACTTTTTTAAAGGCGACGCTGCTTTGGCGTAAGCAAATTCCGGAAAATCCGGAGGCCTGGCTGACCAGCGTGGCCAAAAACCGGACGATAGATTTGCTGCGAAGTTCCAAGGCGGCAAATAACCGTTCGCAAAAGGTAGCATTGAATACTGCTGCAGTTGTTCCGATGGTGGAACCCTTTCTAGACCATGAGATAGAGGACAGTCAACTTCGTATGATTTTTGTCGCGTGCCATCCGAGTTTAAAACCCAAGGAACAAATCGCTTTCGCATTAAGGACCATATCCGGATTCAGTTCCAAGGAAATCGCCGCTGCCCTTCTAACCAAGGAAAACACCATTGCCAAACGCTTGACCAGGGCCAAAAAAGCGATCATTGCCAATAAGCTACAATTCGATTTTCCGCCTGCGAGCGAGATGCAAGCGCGGGTAGTTCGCGTTATGGAAATCATCTATTTGACCTTTAACGAAGGCTTTCATTCTACAAATACCGAAAATGTGGTGCGCGGCGATCTTTGCGGCGAAGCCATTCGACTGTGTAAACTGTTGCTCAAAAAGGAAAAATTTAGATCGGGAAGCTTATATGCGCTATTTGCGTTATTGTGCTTTCATGCCTCACGTTTAGAGAGCAAAACCAATGCTCAAAATGAAATTGTCGATATTCGGGATCAAGATAGAAGTACGTGGTATTTTCCGCTTATTGAGATGGGCAATAGCGCGATGAACAAGGCAATGGCGTATGATGAGGTTTCCGCATACCACTATGAAGCCGCAATCGCCGCTGAGCATCTCAAAGCCAAAACCTTTGCCGAAACGGACTGGGAAAGAATTCTGGATTGGTATACCAAACTTCAAGAACTGCAACCCAGTGCCTTTAATTTGCTGCATATGGCTATCGTAAATCTACAACTTCGGAACTTTGAGGTTGCTAAGCAATTATTAGACACCTTACCTGTGTCCGACCTTGAGCAAAGGGAATATTTGTATTATGGCTGCTATGCTGAATATTACGCGAAAAAAAACGATTTGATACTGGCCATCCCCTATCTCGAAAAAGCGATTTTGAGGACTTCGAACAATCAAGAAAGGCGGTATTTGAAGCAGAAAAAAATAGCGCTTGAAAATCGGTTGAAAGGGTCGAAAAATTCCAAATTTTCGTAAAAAACGATAGGTAAAAAAAGGGGCGCAGGTAAATTAACAAGCCCTTCCACACATCTACCCTTAACAATCCAGAACAAACCAAGCAGTCTGTTTCCTCCCAATAATGAACTGCTCCCATAGCAATTTTACTCGATTTTAAGGTCTGGATTCCTCCTTGAAAGGTAATAATTGCAGCTATTGATAGATGAATTACCTTTGTTGCCGACCATATAGTCGGTAAAGGCTCGATTATTTGAAACGTGAACCATTACACTTGGCCAGGTTTTGTCTTAAAATATGCTGGAAAAAGAGCGTCCGAGTCCCTTCAAAGTCAATAATTCTTGCATCCTTATCCTTTTTATGTATTTTACCGATGAACTGCATACTAAACCTAAAGTTTTTAAGTTAGATAAATACGGATATATACTATTTTGAAATTTCAATTTAAACTTATTGTTTTCCTCATTTTAAGTGGATTGGCTTTTACAGCCTGTTCCACCAAAAAAGATGCGTTTGTCAACCGGAACTTTCACGCATTGAATACAAAGTACAATGTACTCTACAATGGCAATATCGCTTTTGAGGAAGGTCGTGAAGAGTTGAACGCGAGTTATCGCGATGATTTTTGGGAACTACTGCCGGTAGAACGTTTGGAAGTGACCGATGAGATCAAATTGGATTCCGAAGACAACAATCCCAATTTTATCATTGCCGAGGAAAAAGCGACAAAGGCCATACAGAAGCATAGTATGGATATTAAGGACAATCAGCGCAACCCACAAATAGATGAGGCTTTTATCCTTCTGGGCAAGGCGCGGTATTTTGATCAACGTTACATCCCCGCATTGGAAGCGTTCAATTACGTCATCAAAAAATTCAGCTATGCCAATCAACTAAACGAGGCATACATATGGCGCGAAAAGGTCAATATCCGATTGGAAAATGAAGATTTGGCCATCAAGAACCTGAAGCGCTTGATGAAATTCGAAGAGTTGACGGATCAAGAAAATGCCGATGCCCGGGCGATGATGGCACAGGCCTACATCAATCTCGACAGCATTGATAAGGCGCTTAAGCAATTAAAGGTCGCCTCGTACTACACCAAGAAAAACCCGGAAAAGGGAAGGTATTACTATATCATAGGGCAATTGTACAACCAACTGGGTCAGAAAGACAGCGCGAACTACGCTTTTGACAAAGTCATCGAACTAAATCGCAAATCGCCGCGAGTGTACATGATCAATGCCGAAATTCAAAAGATCCGCAACGTTGAGGTGAATGCGGTAAACGAAGCGGAAGTATTGGAGCACCTGACCGAATTAGAGGAAAATCGTGAAAATAGGCCATTTTTAGACAAAATCTACCGTCAGATCGCCGAGTACCACTTGGAACAAGAATCCGATAGTCTGGCCCTACTTTACTTCAATAAATCATTGCGGGCCACTAGGGAAGGGCCGAAATTAAACGCCTTGAACTACGAGAACTTGGCAGAATATAACTTTGACGACAACCAGTACAAGTTTGCTGGCGCTTATTTTGACAGTGTTCTGACAAACCTCCCCGAGAACACCAAAAAATTTCGGGCGATTAAGAAAAAGCGCGATAATCTTGAAGATGTAATCGCTTACGAGGATGTGGTGCACTATGCCGATAGCGTCATTACGCTATACGAGATGTCGCCCGAGGACCGAGTGGCCTATTTCGAAGAATATATTGCCGAGTTGAAACGGATCGCTGACGAAGAAGCAGCAAAAGAAGAAAAGATGCGGAACGATGGTTTTGATGCTTTCGGGGAATCGAAAGGGGGGCAGGAGAACAAAGGGAAGTTCTATTTTTACAACATTACCAGTTTAGGCTACGGGAAAACTGATTTTGAGCAACGATGGGGAGACCGTCCCTTGGAAGACGATTGGCGTTGGAGCAACAAAACCCGCTCGTTGCCAGCCAGCGCTATCAATAATGGTGTCGTGCAAAGCGATAGTACGGCGGTAGCACCTACCGAGAACGAAAAATTCGATGTGGCTTTCTATACCGACAGAATTCCTACCGATGTCACCATTATCGACAGTTTAAAGACCGGGCGCAACTTTGCGAATTATCAATTGGGCCTTATTTACAAGGAGAAATTCAAGGAAAATCTCTTGGCCGCCGGAAAGCTGGAAGAAGTACTGCGGTCCGACCCGGAAGAACGTCTTATCCTTCCTTCAAAATACAACTTGTATAAAATCTATGAAGAAGAAGAGAGCCCCTTGTTGGCCACAATGCGGGCCGATATCCTGAAAAACCATGGCGATTCGCGCTATGCGGAAATCATTTTGAACCCGTCCGCTATTTTAGAGGGCGATGATGATGGTCCGGATGCACGCTATGGCAGATTGTTCAAAAAATATCAGAATCAAGAATTCTTGGCTACCATTACAGGTGCCGAGGAAAATATAACCCGCTATACCGGAGATCCCATCGTACCAAAATTCGAGATGCTCAAAGCAAATGCCATCGGAAGACTCAACGGATACGAGCAATTCAAAGAGGCTTTGAACTATGTAGCGCTCACGTATCCCAATAATCCTGAAGGGAAGAAAGCCGAGCAAATGATATCGGAACAATTGCCCAAGCTGGAATCAAAGAGATTTTCGGAAGAAATCGGCTCAACTGGAACAGCGAATTGGAAGGTCGTTTTCCCCTTTAAACGCAGTGATACCGAGGGACCCGAAAAGTTGATGAAGATTTTAACACAGTCTATAAAAGATTTGAAATATAAGAACGTTGTTTCAAAAGATATTTATACCTTGGAAGACCTTTTTGTGGTCGTACATGGTTTTGACTCGAAACAGCGAGCCTTGGGCTACGCCGAATTGATAAAAAACAATAAGGATTACAGAATAATGAACCGAAATTTTGTGATTCTATCGGATAATTACAAAATCATTCAAGTACATAAAAATTTAACAGCATACAATAACCGAATTTTAACCCCAAAACCCTAACACATGTTCTCAGATAATAAAAGACCCATGAACGAAATGGGCGGTCAGCCAAACAGAATCGAAAAGAATACCAAAATAAAAGGAGATATCGTCTCTGAAGCTGATTTTCGCATAGATGGTAAATTAGACGGCAATGTAAAAACTTCGGGAAAGGTGGTCATCGGTAAGGATGGGTACATTCACGGAAAGGTAGAATGCGTAAATGCCGATATCGAAGGCAGCTTTAACGGCGAGCTATTGGTTTCGAACTTACTTTCCTTAAAGTCGACCGCAGTCATCGAAGGCACGGTAAGCGTGACCAAATTGGCCGTTGAGCCGGGCGCGACCTTCAATGCCTCCTGTACAATGAAAGGTAAGGGTGGTTCTATGGGCAGCAGTAGCTCATCTAGCAGTAAGGATTCGAGCAGCAGCTCATCTTCGAGCAGCTTCAAATCTTCGCTAGGAACCGCAACTGCCAATGGACCAGCAAAAGCCTCCTAAGAAGAATACACTTAAGAATGCAGTAATGCTCTCGGGCATTGCTTTTGAAATGGGGGCCATCATCTTCTTGGCCGTTCAGGGCGGCCTTTGGCTTGACAAAAATTACCAAACCGAAAAACCGTATTATACGGCCATTGCCACGCTTATTGGTGTGGCAATTTCTATTTGGGTAGTTTTGCTGCAACTCAAGCGTATCAAACAATAATGCCGAAAATAAATCCAGTTGTAAGTTTTTTGCTCATCCTCTTGGTTGCCTTGGCTGGAATTTTTTTCACCCATATTACGCTTCTTGAACGGTTTGATGAACCGAAATACGGCAATCTTATTCAAACCTCTTATCTGGTCAATGCTGCCCTGGCCGCCTTTATTTATTTATTTTTGTTCATTTTTCAAAAGAAATTGAAAAATTACATCGGATACCTATTTATTGGAGGTAGTTTTATAAAATTCACCGTTTTTTTTATTCTTTTTTATCCAGTGTACAGAAGTGATGGTGAAATGGATAAATTGGAGTTTGCGGCTTTCTTTGTTCCTTATGCGATCTGCCTTGTAATTGAGACCGTTTTTACCGCCAAAATGCTCAAAAAATTAGATAACAATGCCCTCTAAAAGAAAGAGTGGATTTGCTTTTTCTTTTTGGAAGAATACCGTACATTTGCACCGATTTTTAGGGACCGATATTTTAGAGCTTTATGCAGATCAACTACTTTACCAAGTTTCTTTTTGTTGGATTACTTTTTCTAAGCGGAACACTTTTTGCCCAAGAAGTTGAGCATCATATAGATGAGCCTAATGCCGAGCATAATGATGCTCTCGAAGAGGAAATCAGTGAGGATATCGATCACCACATTCAAGACTCCCATTCTTTTACTTTTTTTTCGGACAAGGAAGCGGGCAAGCATTACGGCTTTCCGTTACCTGTGATTTTATGGGACGACGGCCTGCAGGTGTTTTCTTCCTCCAAATTCCATCACGGCGAAACGGTCGCCGAAAATAATGGTAATTACTACAAACTTTACCACAGCAAAATTTACAAGACCGACGCGAGCGGTACACTAAATTTTGATGAGGACCATCATGCCATCAACAAAAAACCACTGGACTTTTCGATTACCAAGAACGTGGTCATGATGTTCGTTACCGGATTATTGATGTTCTTGCTTTTCGCAGGTTTGGCAAGGTCTTTCGGAAAAGGCCCCATCGCAAGGGGGGCAGGGCGATTTTTTGAGCCGATTGTCCTTTATATAAGGGATGATATTGCCAAGCCCAATATTGGTCCGAAATACAAAAAATTCATGCCGTATTTATTAACGGTGTTCTTTTTTATCTGGTTTTTGAACTTATTCGGGCTTACGCCTTTGGGTGTTAATGTTACGGGTAATATTTCCGTAACCCTGGCCTTGGCTTTGCTTACGTTTATCATCACGCAGTTTTCAGGAAATAAGAACTATTGGAAACATATTTTTTGGATGCCTGGTGTTCCCGTACCCATGAAATTTATTTTGGCACCGATTGAATTATTAGGCGTCTTCATTAAGCCGTTTGCTTTGATGATTCGTTTGTATGCGAACATCATGGCGGGTCACGTGGTGTTGATGAGCATTATCGCCTTGGTCTTTTTCGTGCAGAATTGGATAGGTGGTGGACTTTCGTTGTTCTTGGCCTTTTTCCTTTCGATAATCGAACTATTGGTGGCAGCCTTACAGGCGTACATTTTTACCCTATTATCGGCATTGTATTTCGGATTTGCCGTTGAGGAGCATGACGAGGCACATTAATAAGTAGCGTTTTTTCATTTCCGCGAAGTCGGAAATCTAGTAGTGAATGTTTAATTCTTAATTATATATTTATGGAAATCCCAACAATTGTAGGTGCAGGTTTGATCGTAATCGGTGTAGGTATCGGTATCGGTAGAATCGGTGGTTCAGCTATGGAAGCTATTGCCCGTCAGCCTGAGGCTACTGGTAAAATTCAAACAGCAATGTTGATTGCAGCGGCGCTTATTGAAGGTATTGGGTTTGCGGCTTTGTTCGTAGGCTAAGAGTATGAAACCACGGCGGTAACGGTTGGTTATCGCCGTTGTTTTGATTGAAGTTTTAAACAAATTGAATTATGGATAAGTTAATCAACGATTTTTCATTCGGACTGTTCTTCTGGCAAATATTGTTATTTGTGCTTTTGCTTATTTTATTGCGAAGGTTTGCCTGGAAGCCCATTCTGAACGCAGTGAACGAAAGGGAAGATGGTATCAAAAGCGCTCTTGCGGCGGCTGAGGAGGCCAAAAAAGAAATGCAAAACGTGACTGCCGATAGCGAGCGCCTATTAAAGGAAGCCCGAGCTGAGCGAGAGGCGATGTTGAAGGAGGCCCGTGAAATTAAAGAGAAAATGATCGCTGATTCCAAAGAGCAGGCAAAAATAGAAGGTGACAAGATGCTGAAGCAGGCCCAAGTTGCGATTGAAAGCGAAAAGAAAGCCGCTGTTGCCGATATTAAAAGCCAGGTTGCAGAACTGTCTGTGGCTATCGCTGAAAAGGTGGTAAAAGAAGAGCTTTCAGGAAAGGACAAGCAATTGAAGTTGGTCGAGTCCATGTTGGGAGACATCAAATTGAACTAAGCAAGCTAGAATGAGTAATTCAAGAGCATCCATACGGTACGCAAAGGCAATTTTAGACCTCGCAGTAGACAACAAGGCTACCGATGCGGTCGAAAAAGATATGCGGTCCGTTTTGGCAACGATTTCACGGAGTTCCGAATTAAAGGAGATGCTGATGAGCCCGGTAATCAAATCCGAATTGAAGAAAAACGCATTGACGGCCATATTTAAAGGAAGCCATTCGATTACCGAAGGTCTTATCAATGTTCTGATCGAAAACAAACGTATTGATTTACTGGATGAGGTAGCCGAAAAATTCATCATTCTTAATGAAGACCTTAAAGGAAAGGGCGTTGCAGTAGTGACGACCGCAGTTCCCTTGACGGCCGAGTTGGAAAAGAAAATTTTAAAACAGGTCACCGAGTTGACTGGGAACCAAGTCACCATCGAGAATAAAATCGACGAAAGCATCGTGGGCGGATTCATTCTCCGTGTAGGGGATTTGCGATACGATGCAAGCATATCGAACAAATTGAGTAATCTTAAAAGAGAATTTACTAATAGTCTATAATAAATAGGAAGAGTGAGCGGTCTTACTTCTCACCTCTAACATCTTATATCTAGAACAAATGGCAGGAGTAAAAGCCGCTGAAGTATCAGCAATTTTAAAACAACAATTATCGAATTTTGAAGCTACGGCCTCCTTGGACGAAGTAGGAACGGTATTACAAGTAGGTGATGGTATCGCACGTGTGTACGGGCTATCGAATGCTGAATACGGAGAATTGGTAGAGTTCGACGGTGGTCTTAAGGGTATCGTTTTGAACTTGGAAGAAGACAATGTGGGGGTAGTACTATTGAGCCCATCACGTGATGTAAAAGAAGGTTCGGTTGTAAAACGAACCCAAACCATTGCTTCGATCAATGTTGGTGAAGGTATTGTTGGTCGTGTTGTGAATACTTTAGGAGCACCTATCGATGGAAAAGGGCCCATTTCAGGGGAGACGTATGAAATGCCATTGGAGCGCAAAGCGCCAGGGGTTATCTTTCGTGAGCCGGTAACCGAGCCTTTACAAACTGGTATTAAGGCAATCGACGCAATGATTCCCGTAGGTCGAGGCCAAAGGGAACTTGTCATCGGTGACCGTCAAACGGGTAAGACTACCGTTTGTATCGATACCATCTTGAATCAAAAGGAATTTTACGACGCAGGGGAACCTGTGTATTGTATTTACGTGGCCATCGGACAAAAAGCATCCACGGTAGCGGGCATCGCCCAGACCTTGCAGGATAAAGGAGCCTTGGCCTATACGACTATCGTTGCCGCAAACGCATCCGATCCCGCACCAATGCAGGTATACGCCCCAATGGCGGGTGCTGCGATTGGAGAGTATTTTCGTGATACAGGGCGCCCTGCTTTGATCATCTACGATGATTTGTCAAAACAAGCGGTTGCCTATCGTGAGGTATCACTTCTTTTGAGAAGACCTCCGGGACGTGAAGCATATCCTGGTGACGTTTTCTACCTACACTCCCGTTTATTGGAGCGTTCGGCAAAAGTCATCAATAACGATGCAATTGCTAAAGACATGAACGATTTGCCGGATTCCTTGAAGCCGATGGTAAAGGGTGGCGGTTCATTAACAGCCTTGCCTATTATCGAAACGCAGGCAGGTGATGTTTCGGCCTATATTCCAACGAACGTAATTTCGATTACCGACGGACAGATATTCTTAGAGCAGGATTTATTTAACCAAGGGGTTCGTCCAGCGATCAACGTAGGTATCTCCGTATCGCGTGTGGGTGGTAACGCGCAGATAAAGTCAATGAAAAAAGTAGCCGGTACCTTGAAGTTAGATCAGGCGCAATTCCGTGAATTGGAGGCTTTTGCCAAGTTCGGTTCCGATTTGGATGCCGCTACCTTGAACGTTATCGAAAAAGGACGTCGTAATGTTGAAATCCTAAAACAAGCGCAGAACGACCCGTTTACCGTAGAAGATCAAGTGGCGATTATCTACGCGGGGTCTAAAAACCTTTTACGTGATGTGCCCGTTGAAAAAGTAAAGGAATTTGAAAGGGACTATATCGAATTCTTGAACGCGAAGCACAGAGGTACTTTGGATACGCTTAAAGCTGGGAAGTTGACCGATGAGGTCATCGATGTTCTTACCTCCGTTGCGAAAGATCTATCGGGGAAGTATAGAAGTTAAAAGCCCCCTCTAACTCCCCCAAAAGGGGAGAATAAGGGGTTTGCAGAATAACCATAAACAAGTTCCTCCTGAAGGGGAGGCTATTAGGGGCCTATGGCGAATCTAAAAGAAATAAGAAACAGGATAGCATCGGTATCGTCGACCATGCAGATTACCAGTGCCATGAAAATGGTATCTGCTGCAAAATTGAAGAAAGCCCAGGATGCTATTACCGCTATGCGACCTTATTCTGATAAGCTTACCGAGCTTTTGCAGAGTTTGAGTGCGAGCTTAGATGGTGATGCAGGAAGTAAATTTGCCGACAATCGGGAAGTGAACAAGGTGCTTATTGTTGCGATTACCTCGAACAGGGGACTTGCGGGAGCATTTAATTCCAACATCCTAAAACAATGTACCATTTTGATTAATGAGACCTATGCCGGAAAGCAGGTCGATTTTATGGCCATCGGGAAGAAGGCAAATGATTTTCTGAACAAAAAATCTAATGTAATCGCCAATCACAGTGGTTTATATGACGATTTGACCTTTGAAAACACGGCTGTCATTGCAGAAGACCTGATGGAACGTTTCACCAGTGGAGAATATGATAAAATAGAGGTCGTCTACAACAAATTCAAAAATGCTGCGACCCAAATTGTAATGACGGAACAGTTCTTGCCGATTGTTCCTGTTGAAGGCGGTGAAGCAACTAGTGGCGATTATATTTTTGAACCCTCCAAACCGGAAATCGTTGCGCAGTTGATACCAAAGTCATTGAAAACGCAGCTTTACAAGGGTATTCGTGATTCGTTTGCTAGTGAACACGGTGCACGAATGACGGCTATGCACAAGGCGACCGATAATGCTACCGAATTGCGCGACCAGTTAAAACTTACATATAACAAAGCAAGACAGGCAGCCATTACCAATGAGATTTTAGAGATTGTTGGTGGTGCCGAAGCGTTAAATAATTAATATGGCGTCCCGAGCATTGTCCAAGGGCTACAATGCTTAAAGCCCACTAAAACGATACAACCTCACAGCAATGTGGGGTTTCTTTTTTTTACCGATTTTTGCAGCCGCTATGCAATCCAAAAAAACCGCGCTACTCTTTATTTTCATCACCATTCTGGTGGATGTCATAGGTATCGGTATCATCCTTCCCATAATCCCGGATCTCATCATGGAACTGACAGGGGAAGGTACGGCCATGGCCGTCATTTATGGGATGTGGTTGACGACTGCCTTTGCTGGAATGCAATTCTTGTTTTCTCCGATTCTAGGGGAGATTTCCGATCAGTACGGGAGACGCCCGATTTTACTGATCGCCCTCTTGGGACTGAGTATCGATTACTTGATCCATGCCTGGGCCCCGACCATCATCTGGTTGTTCTTAGGACGGTTTCTCGCAGGCATTACCGGGGCAAGTTTCACCGTGGCTTCCGCATACATTGCAGATATTAGTACTAAGGAAGAAAAGGCTAAAAATTTCGGATTGATAGGCGCTGCATTCGGCTTAGGATTTATCATAGGCCCTGGTATTGGTGGTTTTTTTGGTGAAGTCGATATTCGACTTCCGTTCTATATCGCCGCTGGCCTGACGTTTTCGAATTTTCTATTTGGCTACTTCTTTGTACCGGAATCCCTTACCCCTGAAAATAGAAGACCGATCAATGTACTGAAAATGATTCCGGGCGTTTCTTTGGCGAGCCTACGAAACTACAAAGGTGTTTTGCTCTTGATCGTCGCTTTTTTTCTGGCCAATTTAGCTGGGCAGTCACTGCCAGCGGTCTGGTCCTATTACGGAATCGAGCGGTATGATTGGAGTCCGCGTGAAATAGGGATTTCCCTTATGGTGGTAGGCTTACTGGTGGCGGTAGTTCAAGGCTTTTTAGTGGGTATTGTCGTGAAAAAAATCGGAAAGAAAAGAACGGTTGTCATTGGTTTTACACTTTGGACGATTGGAATGTTCCTTTTTTCGCAAGCCTCCGAACCCTGGATGTTGTATGCCTTTTTGGTTCCGTATGCCTTAGGTGGTGTGGCAGGGCCCACTATTCAGGGTATTATCTCAAATCAGGTCTCTGAAAAGGAGCAGGGAAATTTACAAGGGGCCATAACCGGCTTATTAAGTGTTACCGCTATTTTGGGTCAGCTGTTGTTCTCGCCGGTTTTTTACTATTTTATTCGTCCAGAGGCCGATATCTACTTTCCGGGAGCGCCCTATGCCTTAGCGGCCCTATTGTTGTTCTTGGCCTTTCTTTTCGCCTTTATGGCCATGAAAAAGATGGATTTACAAGACGATGAATCCGTTCACTCCAAAGACGTTCTTCCCCATTAACTATTTTCGCGGTTTCTTTACCGTATGGATAGTAGCCAAGGGACGCAATCTACTACTTCCTCGGGCTCAAAAAGAGGATGACTCCGCTTTCCGTATAAAGCTTTAGCTGGATTGTTGATGCAAGGATGTAACATTTTTGACAAAATGCATCTAAAAGGAAAATCATCTAAAAAACTTCATATGCAGACGTTGAAAAAAGTAGTAGTAATGTGGATGTTTATCTCATCCGCTTTTTTGTATGCGCAAGACCATCCTTTTGAGGTGACGGTAAAAGGAGAAGGGCAGCCGGTTTTATTATTTCCGGGATTTACCTGTACGGGAGCCGTTTGGGACGACACCGTCGCGGAACTATCGAAAAACTACGAATGTCATGTGTTTACCTTTGCGGGTTTTGGGGATGTAGCTCCGATTGAAACACCATGGCTTCCCAAAATCAAAGAGGCAATCAATCGCTACGTTGAGGAGAAAGAGCTTAAAGCTCCAATTGTACTGGGCCATAGTCTTGGTGGTGCCTTGGGCTTGTGGTTGGCCATAGACGAGGAACATCCGTACTCCAAGTTGATTGTTGTTGAAGCCCTACCTTCGACAGGAGCGCTGATGATGCCCAACTTTAAGAGCGAAAACATGGTGTATGAAAGTCCATGGAACCAACAAATGCTGGCGATGGATGATACTTCCTTTGAGAAAATGGCCGTTCAAATGGCGTCGGGAATGACCTTGAAACCACATAAAAAGGAGCAGCTAAAAGATTGGATACTAATGGCTGACCGAGAAACCTATGTGTACGGTTATACGGATTTATTAAGATTGGACTTAAGGGAAGACATCGTGAAAATCACCATTCCCGTCACTATTTTGGCGGCGACAAAGCCCTATGGTCTGGAAATGGCCAAAAAGACTTATGAAGGACAATACAGTAATCTGGCGGAATATAAAATCAAATATGCCGAGGATGCCGCCCATTTTATCATGTACGATCAACCGGAATGGTTTTTAAATCAGCTTACAAAAGCGTTGCAATATTAAATGAAGCAAGAGGCATCCCATTTTGAGGAAATCTATCAAGCGAATTACCCACGGGTCATACGTATATGCAGGGGTTACGTAAACGGAGATGAACAGCTGGCGAAGGATTTGGCCCAGGAAGTATTCATCAAAGTGTGGCGCTGTTTGGCAACTTTTCGGAACGAGTCCAGCATCGCAACTTGGATTTATCGGATTACCGTAAATACCTGTTTGCTACAGTTGCGTAAAAAGAAATATCATAATAATGCAAAGGCCCTTGAAACGTATTCTGAAACTGAGGAAGAAGAAGGGCCATCCAAAGAAAAGCAACTAAAAAAAATGTACCAGTGCATCAATACACTTTCCGAGGAGAATAGAGGCATTATTTTGTTGGAGTTGGAAGGACTTCCCCAAAAAGAAATCGCTACGGTCATAGGCTTCTCGCATGAAGCGATTCGCGTACGGGTACATCGTATTAAAAATAGCTTAACTAAATGTGTTCAAAATGACGGAATTTGAAGAATTACAATCGGAATGGGAGAAGCAGTCTCAACCAGAGGCTCCAATCGATGGGGCAGGACGGGTAAGGGAAAAAATTGCCTCCATCCAGCAGAAACAAGGTATCGCCAATATCGTATTGACCAGTACCGGAATCATACTGGTTATCTTCTTCTTCTATATTTCCGCATACAAAGTGCAAACGGTCATGATCGGTCTGTTGCTCATGATCGGGGCTTTGGTCATTCGTATAGCGATAGAATTTTTCAGTATCGGAAGATTACGTAGCTTAAATGTCTCCGTTGATGTGGTCCGCTTTAAAGCGCAGCTCACCAAATACTATAAAAACCGGATTAAAATACACCTGATCATCACACCGCTGATTGTTCTAGTATATTGTGTTGGTTTCGTAGTGCTTCTACCTTCATTTAAGGCAAATTTATCCGAAGGTTTCTATAACTATATTGTAATTTCTTCCATTGTACTTTTGGTGGTTTTGGGTTTGTTTATTGCAAAGCAAATTCGAAACGAGCTACGAATGCTAAAAGATTTGAAATCCTAAAGTGGCAATAACATCGGCGCATACGTATCGCTTTTGGTGCATTAGCGGTTCTGTCTTTGTTTCAATGTGATAAATAGGTACTTTTGGGTCTTAATCCGCACTGGAATTGAATCCACTCAAAAAATTGTTCAAGCAAACCGCTATTTATGGCTTGGCTACGGTATTGCCGCGGATGCTTACTTTTATTCTGGTACCTGTTTATACCTCCGTCATGGCTCCTGGGCTCTATGGGGAGGTGAGTATCATCTTCGCCTGGTTTGCTATTTTCAATGTCTTTCTTGCCTACGGTATGGAAACAGCTTTCTTCCGTTTTTATAGTAAATCGGATGATAAGGAGACTGTCGTTTCCACCTCATTGATTTCGGTGGCCGCCTCGACCTTGGCTTTCCTATTCGTAGCGGCATTGTTCCAAAATAGTATGGCCGGCTTATTGGAAATCGACTCAAAGTATATCAAATACGTGATTATAATTTTGGGTCTGGACGCGCTGGTCATGATTCCATTTGCGTGGCTCAGAGCCAATGAAAAACCAATGCGCTATGCGGTGATCAAGATATTGAACGTGGCCGTAAATCTTGGATTGAATCTTTTTTTCCTTATCGCCCTTCCCAGAATGATGGAAAGTAATCCGGATGGTTTTTTCTCTTGGATGTACAAGCCTAATTTCGAAATCTCCTACATCTTTATTTCCATGTTGGTTGCAAGTGGTTTGACATTCTTGTTGATGCTGCCGCTTTATCTGAAAACAACGTATCGCTTTGATAAAGTGCTATGGAATAGCATGATGCAATATGCTTGGCCTGTTTTGATTGCCGGAATCGCATTTACGATTAATGAAGTCTTCGATCGTATTCTTTTAGAGCGTTTGCTCGATCCCGCGGTTGCGGAGAGCAAGGTGGGAATGTATTCCGCATGCTACAAACTCGGGCTTTTTATGACACTTTTCGCCACGGCATTTCGGATGGGCATCGAACCTTTTTTCTTTAGTCACGCGGGAAGCGAAAATCCACAAAAAGCGTATGCCCAGATTACCAATTATTTCGTGGTATTGGGCAGTATCATATTACTTGCGGTGGTCGTTTTCGCAGATGTGCTAAAGGTTATTTTTGTGCAGGATGAGGCGTACTGGGAGGCAATGGATATTGTACCCCTCATCGTTTTGGCCAGCTTTTTTCTGGGCATCTATCATAACCTTTCCGTATGGTACAAGGTTACCGACAAAACACGCTATGGGGCTTTGATATCGGTCATCGGAGCGATTATAACAATTGGTATTAATTATATTTTTATTCCGTATATCGGCTATATGGCCTCAGCCATAGCGACCGTCATGGCCTACGGGAGTATGATGGTCATTTCGTATTACCTTGGAAAGTCTCGGTATCCCGTTCCCTACAATTTTAGAAAAATCTTATTTTATCTTTCGATTTCTATTCTATTCTCGTTCCTTTCCTTTTATGTGTTTCATAGGAATTTGATCGCCGGGAGCATTTTCTTGGCCTTGTTTCTTGGGTTGGTGTATAAATTAGAAAATGATATATTAAGGAAGATATTTATAAAAAAAAGAGCTTAGATATTTAGAATCTAGAGCCAAGACTAATTTTTAGTGCCTTTAGTCTAAGTTCTTGTTTCTAACAGCGCAACGAGTCTAGCGTCCTTTTCCACAAAAATAACAACAATGAACATCAACATCATCAACAAATCGAATCACCAATTGCCCCATTATGAAACGGGTGCCTCTGCCGGAATGGATTTAAGAGCCAATATTTCGGAATCGGTAACGTTACAACCTTTAGAGCGGGCTATCATTAAAACGGGGCTATTTATAGCGTTGCCCGTTGGCTTTGAGGCCCAAGTACGACCGAGAAGTGGTTTGGCCGCCAAAAAAGGCATTACAGTACTCAACGCACCCGGAACCATTGATGCCGATTATAGGGGCGAGATTGGCGTGATTCTTGTAAACTTGTCAAACGAACCTTTCGTGATAGAAGAAGGGGAACGTATCGCTCAATTGGTCATTGCCAAGCACGAACGTGCCAAATGGGTCGAGGTTACCGAGTTGTCCGAAACTGCTCGCGGCGTAGGTGGTTTTGGGAGTACGGGCATTAAATAGTTTAGCAATTGGTTTAATTTTAATTCTTAATTTCAAGTATCAATGATTTATAATTCTTGAAGTTGAGTTTGAAAATTCGATTTAGTATTCCCCCTCTTAGGGGAAAAGGGGGGTGTTCTCCCGAAACGAACGAGACATTATATATGTACAAAGGTTTTTGCATAACATTATTGTTAACCGGATTTCTTCTCATTCCGTCAATTAACTATGCTCAAGAACCCGACCCCGAAATTCGCGCGGAAGAAAGTGCCGAGGTTTCCCTCGAGGACTATACCGATGAATTTCAGGAAAACTTTTTCGAGGCCCTAAAGCAAAAAGGAATTGAAAATTACGATAGGGCCATCAATCTCTTTTTGGAATGCAAACGACTGGATGCCGATAACCGGGTCATTGATCATGAATTGGCGAAGGTGTATCTTAAAGACAAACAATTCCCGCTAGCGGAAGATTATGCGATAATCGCTTTAAACGCCGACCCGGAGAATTTGTGGTACTTGAAGACCTTGGTCGATATCGTTCAAGTGCAAAGTGGTTCGTTCAACAGTGTGTTGGCTAACATCCCCTATGAGAATCCCAAACTAAAAGAGAACTTGGCCTTGATTTATTACCGTAGCGGTAATTATGAAGCCGCTCGAAATGTCTTGAAGGAAGTCCGTAAATCTCCGTTTAGCGAAGACCTGTCGCTCAAGGTGAATGATTCCCTTGCGAAACAAGAGGCGGAACGAAAAACAGTGTCTTTTTCAACTACCTCCAATTCCGAACAGGAAGGCTCGATGATGTCCTATAAAATGCGTATCGAAGGACTGTTCGCAACCGATAGCACCGTGTTTTTGCTACAAGTATCGGAAGAAGCATTGGAGGCCTATCCTGCGCAACCTTATTTCTACTATGCCAATGGCTATGCCCTGAACCAAAAAGGGAAATACCGTGAAGCCATTGTAATTTTGGAGGCTGGCCTGGATTATATGTTGGGCGATATTTCGTTGGAGAATAAGTTTTACACCGCCCTTTCCGATGCGTATAAGGCAATGAATAATTCAGTGAAGGCAAATATGTACCTTCGCAAGATAAAACCTGGATTTTAAACATATGAAGGTACTTTTCAGCCTAGTAAGAGGAAGTTTTACAGCGGTTATGCTGTTCTTGGTCATCAGTTCGTGCAAAAGCACCAAAGTGGTCACGGATGGCACCGTAAATGCCAATTTGACCGCCAAGACGATTATTAAGCAGCATTACCAGAATCAATTGGACTTTAAAACGATACGCGGCAAGTTGAAAATCGACTATTCCGATGGGAGTACCGAGCAAAGTGTACCGCTAACACTGCGAATGGAAAAGGATAAGGCCATCTGGGTCAGTGCCCCTTTGGGCATCGTAAAGGCTTATATTACGCCTGGAAGGGTTTCGTTTTACAACAAACTTCAGAACGAATATTTTGACGGCGATTTTACCTTTTTAAGTAACATGCTAGGCACCGAACTCGATTTCAATCAGGTACAGAACCTTTTGTTGGGGCAGGCGCTTATCGATTTGAAAGAAGGTAAGTACGACACACAGATTGCCAATGACAGCTATCAACTGAAACCCAAAAAAGCGGCCGAGCTGTTCAAAATCCTTTTCCAAATAGAACCCAAAAACTTTAAAATGGCATCGCAGCAGCTTTCGCAACCGCTGAAAAAAAGGCTGTTGCAGATCAATTATACCAATTACCAGAAAATCGGTAACTGGATACTCCCTAACCTAATTGATATCGCCGCTACTGATGGGAACGTGCAAAGTAAGATTGCCATTGAATACCGCAATATCGAGTTTGACCAAGAACTCAGATTTCCATATAAAATACCAAATGGTTTTAAAGAAATCGTTTTGAAAGAGGTTGATTTATAATTCGTTACATATTACTTTCCGTACCACCTTACTTTTCTTGTTCGTTGGATGCTTGGCTTTTGCCCAAACGGGCGAGCAAAAGTCATTAGAGGCCAAACGGGAACGCCTTCAAAAGGAAATCGCCGAAATCAATCGACTGCTTTTCGCGAAAAAAAAGGAAAAAGGAACTGTTCTCGATCAGATGGAAGCCTTGGACAAAAAAATAAATGTCAGCCAAGAATTGATCAAGGTAAGCGATCAAGAATCCAATCTTCTGAACAGACAGATCAATACCAACGTCAATAGTATTTCTGAATTACGAGGCGATTTGACGTCACTCAAAGAAGAATACGCGACCATTATTCAGAAGTCTTACCAAAACCGTTCCCAGCAGAATAGATTAATGTTCTTGTTATCGTCCGAAAGCTTTTTTCAAGCGTTTAAGCGGTTGCAATATATGAAGCAGTATACCGATTACAGGCGGGAACAAGGCGAGCAAATTCAGGAAAAAACCAAGCAATTGACGCAATTGAACTCCGATCTTATTGAACAACGCAAGAAAAAGGACGCCTTGATCGCACAGAACAAAAAGGCAAAAGCACAATTGATGCGCGAAATGAAAGTTCAAAAGGCATTATTGGGCTCGATACGACAAAATGAAAGCCAGTATGCAGCGCAGGTACAGCAAAAAACAAAGGAGGCCAAAAAGATAGACAAGCAAATCGAGGAAGTTATCAAAAGAGCCATTTTAGCCGCGAATAAAGCATCGGGAATCAAAACCAAAAGTACCTCTAAGTTCGTTTTAACACCGGAGGCGACCATCATTGCCAATAATTTTTCCGCGAACAAGGGCCGACTGATCTGGCCCGTTGACAAGGGAATTAAAAGTCAGGGCTTCGGGGTGTACAACGATGCCGTGTATCCTGGAATTAAACACGAAAGCAATGGAGTAATCATCGCGACCGATGAAGGCACCAAGGCCCGATCGATTTTTAAGGGTGAAGTCATTGCCATCCTGTCCGTTCCCGGCGGGAAAAAGGGCGTACAGGTAAAACACGGGAACTACATTAGTACCTATTACAATCTCTCTGAACTATATGTGAAAAAAGGCGATGTCGTAGATGTGAAAACCGAACTGGGGCTGATTTATACCAATCGGTCGAACGGCCAGACACGTTTAAAATTCTACCTTTATGAAGACACGGATAAACTCAATCCGGAGGAATGGTTATACCTATTATAAATACATACTACCATGAAACAAATAACGAATTTAGGAGGTGGTTTTACCTTGCGAAATGGGGTACAAATGCCTTATTTAGGTTTGGGTACCTATATGGCCGACAATGAAAATGAGGTTTCCGATGCCGTTCGCCATGCATTGAATATGGGCTATCGGCATATTGATACTGCAAGTATCTACAAAAATGAAGAAGGCGTAGGTAAAGGTATTCGGGAAAGTGATGTTGCCCGATCGGAATTATTTGTGGTGAGTAAGGTGTGGAATGCCGACCAAGGCTATGAGGAAACCCTCAGGGCATTTGAGCAGAGTCTGGATAGATTACAGCTCGATTATTTGGACCTTTACCTTATCCACTGGCCAGTAACTGAGAAGTATAAGGAAACTTGGAGGGCCATGGAAAAGCTATACGCTGAAAAACTCATTCGCGCCATTGGAGTAAGTAATTTTCTGGAACATCATTTGGAAGACTTGATGGGCGCTAGCGAGGTGGCACCGATGGTCAATCAAATGGAGTTTCACCCGTTTCTCGTACAACAAGAGCTGATCGATTACTGTTCTACCCATGGCATACAATACGAAGCGTGGTCCCCTTTTATGCAAGGCAAACTCTTCGAAATAGATTTCTGCGATCCACTGGTCGAAAAATATAATAAAACGGCCGCGCAGCTGATTTTAAGGTACAACCTTCAAAAGGGAGTCGTTACAATCCCTAAATCCGTTAACAAAGAACGCATTCGTAGCAATGCAGACATTTTTGATTTTGAACTTGCTGATACGGATATAAAATACCTGGATAGTCTAGATAGGGGAGAACGGACAGGCCCTGATCCCGATAACTTTGACTTTTGAAAATACTTGACCGAAGCAGATTGTTTCCTCTATGTTTTAGTTGTCCATAAACAACGCACGAAGTTCGGTAGCTTCATTGGGTTTCATTTTTCCAGCGAGCACCAAACTGAGCTGCTTCCGACGTAAGGCTGCATCAAAACGTTCTTGTTCGAGGGGTGTTTCCGGTTCCAGTGTTGGCACTTTTCGGGGCTTTCCAGAAGCATCCAGTGCTACGAAAGTGTAGATGCCCTCATTTGCTTTGGAACGTTTGCCATCAAAACGGTCTTCTATCCATACATCGATAAAAACCTCCATTGATGATGAAAATGCCCTTGAAACTGCGGCCTCTATGGTTACCACACTCCCCAAGGGAACGGCTTGCGTAAATGCCACATGGTTAACCGCTGCGGTAACCGTAATACTTTCGGCATGCCGTCCCGCTGCGATGCTGGCCGCTCTATCCATACGAGCGAGGAGCTCGCCGCCAAAAAGATTTTTTAGAATATTGGTTTCACCAGGGAGAACGATATCTGTCATTATCGTACGCGAATCGTTAGGGTGTTTGGTATCCATAGCTTAAAATTTCGGCAAAGGTACTGAACTCCGGAAAAGTAATAATATAAAGGGGCACTAATAGGGTAGAATTATCGAACCGACTTTAACCACGCGTCTTTCGAATGGCTTTGCCTGATTTCTTTGAGGGTGCTAAGGGCCTTTTCTGAATCGGTAAAACTCTCATAAGCCACCATATACAAGCCAAATTTATTCGTGCCGATATACGAAGGGTTGAATCCTCTGCGTTTGAGCTGGCGTATTTTTTTATCCGCATTGGTTTTAAAACGAAACGCCCCGGCAATGATATGATGTACTTTTTGACCTTTTGCAGTCGTGGAAGACTTGTTGGTAGTACCGCCAATGTTGAGATTTAAAACAGGCAGTTCTAAGGGCGAAGTATCGAAAAAAGTGGCTTCCTGAATGTGTTTGGAGACTTGTTCCTGCGCATCTTCTTGGGCCATTTGCTGACTTTCGATACCATTTTGATAAGTGGTATAGCCGGCCAATCCAGTGGAAAGGGCCAATAGAAATATAGCGGCATACTTCAGATAAGGTCGAATGGTCGTCGACTTTCTTGCCTCTGGCGTTATGGTAAACGGAATCTTTTCTTCCAACTGAACCACTTCCTCTTTGAGCACTTCGCGGGTAACCGGTTTCGATACGAAAGGAGCTAATCCGAAGGAAGATGTAAGGTAATTTACCTTCTCCGAAGGTTGAAACAGTATTTTACCCTCGGAATTCTTCCAAAGCTCACCAACATTGGGTAGTGGTAGCCTTTCGCCTTTTTGCAATGCGGTATTCCAAGTTTTAACGGTTTCGTTTACCGAACGCAGCATTACCTCATAGCCTTTTTTCTCGGCTTGCGCCATATAGGAGACCAAGAGCCCGTCATTGGAGGTCAATTGTTTGTTAAAGGATAGGATTTTGGTAGGTGGATAAAAGGTGTTCGACGCCTTGTGTAACACGGCCGATTTTTTCTGCGTCAGGAACGCACCAAAGCCCGGAATAACGACACAGTTATACCGATATAATAGCTCATTTAGATAGTGTTCAACTCCCATCGGGACAAATATGAAAAAAATAGAGGGGTTTTATAAGCCTTCACTTTACTTTTTATTAACATTATATTTGAGGTGTTTTGTGGATAACTTTGAACTCATTTACACTTTTAGGATTGAAGCGAACCTGCCTCACCGGCAGGCAGGAATCAGTTATTTTTTCACTCGGTTGAAGAATTTACGATTTGGATGTTCCTGGGTCATTTTTGATTTTATAGGGGTGATTATCTTAACTAGAGTTATCGCTAAAATTCAAGCACGGATAAAATAATGTGTAAAAAAGGATTTAAATGACTGAAAATGAACTATTAGCGGTGCTAAGACTTCAGCATGCGCCCAACATCGGGGACGTGACGGCCAAAAAACTGATTTCGCACTGCGGTAGTCCTGCCGCTGTTTTTACCGACAAATTACAGCAACTTCAAAAAATCGATGGCGTTGGTACGTATACGGTGCGGGGTTTGCATGATGCTGAACACCGTGAGGCGGCCGAAGCCGAATTGCGATATATCACGGATAATGATATCGCCTACGCCTATTTTACCGATCCGGATTATCCCAATTACCTGAAACATTGTATCGATGGTCCCGTACTGTTGTTCAAAAGGGGGAACATCAACCTTGAAGGGCGGAAGATCATTAGCATCGTGGGCACCCGTAAAATTACCAGCTACGGAAGCGCCCTTTGCGAAGAACTTATCGAAGCATTGTCGCCTTTAAATCCGATTATCGTTAGCGGATTTGCCTATGGAGTGGATATTTGTGCACAGCGTGCGGCCCTGAAACACGATTTGCAGACGATAGGCTGCCTAGCGCATGGGCTCAATCAAATTTACCCCAAGGTACACGCCAAATACACCTCTGATATTGAAAAGAATGGCGGTTTCATGACTGAATTCTGGAGTACGAGCAACCCGGATAGGGAAAATTTCCTCAAACGCAATCGTATTATCGCCGGTATGGCAGAGGCGACCATTGTCATCGAATCCGCAGAAAGAGGAGGAAGTCTGGTAACCGCAGATATTGCCAATAGCTACAATAGGGATGTCTTTGCCTTTCCAGGACGTGCAAAAGACAACTACAGCACAGGGTGTAATAATTTGATCAAACAGCAAAAGGCGCACATGATTACCTCGGCGGCAGACTTGCTCTATATGTTGGGATGGGATATCGAACAACAGCAGAAAACGGTTCAAAAACAACTGTTTGTCGAATTGGAGGGTGACGAACAGACTATCTACGATTATTTGCAAAAAAAAGGGAAACAGCAATTGGATAGCATCGCCTTGGAATGCCAGCTACCTATTTTCAAAGTCTCCTCGACCCTTTTAAATATGGAAATGAAAGGAGTGATTCGACCCTTGCCCGGAAAGTTGTTCGAGGCCATATAGAAAATGAAATTTAAGCACATGCAAATAGCGAAATTGGAGTTTAAGAAATCGGTTAAGAGCGTCTAACGGTAGGATATATTCCATGGCCTGTCGGGAGTACAAATCCAGTTACAAACCATCTGGTCTGTACAAGACAATTGTGCTTAAATAATTGAACGAATATGGGCGTTCATCGATAAAATACCACCTTAAATCCAGCTTGATTATGAATTGTAAATTAAGGGCGAAGCGGGTAACCGACCAATCGGTCTGTTCTTAACAAAGCGAACAGTTTTAAAAGAGTTAGTATCTTTCGCCTAAAATAGAAAACCACAATCCTAATTTTCATGAAAAATTCGATTATCCTTCTTACTGCGGTGCTCTTTGGAGTAACAGGTCTTGCACAAAAAAAGAAAGAGCTTATAAAGCAAGTAGCCTTGCTGCAAGCCCAAAAGACAGCGATGCAAAAAAAGTGGGATTCCCTACGGCAAACTCAGGAAATGAATATGAACGACGATTTACACAGCTTCAGCTATGCCATGGGGGTGAGTATCGGAAGCGATTTAAAAGATTCGGGAGTAGACTCTCTTTTCTACAATGCGTTTTCCATTGCCTTAAAAGATGTAATGAACGGTACTGAAAAAATAAGCGTCCAAGAAGCCAATACCACAATGCGGGCAACCATGACCAAATTGGAGGAGGAACGAAATAAAAGACTGAAGGAGAAGAGCGCCCGATTCTTGGCCGAAAATGCCAAAAGACCGGAAATAACAACTACCGATAGTGGTCTGCAGTATGAGATTATCAAGGCCACAGAGGGAGCCAAGCCGACGGTCGCCGATAAGGTAAAAGTACATTACACGGGAATGTTCCCCGACGGTAAGGTGTTCGATAGCTCTGTAGAAAGGGGCGAACCCATAGATTTCAAGGTAACCGGAGTTATTAAAGGCTGGACGGAAGCTTTACAAATGATGTCGGTCGGGTCGAAATGGAAATTGTATATTCCCTATGATTTGGCCTACGGCGAAAGGGGTGCCGGTGGAGGTACCATACCGCCTTTTGCAGTATTGATTTTTGATGTAGAACTGTTGGATATTTTGGAATAACCTCTAGAAAAATCTCGACTCATCCGGCGATAGAAAATACAGCCTGCATCTTTTAAAGTACTCTCTTAAAATTTTCAGATTGATTATTGACCTCCGAATGATTTTAATACAGCACCGGCAATCCCATCAGGCGATAAAGCTTCGATTGAAACTTGAATCTCCTTGGCCAGGTCGGAATTATAAAACTCGATAGTGGCTTTTCCATTTGCATCGGTGCTCATCTTCGGATTCCAATACAATGTCGCACGGTAATCGGGAGTTTTGTGAACATCAAGCGGAACGTCGTACTTTGGAGAGTAGAATTCCTTGGTCATCGAATGTCCTTGTACTTTAAGCGTAGGTGCTTCAACCTTATCGATTGCTGGTTGCGCCCCTGATTTGGTATACACGATAATAACGCCATTTTGGCCTCTCAATCCCGAAATCATGGAAGCGGTTCCTGCCTTATGCACCTCTATCCTATCGATCGACAAAACATCCAATGTTTTAATGAGATCAGGAACCGGTGCCGAAGGTGTTCTGGTCGCCGAGCCTGTACCTGCTACATTTTCAACTCCGCCCCGCCCTTCGGTAAATCCTGGAGGCGGAGCAGTGCCCGTTCCCCCATTACTTTCACCGTTAAAAGACTGGTTTGGATTAAATGCATCAGCAAAGAAGGGTACTCCATCAACTATCCAGAGTGGGCTGCCACCATTTCGGATACTTATTTCACTATCGAAGCCTGTACCGGAGACCCTTAACCCTGGAACTCCCCTGAGCAACTGAAAAATATCGACTAGGGGCCTTTGATCATCAGCGTACACTGTAAGATCCGGAACGACTCCATAGAGAGAGGGACTATCAGCGCGCTTTTCCTTTTTCTTGTCTACCACCGTGACATTTTCAAGTTTCGTCACATTTTCAAAGTTAAAAATGGAATCCGATTTCTTACGGGTAGTCGCGTAGGTCTGGTAGTCCCTTATTTCTTCGGTATCTGTACGTACGGTGCTGCTACTAAATTCGGCCGAGGGCAATTCGTTGGTGAATTCGTTCAGCGTGACATTCAGGTCAATCGGTTTATCAGCGCTATCAAAAGCATTGAAAACCAAGGTCGTTTCGCCTTCTAAATTGAAATCGGTTAGTTCAAATGTACCGTCCACCTCGGTCTGCGTAGATAGCACGCCCAGACGATCATCCGCTTTGGCGATTACCCTCAAGACGGTGTTTTTGAGTGGCGCTCCACTAGGCTTTTTGGCGGTTCCGCTTATCGGAAGCCCCTTGGCAAAGGGATATTTCTTTTCGTCGTTCGAGGTCTTCGAGAGCGCCAGCCAATTGTATTTTCGCCAACCGTGGGTAAGCATGACAAGGTCTAGCGCACGTAATGTGCCTCTTTCCTGATCTGAAAAAAGAAGACCTGGATTTTCTACATGCCCCTTTATATTACTTTCGAGTAGCAATTGGGTCAATATGGTGCCTGAACCTGTATCACGCGCGGCTTGGCCTTTGTCGGTAATGGCGACCGAAAATTCCGTGGCGACGGGCTGCCCGTTGGTATCGGTAATCGTGACTTGAAATGTTACTTTCTCCCTTGTTTCCAAAAGTAACTTTTCCGTATTGGTTTCGATATCCAATTCCTGTTGGCTGGTAATGAAAATAGCCCGTTCGCACCAAGGTTTACCATCGCTGTCAAAAAGAGTAATGGTAAGAACTCCACCAGGAATCCTAGTTTTAGGGATTTCCAAACGAAGGGCTTTTTCGTTACCAAATTCAAACTTGCCTTGATAGTATTGGCGCTGCCTCGAATGCGCGACGAGGTAGAAGCTATTATTTCGCAACGCCTCGCTTGCCTGTATTGTTAACCGTACCGTGTTCGGATTTAAGTTATCGGCCAATAGACCGTAACCGTTTTCTAGGGCTGCTGGCAATTCATATCGCGTTCCGTCTTCTAAAACGGCCGTGTATGTTTCCCCTTTCTCCGGTCGTAATGAAAAGAAACCTCCCCCTCTATCCAAAGTCGATAGCAGCGCTACCTGTTTTCCCGAACTGTCGATAATATTTCCTTTGATTTTTACGTTAAGGCCATCGCTCCCAACAGCTTTGAAAGCTACTTTAGCCTGGAGATCCGCTACCAGATGACCTCCTTCGGGAAAAAATTGAAGGTCGATAGGTCCTTCGGCAACTGTTTGAGAAGGTTGACTATCATTTTCATTGATAATTTCAATCTCTTTTTTAAAAAAGAAGTCAGGATTGAAATTGCGCATCCATTGCGTATAAGACCGCAATTGGTACCTGCCTGAGGGGAGGTTTTTAGGCAACTGTAGGTTTCCAGAACCGCGACCATCGCGCAATGGGTGGGTTTGCGCTATAACGATTTTGGAATCCGGACCAATCAAATCAACATGGAAAACACTGCTTGCGCCGGAGTACTCATGATTCGAGCCCAGAACGACATAGGCACTAAACCAAAGGTCTTCCCCCTCGGCAAGTAGTTCTTTGTCGGTGTGCAGGAATACCTTTTCGACGGGATTATAATTGCGAAAATCATTGATATCCTGTGTCAAGGCGATGATAAAGGGGTCTTGCGCAATGTTCAAATCCATCAAGGCGAGATTGTCAGAACTATTGAGAAAAACGCTGTTGAATGCTTCCTTTTTTTCAAAGGCGTTGATGACCTCTTCCTCTACGGGAGTTCGTTTTACGATGGGATTGTCAAGCCAGAATTGTTCGTTATACCCAATAGCATCCAATTTTTTCCAATCACTGCGATTGTTTCGCAGACGGCCTCCCAATTTTTTTCTGGTATTGGAACGGTAATGTTCGTAAAACAGGAGATTTGAAGACGTTGAGGTACGGTATTGCAGACTGTCGTTTTTATAATAATCGAATGACTGATCAACTTTGATATAATCTAGTACCGATTGCTTCGTACTGTCTATTTTATAGTTGATATCGTAGGCGATTTCGTAATTCTTCCAAGAAGCGTTTTTCGTAGTGAGCTTTGCCATATCAAAGGCATCGTTTTTTAGCACGCCGGTAACCTTTCGTATGTCATAGCTATTCATATCGATGTATACGTCTCCGCTGAATGCGGGAATGGTGGTGGAAGGCAAGGCGCTAAAATGAACAATGGCAATCTTGGCATCGTCCGATTGGATAATTTCCCTTACGTTGACCGTATAATGCCTCTCAAAGTCCGGATGCAAGGGAAATAC
This sequence comes from Aggregatimonas sangjinii, assembly GCF_005943945.1. GTDB lineage: Bacteria > Bacteroidota > Bacteroidia > Flavobacteriales > Flavobacteriaceae > Pelagihabitans > Pelagihabitans sangjinii. The sequence continues at coordinate 4,166,871 of NZ_CP040710.1, read as the reverse complement.
GAGCTTGTCCGTTTTTGGTTGCAACGGGGTCAACAAACGTGAAAAGGAGGTGTAGTTTCGGTTGATTACCGCATTTTCGTTAAGGGCATAACGGCCTTCTACGATACTCCAATTCTTGATTCCTGCGGAACCGTAGCGTATATCGTAGAAGATTTCGGAAAACTCCGAATAGTTTTCCCCATTTTTTGACTTTTGCCGGTAGAATGCCCGACCGTACAAATCGTTCTCAGCATCGTTCTCCGCTTTTAGAAAGGCTTTTTTTGCCAAGTTCAAGGCCAGTACATCTCGTTCGGAAGCCGATACAACAACTTCATCCAAAACGGTGGTTAAGGGTATTAAGGATATATTTAAATCGGAATTATTGGAAACTTTCACTCGATAGGTTTCATAATTGACATGTGAAAATGTCAAGGTTGCGGGGAAACTGTCCACTTCAAGAATAAATTCGCCAAGTTCATTGGTGGCCGTACCCATAGTGGATGAGGCTACCTTAATATTACAATAGGGAATCGTCTCTCCAGTCGTCGCGTCGGTAACTTTACCTTTAAGTTCCTGCGGGGCAGCTTGAAAATAGCCACTGTGAATTCCACTATTGTGCACAACTTCAATTGCCCCGCTCATTGCAGCAGGCCAAGCTATAAGGAGTAAGATGAAGACCGATAATTGACGTAAATAATTCATGATAGTGTGCTAATGCAGAACAATTTACAAAGTGATTTTTATTATAGGGAACAAAAATGGCTCAAAAATAGTACAGCTTCCATTTTCCCTACACGCGCTGACACAATTTGGAAAGCGTTGTGCCAATAATCTTGTAAAAGAAGATAAGAAGGCATTTTGGCACACAATAGAGTGAAGAAATAGGTCAATTTCCTGGTCGAAAAAGTATCATAAAAATCCAGATTTTTTTTAATGACTTCGAACAAGGTAATGAAAAACGAGGGGTTCTTTAAATTTTAAGACCAAATGGTATTAATCGTAGAGAAAATAGTAATCCCGCAGACTGTGCAAGCGGGTTAAAGAATCTTTGGAACATCTCATTCAAAACAGTAATTGACGAGATTTAGTAAAGGCTATAGCTGCCCTCTTTTTCTAATAACCCAGCTTGCCCCGTACCCGTTCCAAAACGCCATCTGCCACTTTCCTGGCCTTTTGAGCTCCTAAATCGAGGGCGGCATCAATTTCACTGGTATTGTTCATATAATAATCGAACTTCTCGCGGGCATCGCCGAATTTTTCAACGATTACCTCATACAGTGCCTGTTTGGCATGGCCATAACCATAGTCCCCGGCGAGGTAATTGGCACTCATTTCTTCGATTTGGGGCTGGGCAGCCAGTATTTTATAAAGTGCAAAGGTGGTGTCGTTTTTGGGGTTCTTGGGCGCCTCCATTGGCGTACTGTCCGATATGATTCCCATGAGCTGTTTGCGCAATTGCTTGTCCGATTGAAACAGGTTGATCAAGTTGCCCTTGCTTTTACTCATTTTTTCGCCATCCGTTCCGGGAATGTACATGGTCTGTTCCTGTACTTTGGCGTCGGGCAACACGAAAGTCTCTCCCAATTGTGCATGAAAACGGGAGGCCACGTCGCGGGTCATTTCAATATGTTGCAGTTGATCTTTCCCAACGGGTATGATATGGGCGTCATAAAGCAGGATATCGGCGGCCATTAACATCGGATAGGTAAAGAGCCCCGCGTTAACATCTTCCAAACGGTCTGCCTTATCCTTGAACGAATGGGCAAGCGTCAACCGTTGATACGGAAAAAAACAACTGAGATACCAGGCCAGTTCTGTCACTTGGGGCACATCGCTCTGACGATAAAAAACCGATTTATCGATATCCAGACCAAAGGCCAACCAAGCCGCGGCGGTCGCATAGGTGTTGGTTCTGAGTTCTTCCCCATTTTTAATTTGGGTAAGGGAGTGCATATCGGCAATAAACAAAAACGATTCGTTTTCCGGATTTTCCGCCATTTTTATGGCGGGGATAATTGCTCCTAAAATATTTCCCAAATGTGGTACTCCCGTACTTTGTATGCCTGTTAAGATTCTTGCCATGCTACTATTGCTGTAAGTCGACAAAGGTAAAACAAATCATAAAAAGCAAAGCGAAATCCCTATTTTTGATTCCATGACCAAACTCCTCAAAAATATTGGGTACACCCTATACCGTATTTGGTTCTATATTTTGGTCGCACTTCCCATTTTTATCTTCTTTCCCTTTTTATTGGTTTGTAGTTTAAGGGAGGAATGGTACCCTCAATTCTTCTGGATGGCCCGAAACCTTTGGGCCAACACTATTTTATACGGAATGGGATGTCCGCCTACAATCAGTCGCGAACAAGATTTTGAAAAAGGCAAAAGCTATATGCTTGTGGCGAACCACACCAGTATGCTCGATATTATGTTGATGCTGAAAGTTAGTAAGACCCCTTTTGTCTTTGTTGGTAAGAAAGAATTGGTCAAGATCCCCATTTTCGGATTTTTTTACAAAAGGGTCTGTATCCTGGTCGATCGTGAAGATGCCAAAAGTCGCACCGGGGTGTACCGCCGCGCACAGCGAAGATTACAACAGGGCACAAGTATCTGCATATTTCCGGAGGGTGGCGTGCCGGATGAACATATTCTTTTGGATACTTTTAAGGATGGTGCCTTTAGAATGGCCATTGCTCACAAAATACCTGTTGCTCCCATTACCTTTTATGATGGTAAAAGACGGTTTTCATTTACGTTTTTAAGTGGGGGGCCAGGAATACTACGTGCCAAAGTGCATCGTTTCTTTGAGACGGGTATTTTAGCTGAGGAGGATAAATTGACCCTGCGAGAGGAGGTTCGGGACGTTATTTTAAAAGAGCTTCAACGTCAGAAAACTGCTTGATAGGTCATTTTAAAAATGAAAAACACCCCTCTAGCATGAAGGGGCGTAGTTTTGGGTCAATGTGCTCCCATCAACCTACCAACCAATGTTTTCTAAAACTGTGTACAAGCACAAATCAAATGGATTAAAACTTAAAGGTTAAACCACTATAAATACCTATCGAAAAGGGATTGAACGTACCATCTACCTGGCTAAAAGTATTGAGTTGGTACTTGAACAACGGTTCGAGATTCAATTTGATTTTCGGTGTAACATTATAATCGATGCCCAGACCAATGTTGGTGCTAAAGTTCACCTCGTTGACGTTATTGGCTTCACCCATTTCCGTCGTTTCGTTCCCTGAGGTCAACGAAACCGAGTTGTCTATCAAGAAAAGCGAACTAAAACCACCAATGACGTTGATACCCACTTTACGATCAACCAAGGCATAGTTCAATTCCAAAGGAACTTCTAAATAACCGAATTGCTGCGACATCGTGCCGTTGCGGGCAATGGATGCGTTCGAACTATTAGCGTCAAATGCTTGATTGGAATCGCTTTCGCTTACCGAAACAGCGGAAGCACCAGCTTTACTTCTTACAACGAGGTTCCTTGCCGTCGTCGCATAATCGATATTGTCCATCTGATCGGTAATGGCACCATCCAAAGACGAGGAGAACTCGACATCACCGGTATCATAGCCATACGCAACCTTGTGCAGACCGGAGCGTACACTCAGGCGATCATTTATCTCATAATTCACCGAAAGTCCGTAGCTCAAATTGGTTTCCCCCGATTTAGAGTTGGGTACCAAAATAGAATGAACTGGGGAACCCTCTCCGAAGGCGTCAAAATACACCGGGGCGACACTCGGTCCAGCAGACCATCTTTTTCTGGGTTCGTTTTCTGCGATTTCTGTTTCTTCCTGCTGCTTTATTTCGTCAAAAATCGATTTTTTATTTCCTTCTTCAACGGTTTGGTCTTCGAGATTTTCCTCTTCTTGAACGCTATCGTTCTGAGCAATTTCAGTGTTTTCAGCAGATTTCATTAAACCGTCTTTCTTCTCCTCTACAGAATTCGGTCGGTCTTCTTGCTGTGCGATAACCCCATTTACGGATTCATCGGAAACCGATTTTTTTGGGTCTTTTTGTGCAACAACACTTTCTTGGTCAATTTCATTCAGTTCCTTAAGATTTTCTTTTGGATCGATGCCTTCTGTTGATTCGTTGTCAGTTGATTCAGTGATTTGAGCATTGATATTTGGGTCGCTTTTATTCGACCTTTCTTTTTGAACGGATGTAAGCTGCGATTCTCCCCCGTTTTCTGAAGTGGGCGAAAGTTGTAGCTCTTTTTTGGGATCTGGATTTGTGTTTTTAGAAGGGTGCGATTGCTTGTCGGCGGCATTACCCTCGTCGGTGTCCTGCGAATTTGTATCGGTTAGCTGGGTTTCATCGGTATCCGTCGTATCTAAAATTCTATTTTCCTTGGTGTTCTCTCGTTCCAAGGAATCCGTCTTTTGCTCAATGTCGGTCAGGGCAGGTTCTCCATCAGCATCCGAAAAGGGATTAATGGCCAATAGACCAATGACTAGCACTGCTGCTACGCCACCAAGTTTCCACCAAAGCGGAATCGCCCGCCTTTTTTTCTTATCCAGGGACGCTTCAAGGGACTGCCAGACTTTTTCGTCCGGGACCTGCTCAAAGTTGTCGAACTTCTCCTGAAAGAGTTCGTCGAGTTTCTTTTTACCCATTTTCTAATGGTTTAGTCAATTTTTTGATTTTCTTTTTCATGCGTTTCCGTTCAGATGCGCTTTCCCCGATAAGGATAAACAGCACCCCAAGGGCAGATCGGCTGTAATCGGCCTCGATTTTCTCTTTTAACAATACCCGCGCCCTCGAAAGGTTGGATTTCGAAGTACCTTCGGAAGTACCCAATTGTTGGGCGATTTCCTGATGGGAATATCCATCGAGAACATACATATTAAAGGTTAGGCGATATTTATTGGGCAGTTGTTGAATGTAGCCGAGTAGTGTTTGTAAATCTATATTTTCTTGATCTACTGCTACTTCGATTTCATCGGCTACATTTTCGGAGACCACTTTCAGATGCTCCTGTTTGCGGTATTTCTGTAGAACAGTGTTTACCGTAATACGTTTGATCCATCCCTCGAAGGAACCTTTTGCACCATATTGACCGATTTTATTATAGATAGTCATAAAGCTATCGTGCAAGCTATCTTCGGCTTCTGCTTTATTGCGTGAGTATTTTAAGCAAATACCGTACAGCACACTGGCATAACGGCGGTACAATTGCTCCTGTGCCCCGCGATTACCTTGCTTGCAGTTATGTACGAGTTCTTCTAAACTCAACGTTGGTATAGGTTTTGGCGGTTAATTTACCGGAACGGTTATCTCGAAAAACTGATGCTCTCCTTCGTCATCTTGCCCCTCGTAAAAGCGGAAGGTATAGGTTTGGTCGTGAATCACTACAAAGTCGAAGGAGACCTCTATTTCCTCTACTTCCGTAGTACACGCCCTATCGGTGAAGACGGAACCGATGACCACGACATCGCGCACCGTAGTATCCGGACTGGTGACATCGAAGCCTTCAAAGAAAGTGCAACCGTCGGGTCTTTCGAAGGTTACGGTAATCTGATACCGCTCATTCAACTCGAATGACTCGGGAACTTCAGCGCTCAAAGCCCTCAAAGCCGTGAAATGAAAATTGGGTTCATCGTCATTGCTACAGGAGCTAATGACCATCGTAAAAGCAGCCAAAACTGATAAAATTGCAAACCTCTTCATCATACCAATGGTTTTCTTACCATTAAGATACCAAAAAGTCTATAGGGTTGCGTCCTAGCACCTAAAAAATAATTCAAGCGGCTAACCCGTAAAAAAACGTTACATCTAGAGGCTAGGTGTACTGTTCAAATATGGCTACTTAAGCGCGTTTATGGCTTCGCGTATCTTGGCATCCAACTCCTCAAAAAGCTCGGGATTGTCAAGTAGCAGATTCTTCACGCCGTCGCGTCCTTGTCCTAATTTGGTGTCCCCATAACTGAACCAAGAACCACTTTTCTTGATGATTTCGTACTCCACGCCAAGGTCGATAATCTCGCCTACTTTAGAGATGCCCTCGCCGTACATGATATCGAATTCGGTTGTTCTAAATGGGGGGGCTACCTTGTTCTTCACCACCTTTACACGCGTCTTGTTACCCTTTACCGAGCCGTCGGTATCCTTTATCTGGGTCGAGCGCCGGATATCTAACCGTACCGAAGCGTAAAACTTTAGGGCGTTCCCGCCGGTAGTGGTTTCGGGATTCCCGAACATAACCCCGATTTTTTCACGCAACTGGTTGATGAATATTACGGTACAGTGTGTTTTGCTGATCGAACCGGTAAGTTTACGAAGTGCTTGGGACATCAATCGTGCGTGGAGTCCCATTTTAGAGTCTCCCATTTCGCCTTCGATTTCGCTTTTTGGCGTCAATGCTGCGACGGAATCTATGACCACGATATCAATGGCACCCGAACGAATAAGGTTGTCGGTAATTTCCAAGGCCTGCTCACCGTTGTCTGGTTGTGAAATGATGAGGTTATCGATATCCACCCCTAATTTTTCCGCATAAAAACGATCAAAAGCGTGTTCTGCATCTATAAAAGCGGCTATCCCACCATTTTTTTGTGCCTCTGCAATAGCATGCAAGGTCAATGTAGTTTTACCGGAAGATTCCGGACCGTATATTTCGACTACCCGTCCTCGCGGATATCCTCCTACACCCAAAGCGATATCCAGGCCTAACGATCCCGAGGGAATGACCTCTACATCCGCTACGACCGTATCGCCCATCTTCATGACGGCACCCTTTCCGTAGGTTTTATCCATCTTATCAAGGGTTAATTTCAAGGCCTTTAATTTTGCATCTTTTTCCGAACTCATAGCTTCTAAATCGTTTAATGTGTTGTTTTAATGGGAATTATCGAAATATTCGGGTGGGATTGTCGTCTAGGCTTATCGTATGATGTAAGACTGTGGATTTGTCCCGAACAGGGTGGCTAAATTAGTGTTTCTTTTTGCATAATTCAAATATTGGAAACACTTGGGAAATCGATTGACGCAACCTTTTGATAAAATATGCGTCTATTTAGTAAAGTGCAATGGCTTTCTTTTATATATGAGGTCGTTTTTAATGATACTGGTTGATTGATAGCCATGTTATAGTAGTACTTTTCTAAATTGCTATGAGGAAGAAAATTAACATGGCGAATAGGGCCCCGGAAATTATCGGGGCTCTTTTATTTGCAGCTCTTTCAAAGGTCTTACGTTTCTTGCCTCCTCCTTAAATATTCTTATTTTTGCCCTTTACAGTGAACTCATATAGACATTTTAGTCAATTCAGAAAGTTTGAATGAGTCCAATAATTAAAATAACCTCTTAGAGACTGTTTGGAAATATTTCGTTAGAGTTGTTATAGCCTTTTTTTGATGCATTATGAGGCAAAATTTTTGAGCATAGCAGCGCTACGGTCACAAATTTTAACGAAATAAGGCGCAAAAAGAGGATGTAAGAAAATAATCGAGATATTTTCAAACAGTCTCTTAGTCTATTCGTATAGCATGCAACTGTACAATACCTTAAGTGCAAAGGAAAGAGCTGCCCTTATTCAAGAGGCGGGCCATGAAAGACTGACCATTTCTTTCTATAAATATGCACATATCGGCAATACGTCGCTATTCAGAAACCATTTATTCATTCATTGGAACGAACTTGATGTGCTTGGCCGTATTTATGTTGCTCATGAGGGCATAAACGCGCAATTATCTGTTCCTGCGGAGAATTTCGAGGCCTTTAAAAAGCATCTGGATACGATATCCTTTTTAAAGGGTGTGCGCTTGAATATCGCCATCGAACAGGATAATATGTCGTTCCTGAAATTGAAAGTGAAGGTGCGTAAAAAAATCGTTGCCGACGGGCTCAATGACGATACTTTTGATGTAACGAACAAAGGCATTCATGTAGACGCCGAAGAATTCAATACGCTGATCGAAGACCCGGATACGGTATTGGTAGATATGCGTAACCATTACGAAAGCGAAATAGGCCATTTTAAAAATGCCATCACGCCCGATGTGGATACGTTTCGCGATTCCTTGGATACCATTGAAGCGGAGTTGGCAGACCATAAGGAAGATAAAAAGCTGGTCATGTACTGCACCGGGGGCATTCGCTGTGAAAAAGCCAGTGCCTATTACAAGCATAAAGGGTTCAAACAAGTCTACCAGCTTGAAGGAGGTATCATCGAATACGCTAGGCAAGTAGAAAACAAAAAACTAGAAAACAAGTTCATGGGCAAGAACTTTGTCTTTGACCACCGACGGGGCGAACGTATTTCTGAAGATGTCATCTCACAATGCCACCAATGCGGAATTGCTTGTGATGTTCATGAAAATTGTGCCAATGAAGCCTGCCACCTCTTGTTTATCCAATGTGCGGAGTGCAAGGAGAAAATGGATAATTGTTGCTCTGAAGAATGCAAACAAGTACACAACTTGCCCTATGAGGAACAAAAGGCGCTACGCAAGGGGAAAGGTGCCAGTAATAAAATCTTTAAAAAAGGCCGGTCTCCCGTTTTGAAGTTTAAGAAGTGAGCTAGCGGGTAGACATTAGTCCGTAACTGCACTATTAGTCCAATATTACGAATTTTGTCTAACAAGTATAAAGTTTATGAGTTTAGAGGTTTTATGAGTTTATTAAAATAAATAACGGTATATCAAATGATTATACGTTGTGCAAGATGATGAATCTATAGCAAAGGGAATTCTTCTAAAAGGATTCTCATCTGGTGGCTGAGCGTAGCCGAAGCCAAAAAATGCTCAAGCAAGCGAAAATAGAAAGAATCATTACGGACATCCTTGTTGAGCTTGAACGATACTATGGCGAGCTGGGCTTATACATGATCTTGTAAAGCTGCCTACTGCTGCTCAAAACCGCGAACTCCTTTACAACGTATTTCCTTGCCTTCACAAATTGTATTATCTTTACTTTTAAGTGAATATGAACCTTATTCCAAAAAAACCGAAAGGTTTTTTCGGAACCAAGATATAAAATATGGCATGTAGTAGTTGTTCGACCGGAACGGACGGACAACCACGTGGCTGCAAGAACAATGGTACTTGTGGCTCTGATGGTTGTAATAAATTAACTGTTTTTGATTGGCTTTCCAATATGTCGCTACCTTCTGGCGAGCGCGCTTTCGACTGTGTTGAGGTGCGGTTTAAGAACAGCCGAAAAGAATTCTTCAGAAATACCGAAAATCTTTCTTTATCGATCGGCGACGTCGTTGCAACGCAGGCTCAATCGGGTCATGATATTGGTATGGTAACCCTTGTGGGGGAGCTGGTGAAAGTGCAGATGAAGCGCAAGAAAGTCGATTTTAAGGATGAAGCGCTTCCTAAAGTCTATCGCAAGGCTTCGCAAAGCGATATCGATAAATGGCAAAAATGTCGCGACCGTGAGGAAGAAATCAAAAAACGGGCTAGGGAAATGGCCATCATTTTGAAGCTGCAGATGAAAATTTCCGATGTAGAATTTCAGGGCGATGGATCAAAGGCAACTTTTTATTACACCGCTGAGGAGCGCGTAGATTTTAGGCAGTTGATCAAGGATATGGCGAAGGCCTTTTCCATCCGTATCGAAATGCGCCAAATCGGATACCGCCAAGAAGCGCAACGCTTGGGTGGCATCGGATCATGTGGTCGTGAGCTGTGTTGCTCGACCTGGTTGTCCGATTTTAGATCGGTCAGTACTTCCGCGGCACGGTACCAGCAGCTTTCCTTGAATCCGCAAAAACTTGCCGGACAATGCGGGAAGTTGAAATGTTGCCTCAATTACGAGTTGGATACCTATCTGGAAGCCTTAAAGGATTTTCCATCGCAGGATACCAAGCTCATGACCGAGAAAGGCATCGCTTTCTGTCAAAAAACTGATATTTTTAAAGCCACTCTTTGGTTCTCGTACAAAGATGACCCCGCAAACTGGCATACGCTATCCAAAGAACAGGTACAGGAAATTCGCGCGAAGAACAAGAAGAAGGAAAAAGTGGCAAGTTTAGAGGAATACGCCATCGAAAACTATGTGGTAGAAGAAAAGGTATTGTTCGAGAATGTGGTGGGCCAGGACAGCCTGACCCGCTTCGACAGACCCAAGCGAAGCCGAAATAGTAAAAATCGGAACAAGAACAAGAACCGCAACCGAAATAAGAAAAGTGGCAATGCGCAAACCAAGAGCAATTCCGGAAATCGGGGGCCAGCAAACAAGAGCGAAGGCGGCAAAGGACAAGGTGGAAACCGGAACCGAAAGCGGCGCAACAACAATCGGAATAAAAATCAGAACAACACAAAGCAACAGCCTAAAAATGCGTAGTTTTTTTATTGTACTTCTAGCGTTTGCTTCGCTGGTTTCCTGTGATACAGGTCTAGTGAAATCGGAATTTAAGGCCACTACTAACGGGGTTTGGGAAAAAGATAATCAAATTGAGTTTACCTTTTCAGAATTAGATAGCCTTGCCCAATATAATATGTTCATCAACGTTAGAAATGATGATACCTTCCCATACAACAATCTATTTTTGATTGCCGAGCTTAATGGCCCCGATGGAAGTGTTGAAAAAGACACTTTGGAGTACCAAATGGCAGACCCTGATGGTACTTGGCTGGGACAGGGCTACGGCAGTTTAAAGGAGAATAAATTGTGGTATAAAGAGAACATCGTTTTTCCGTCTTCAGGCGTATATACCCTAAAGGTGGCGCACGCCATGCGCAAGAACGGCAAAGTGAATGGGGTGGAGCAACTACAGGGCATCACCGATGTAGGTTTCGAGATTGAACAACGAAATAAGTAACAGGTAATGGCAAAAGCGGCAAAGAAAAAAAAGGAAACAACAGGTTTCTTTAAGTTTATCAAATGGTTTTGGATTTTATTCGCCGCGGGAATATTGTCTGCGACGCTATTATTTTTGGCTGCATCCTGGGGCTGGTTCGGCGAGATGCCAACCTTCGAACGACTAGAAAATCCGCAAACCAATTTAGCCACCCAGATTATTTCTTCAGACGGTGTGGCACTCGGGAATTTTTATTTGGATGATAATAGAACTCCGGTAGCCTATGACGATTTACCTCAGAATTTGATAGATGCCCTAATCGCTACCGAAGATGCAAGATATAACGACCATGCAGGAATAGATGCACGAGGTACACTAAGGGCTTTTGCATATTTGGGGAGCAAGGGTGGAGCGAGTACGATTTCACAACAACTGGCAAGACAGCTGTTCGTAGGTGTACGGACCAAAAATAAATTCGAAGCGATTAAGCAGAAAATAAAGGAATGGGTCATCGCAACCCGTTTGGAACGTGCGTATACCAAGGAGGAAATCATTGCCATGTATTTCAATATCTACGATTTCGGCAACAATGCCGATGGTATTCGGTCAGCCTCAAAAATTTATTTTGGTAAGGAGCCCAAACAACTGAAAATAGAGGAGGCGGCTATGTTGGTGGGCATGTTCAAAAATTCATCGCTTTACAATCCGATTCCGAGGAGAAACCCAGTTGGCACCAAAAATCGACGTGATGTGGTTTTGGCACAAATGGCCAAGTACGATTATATTACCGAAGCCCAAAAAGACTCGTTGCAAGCTTTGGAAATGAATCTCAATTTCAGTCCGCAATCGCATAGAGATGGCTTGGCCACCTATTTTAGGATGTACGTACAGGGTTTTATGAACAACTGGATCAAGAAGAACCCGAAACCGGCTTTGGAAGGTCAGCGCGATAAATGGAATATTTATTTAGATGGATTAAAAATATACACCACGGTAGATTCAAGGATGCAGAAAAATGCCGAGGAAGCGGTATCCGAACATATGAAAAATCTTCAAGCGGAGTTTTTTCACCAAAATACTCCCGATCGCAATAGAACAACACCATTTTTGGATCTTGAAAAAAGCCAGATCAATGGTATTATTGAACGGGCGATGAAAACATCTGACCGTTGGCGTTCGATGAAACGGTCCGGAAAATCCGAGGAGGAGATTCGAGCGTCTTTCGACAAAAAAATAGACATGACCGTTTTCGATTGGAATAGCGATATCCAGGAAAAGGATACGGTCATGAGTCCGAGAGATTCCATTTTTTATTACAAGACGTTTCTGCGAAGCGCGATGATGAGTATGGAGCCGCAAACGGGTCATGTAAAGGCTTGGGTAGGGGGTATCAACTATAAACACTTTCAGTACGACAATGTGTACCAGGGCGCCCGTCAAGCAGGTTCTACCTTTAAGCCATTTGTCTACGCAGCTGCAATCGATCAGTTACGGCTTTCGCCCTGCGATACCCGGCCCGACACCCAATATTGTATCGAAGCGCAAAAACATGGTAATACGGACAAATGGTGCCCTGAAAATGCCTCTTTGCAATATTCCGGTAAGGATTACACCTTAAAAAAGGCCTTGGCCAATTCGGTCAATACCGTGACCGCTCAGCTTATCGATATGGTCGGCCCTAAATCGGTAGTTTCAATCGCCAGAAGTATGGGCTTGACCAAAGAAATTCTAGAGGTACCCGCAATAGCCTTGGGAACACCCGATACCAATGTCTACGAAATGGTCGGTGCCTATGGTACTTTTGCCAACCAGGGAGTATATGTAAAACCGGTAATGATTACTCGTATCGAAGATAAGAACGGGACGGTCTTATATGAATACGTACCGGAAACTAAGGACGTGTTGAGCAAGGAAGTTGCCTATGCCATGGTAGATTTAATGAAAGGAGTTACACAAGCCGGTTCCGGAATGCGGCTTCGGCATACTTCGCAAAAGAACGAGACTGTTTACAAAGAAATTGTTACCGGATATCCATATGAACTCAGAAACCCTATTGCAGGGAAAACCGGGACCACACAAAACCAGAGCGATGGTTGGTTTATGGGCATGGTTCCGAATTTGGTTACCGGAGTTTGGGTAGGTGGGGAGGAAAGGTCCGTGCACTTTAAAAGTATCACATACGGCCAGGGTGCTGCCATGGCGCTACCCATTTGGGGGCTGTATATGAAAAAGAACTACGCCAACGAAGAGCTGGGAGTCTCCGACAAGGACTTTGTTAAACCCCGCGGCATGTCCATTGAACTGGACTGTGATAAAATACAGGAAGAAATGCAAAAAGACCAAGATACCGATGACGATTTAGATGACATTGGCATTTAGGTTCGAATAGTCGATTAGGTCGCGACTCTAAAATCCCTTGATAACTTCATTTATCCGTTCGTAAGAATGCTTTTCCACTGTTTTGCACAGTCTCCGCTGTCATTCATCGAATAAATCCGCTTTTCGAGGGTCACGCCACATTTTGGGCGGTCTACACAACAATAATTAGGTGAAAAATACCGTTTAAAAGTATCTTTACTTTATAGTAAAAGCCCAAATCGTTTTCATTAACCTAAAAAAAGCCCCAATGAACCACTCATCAGCCCAAGAGGAAATTCAAGTCTACAAAAATGATTTTGTAAGCGGATTTTCCATGCTGTTGCGAAAGCTATTCATGCTTTAAGCACAACCCAAAAGAAATTTTTCAAAGCGGCTTCCTCAAAGGCCGCTTTTTTTTGTTTCATTATTTATAGTTGTAGGTTAAAACCCTTAACCGTGTAGATTTGTTTTGTATATATTTTATCAATATGGATGGCTAGGTGATAAAGTCATGATGTATTTTGGCCTAGCCACCGTGTATTTCCCATTTGTACGATTGGGCGAAAGTGGTTAAGTTAGTACGCTCTAGAACGTTGCTATGAACATTAGAAAATGCACTGCCGCTGATATTAAAACTCTTGTTCAAATTTCATTGCGAACCTTTGTGGATGCGTTTGAAAAAGAGAACGACCCGGAGGATTTTAATGCGTATACGACTGTGGCATTCTCGGAAGAAACCCTTACCGAACAGCTTCATAATCCATATTCCACCTTCTATTTCTTATATAAGAAAGATGAACTTGCGGGATATTTCAAATTAAATGAATATGCAGCCCAAAGCGAAATGAAGGGCCCTGATACGTTGGAGTTGGAGCGTATATATGTCGAAAAGGCTTTTCAGGGGCAACAGCTGGGAACCTTTATGTTGAAAGAGGCAATTCGAATAGCTTCCGAACTTGAAAAAAAGCAATTATGGCTTGGGGTATGGCAAAAAAATATCAATGCCATTCGATTTTACGAAAAACACGGTTTCAAGAAGTTCGCTACCCATCCCTACTATATAGGCCAAGATAAGCAGACCGATTGGCTGATGCGGATAGCGATAAAAAGCCCCTCCGCAATTGAAGGGGCTTAAAGTATATTGATGTGAAGAGAATGCCTATCCTTTGATGACTTTCTTATAAACTTCTTCTCCCAAAGCGGTGTACAGCCTGAGAAGGTACATCCCGTTTTCCATTTCGGCCAAGGATATGGGCAATTCGGTTTGATAGTCCTCGATTTTCCCTTGTTTTATCAGTGTACCGTTCATTCCATAAAGCGAGTAGAAGGCGTAGTTCGCATCCCTTGGAAAAGAGACCATCGTCTGACCCCTAGTCGGATTTGGATATACGGTGGTCTTCTCCGAGACGAAATTTTCCTCTACGAAATTAGTGCTCACCGGTGAAATCAATTCAGAATCAAAAGTTTCTTCTTCATCCTCCGTTGTTGCCGAGGTACAGGTATTGTCGGTTTGCCCCAGACCAATTGGAGCGTTTGTGGAGTTGGTGATTAAAATCTTGTCCAATCCTGCACCGTCTTCCCGATGCGCGATCTCCAAGGTATTATTCCCTTGCAAAAGTGTAAAGGAAACGGGTAAGTTCACATTATTTCCATCATGAATCCGGTTCCATTCAAAATCATTATGACCAGGAATTTGATTCCAGAGCAACCAAGCTCCTCCGTTCACGCGTACCCAGAAACTGTCATCACTTCCACTTGGTGTCATGGCTCTGGCATATATGCTATAGGTGCCCGCATTTATGGTGAAGTCATATGTGATGATCGAGTTGGTATCCGTTGGCACTTCATCATAATTGTTTCCAGTAGAAGGAATCAAGTATTTGCCCCCAGATGCCGCCGCATTGTCCATAATATTCCAATTACTCCCGACGTTGGCACATTCCGCTTCGAGCCACAACTCCGTAGTATCGGGAATTGACCCTGCATCAACTACCCTGATTTGAAGGGTTTCGAAGATACCACTAAAATCGTTTGCCCTAACCGTAATGGTGGCACTGCCCGTGCCGACCGCCGTAACGTTTCCATTTTGGTCGACCGTGACTACTGCGGTGCTGCTGCTTGTCCAAGAAATGCTTCTATCCGTCGCATTGGTCGGAGAGACAGTTGCGGCGAGAATTTCTACCTGGCCGATTTCGAGGGTAAGTTCTGGAGAGTTTAAGGCGATACCCTCCACTAGGATATCTTCTGGAAGAGCCTCGCTAACGTTTACCTGTGCGGAATTCGATGCGCCGCTACCGTCAGCGGCCGTTGCGGTGATCATAGCGTTACCCTCCGTTAATGCGGTAACGTTACCGTATTGGTCTACGGTTGCGACGCCCGTATTACTGCTTGCCCAGGTAACGCTCTGGTTCGTTGCATTAGCGGGTGCGACGTTTACCCCGAATGTATGTACTTGGGTAATATCAAGATCGATTTGTTGTGGGTTTATGCTAATACTTTGAACGAGGATATCCGGTATGGGGCTAACATTTACCGCTATGGTATTGGAGGCTGCACCGGCATCGTTCGCCGTTGCGGTAATGGTCGCGTTCCCAATGGCAACTGCCGTTACGTTTCCGTTCTGGTCTACCGTTGCGATATTCGTATTACTACTGCTCCACCTGATGCTCTGGTCTGTTGCATTGGCGGGGAAGAGGTTTGCGGTAAGAGCCTGTACTTGATTAAGCTCTAAATTAACTTCTTGCGGATTTATGGTGATTTCGTTCACGAGGATATCCTGTGCCGCAGCTTCGCTTACGGTTATGGGTACCGTACCCGATATACTACTACCATCCTCCGCCGTTGCGGTAATAATGGCATTCCCGGCTGACACTGCCGTTACGTTTCCGTTCTGGTCTACCGTTACGGTGTTGGTGTCGCTACTGGACCATATCAAACCAAGATCGGTTGCATTCGAAGGTGATACGGTAGCGGTAAGTTGCCTAACTTGATTTATCTCCAGGTCGAGTGACTGCGGGTTGATAGTAATACCGTCGACCAGGACATCAAAAGAACAAGAATCCCCTGTTTGACCCGACCCGACCGGGGTTGCCCCTGTATTCGCGATAAAGACCTTATCGATGCCCACTCCGTCTTCGCGATGCGCGATTTCCATTGTGTTGGCGCCGTCTTCAAGTGTAAATCTCAGCCTTGCGTTCACATCATTGCCATCATGCACTTGGCTCCACTCAAAAGTAGTACTACTGGGCATTTGATTCCACATGACCCAAGTTCCGCCATTCACCCGAATCCAGAAACTATCATCGCTTTGGCTGGGTGCCAAGAGTCGTGCAAATATCGCATAACTGCCTGCATTTGCCGTAAAATAAAAAGTTATTCTAGAGGCGGAATCCGAAGGAGCTTCAGTGAGATTATTGCCGGTCGGGGGAAGCAGATATCTGTTGCCCGATGCAGTGGTATCGTTTGCCATAGTCCAATTGGATCCAATAGTGGCGCATTCGGCTTCGAGCCAAAGCTCGGTAGGTTCGCCCCCGTCGATAACTATCGTGGTAGTATCATAAATACTGGCATCGGCAACTGCCGTAGCGGTTATTACTGCGGTGCCAGGGCTAACCGTAGATACATTACCATTTTGATCGACGGTGGCGATAGCCGTATTGCTGCTGGACCATCTCACATTTTGATTGGTTGCATTCGCAGGTGTTATGGTTGCCGTCAAAACAGCTGTTTCCTGCATGTTCAGCGTTATGACATCCGAATCAATATCAAGCCCCGTTACGGCAACGGTCGGAGACCCATCTACTTGTGCCATACGGTGAAAATCCCTTGCGATGTAGGCTAAATAGATTTCGAGGTTGCTATATCCCGCATTATTGGTAACCGATATGCCATCAAGGAGCCAATTCACTTTTGTGCCACTGGCATCCGTAACGCCGTGCGCGGCTTCAAAGTTGTCCGGCAAACCGTCCGAATCAGAATCGACAGTGGCCACTGTTCCTGAAGCTGTGCTGTAACCGCCCGTAAAAGGCGTGAATTGCGGCAGCCCTTGGTCGGTCATTCCATCTGCATTTATTAGGCTACCTCCGGTTTCGTCGTGTAGATAGCCTATTTGTCTTGATCCGTGGGAATCCCTAACCAACGAATTTCCAACATCGGCGATCAAAGACGCTTTTAGTTCGCCAACGGGTAAAACTCTTTGGGAATTTGTCAATGGAAAATTATGCTCCGTTGATGTTCGATTACCGCTGTTTAATAGGATCGTACCGTTTCCGTTTGAACTGCCAGCTCTTAATAGGCCCGTTACCCACTCATTTTCTGTTCCCGTTGGTCTAAAATTCGGGTCGATGTTATCACGTAAATAGAGCTCGGTGTTGTAGGGGCTGTCCTCTGCCCTAATCATATATCGATTGTTATTTCCTTGGGGGCCTTTAATGTTGAGGTTGCCTACGACATTAGCTCTTAAAAAACCAGTATTGCCAAATCGTGGAAACGTACAAACACTCTGGCGGGCATTATAAATGAGGTTGTTGCTGAATTCAACATTACTTCCTTGGTTATCAACCTGAATGAGCATATTCCGATCATCATTGGACAACATCAAATTCCTAAAGAAGGTGATATCTTTTGCTGTTCCGAAAATTCCTCCTTTACTATGTAAATCCCTATAGCCGTTGGTGGCCTCCCAAGTGTATTGATGCGAAGCCCATGCCAATGCCTCGCTAATGTTGCAGTCTTGAATGGTTACCCTATTACTGTAACTGAAGTCTAAATTTTCGTCCGTACTAAACGAAACGTCGCAATGGTCTAACACGAGATTGTTCAATTGCACTAGAGTGATGTTGTCCCCTCCTGTTTCCCCATTTGTACCTACCCCACGCCTAGAGTTGATGAAACGTATAATAATCTGTCCTTCACTCTGGGTCGGATATGTACTTCTTCGTATCATCGGCCCCGACCAAGTGCCATTATTCCTTAAGGTAATCCCTTGACCCCCGTCAATACTTGCTGTTTGACCGGCCAATGTTTTGTGCGTTGTGATTCTGATATCGCTTTGAAGTATAATTGTACCCCATACTTTTAAAAGAACATATCCTACATTGGGGTCTTCCATGGCGGCGCGTAGACTGCCGGCTCCAGAATCATTCAAATTTGTAACATAGGCAACGGCTTTCCCCCGGCCTCCTATGGTTGATTTTCCGAAGCCTTCCGCGGTCGGGAAAGCTTTTAGCTCATCAAGTGTAACTGACTGACCCCTTACCGTTTGAGTAACGAAGGGGTTAAAGAGGAACAGGGCTAAAACGAGTATGAAAAGGATGTATTTTTTTTCATTCCTTTTCAGAAATACTGAGTAGGGTAACATGTAGGTGGGGGGATTAAGATTTGGGTTTAAAACGATCTACTATTCGGAATGCATATGATATTGGCTTTTTAATGTTAAGAGTCTTTTTGTCTTATAATCATTCTAACCTATTGTAGGTGAACAGGTTATGATGAATGGATTACAATGCTTAAAAACTCGGATAAACGGGAATAAACGTTTCCAAATTGTACCGTTGCGGACTGTTGCCAAAAGTCAGTCAACGGGAAATTGGTGTCATTCACCCGAACAGAACGCTAAATTGTAAGAAAAATTGTTCATGGCGCCATCGATTTAAATCTAGAGACTCGAGTCGATTCATACTTTAGACCAAGACCAATAAAGTAAACACTTCACGCAATTTGAATAATACGAACGAAAAATTGATTCAATTTCAAGCCCCTACAAATTTTTGAGGAATTGAGAAAAGAATTTTCGAAGGGGTAATTTAACGGTTATATATTTTCCCAAAACAGGTCTCAATACTTAGGAAAAATGGCTGAATAACCTTAGCGACGACCCAGTGGTCGATGTAAATTGATTTACCTAACTTTAGCGCATTCCAAAATCCGATCAAAATGAAGAAATTGTTTTGCGCCCTGTCCTTAGTCATAGGTCTTGGTAACGTCGTAGCCCAAGACGAATACTATTTTCCCGAACAGAATGCTATATGGGAAGAAAAACAACCGAACGCGATTAAGATGAACACTAAAGTGCTTGAAGAAGCGGTAGCTTTTGCCGAATCGAATGAGTATTCAGGGTCTCGGGACCTGCGAATTGCTATCTTAAAAGGCTTTGAACGCGAACCGTTTCATCAGATTTTGGGGCCGACCAAAAAAAGAGGCGGTCCGGCGGGAATGATACTTAAAAACGGCTATATCGTGGCAAAATGGGGCGATACCAAACGAGTGGATATGACCTTCAGCGTCACCAAAAGTTTTTTATCGACCGTAGCGGGTCTAGCCGAGGACAAGGGCATTATCGCAAGTACTGACGATAAGGTGGTCGACTATATTTGGGATGGTACTTTCGATGGGGCGCACAATTCCAAAATCACTTGGGAGCATCTGTTACAACAGAACTCAGCTTGGTCGGGCGAGTTGTGGGGCGGGAAGGATTGGGCCGATAGACCTCCCCGCGAAGGTGGTATTGACGATTGGAAATTTGAAAAACCGGCTGTACCGGGCACCGAAATGGAATATAACGACGTTCGCGTAAATGTGCTCGCCTATTCGCTTACCCATGTGTGGCGTAAACCAATACCTTTGGTGCTCAAAGAGCAAGTGATGGATAAAATCGATGCTTCCTCTACTTGGCGCTGGCACGGCTATGAAAATGCATGGACGGAAGTGGACGGATTACAGATGAAATCGGTCACTGGCGGGGGGCATTCCGGAGCCGGACTTTTTATTAATACGGAGGATATGGCGCGTTTTGGTCTTTTGTTCCTGAATGGCGGTAAATGGAAGGAGCAACAACTCATTAGCGAGGCATGGATAGCGAAAGCCATTGCACCTTCGGCACCCAACGTGAATTATGGCTATATGTGGTGGTTGAACAAAAAAGGAGACCGCCATTGGCCAGGGCTTTCGGAGGACCTCTATTATGCTGCTGGCTTTGGTGGGAATTTTATGGTGATCGATAAGGAGAACGATCTGGTAGTGGTAACGCGCTGGCTCGAACCAAGCAAAATCGGGGAATTTATGACCAAGGTGAACGCTTCTTTGAATTAAAGACTGTTTAGGATTGCCGCTGCCTTTTCAAGGGTTTCCTGCTTTTTAGCAAAACAGAAGCGAAGTACGTTGTCGTTCCTATTATCTACGTTAAACGATGAAATGGGGATACTTGCCAGTTGATGGTCTGTAATGAGCCGTTTTGCAAAATCCTCATCGTTTTCATCTGTAATCGCTTCGTAGTTCAATAATTGAAAATAAGTGCCTTGTGAAGGTGTAAATTCGAAACGTGAACTCTTTATGGCCTCCAAAAAGAAATCACGTTTTTGTTGATAAAAGGCACTCAAGGCCAAGTAATGTTGCTCTTCTTCAAGATATGCTGCCATAGCGCGTTGTGTCGGATGGTCAACACTAAAAACCGCGAATTGATGTGTTTTCTGAAATTCCTGCATAAGCTCCTTGGGGGCAACGCAGTACCCCATTTTCCACCCGGTTACATGAAAGGTTTTTCCGAAAGAGGCACAGATAAAACTGCGTGACGCCAAGTCATCAAAGCGGGCGGCACTTTCGTGCGCTTCCCCATCAAAGACAATATGCTCGTACACCTCATCACTAATCAAAATGATGTTGGTACCGCACAGGATTTCCTGCAATTGAAGCATATCATTAGCGGCGAAAATGCGTCCGCTTGGATTATGCGGGGTATTGATAATCACCATTTTCGTCTTAGTGCTGATTTTAGCCTTAAATGCCTCCCAATCTACTGCATAGTCAGGAGCGTTTAGCTGCACGCAAATGGGAATACCACCGTTCAATTCAATGGCGGGTTCGTAACAGTCGTAGGCTGGTTTGAGCACAATTACCTCATCTCCAGGGTGTACGAATGCGGTGATCGCCGTATAAATAGCCTGGGTTGCACCTACGGTTATCGTTATTTCTGTTTCAGGATGATAGTTTCGACCATATAGTTTTTCAATTTTTTCCGAAATAACCTCTCGCAAGCCATAATATCCCTGCATAGCCGCATATTGGTTGTGACCTTCCTGCATTGCCTTGGTAACCAAATCTATAAGTTGCGAATCGGTCGGGAAATTGGGAAAACCCTGCGATAAATCAATTGTATGATGTGTTCTGGCCAGGTTCCCAATGGTCGTAAAAATCGTGGTTTTCACATTCGGCAATTTTGAATCGATAGGAGTGGCGAATTGTTTCATCGGGAATTGGGTTTCATTAAAAATAATCAAATTCAGAACGGTTGGGCATAAAAAAAGACCCTAACCTTTTGGCTAGGGTCCCTTTTTTGAGGCTTCCTATATTAGGCATGCTGCTCTTCGTGCTTTCCCTCCTTGATTTCTTCGATCAATTTAGAATTAAAGGCCGGTAAATCTTGTGGATTCCTACTGGTTACGAAACCTTCATCTACGACGACTTCTTCGTTTACCCATTTGGCACCTGCGTTTATTAAATCATCTTTAATAGAACTGTATGAAGTTAACGTTCTACCTTCAACTACATCAGCGCTAATCAAGAGCTGAGGTGCGTGGCATATGGCCGCTACCGGTTTTTTCTGCCCAAAGAAATCGCGCACAAAATCCAATGCTTTTCTATTTGTTCTTAATTGGTCGGGGTTGATTACCCCACCTGGTAACATGAGCGCATTATATTCTTTTGCGTTTACCTCGTCTAGTTGTCGATCTACCTTAAAGGAATTTGACCAATTTCCGTTGGCCCATCCTCTGATTTCCCCTTTTTCGGGGCTTACGATATCCACCTTAAATCCGGCATTTTCCATTGCCGACTTTGGTGACGTTAGTTCACTTTCTTCAAATCCATTTGTTGCTAAAATTGCAATCCTCTTCATGTGTTATTGTTTTAATGTTAATAATTTATTTCATAAGGAATATAACAGATTAGAGAGGTTCGGATCAATGGAAATGCGATAGTCTTTAACTCTTATGATAAGATTGTAAATGTGATATTACTTCAGCAAGACATCTTGGGAGCTCATTCTTGATTTCGCCTTCCCAAAAGCGGAATACGTCATAGCCTAAGCGCTTTAATTCAGCATTCACTTCTTTGTCTCGCTGAATATTACGCTCGAATTTTGCCACCCAAAATTCACGATTGGTCTTGATTTTAGGTTTCCGCTCCTCCCAATTTTTACCATGCCAATATTCGCCATCGATAAAAATCGCCGTCTTGTATTTTTTAAGGACGATGTCTGGTCTCCCAATAAGTTTTTTGTAATCTACACGATACCGGTAACCAGCTGCATAGAGGGCCTTTCGAAAGGCAAGTTCAGGTTTGGTATTTTTACCGCGAATCTTGCCCATGATTCTAGAGCGTTCAGGTGTCGTGTAAAATCCTGATTCTTCATTGAATCGGGGTACTTTGATTCTTTCCTCTGAGTAAGTTTTGGCCATCTCTCTGAAATACAAAAAATCCCAAATTCCAGTCTAGTGGAGTTTGGGATTTCGTTTTATGATATTCCTTACTATCCCTTTACACTAGCGCTGTAATATTCTCTGTTCATGCGGGCAATATTCTCCAAGGATATTCCTTTAGGGCATTCCACTTCGCAAGCACCAGTATTGGTACAGTTTCCGAAACCTTCCAGGTCCATTTGACGTACCATATTTTGTACCCTTTCGTTAGCCTCTACCTGCCCTTGTGGCAACAAGGCGAACTGGCTTATTTTTGCCGAGGTAAACAACATGGCACTCGCATTTTTGCAGGCTGCCACGCAGGCACCGCATCCGATACAGGTAGCGGCATTAAATGCCATATCTGCATTTTCCTTTTCAATGGGAATGGCATTGGCATCGACGGGGTTTCCAGAGGTATTGACGGAGATATATCCACCAGCTTGTTGAATGCGATCGAAGGCACTACGGTCTACGATTAAATCTTTTATAACGGGAAATGCTTTTGCACGCCATGGTTCAATAGTTATGGAATCACCGTCGTTAAAGCTACGCATATGCAATTGGCAAGCCGTAATTCTGCTACCGGGGCCGTGAGCACGACCATTGATCATAAGCGAACAAGCGCCGCAAATACCTTCTCGACAATCGTGATCAAATTCTATCGGCTCTTCACCCTTATTGTTCAATTCCTCGTTCAGTACATCCAACATCTCTAAAAATGACATGTCCTCTTCTATTCCATTCAAAGGATACTCGACCATTTGGCCCTTTGAAGAAGCATTTTTCTGACGCCAGATTTTTAACGTTAATTTCATAGCTCTATTTTTTTCTTGAAGGCTTTTTGAGCTGCTATTGATAACATTTTCTTTTCAATTTCAACTCGCAGGCCGTAACCTATTTATAACTTCTTGTCTTCAATTCAATATTCTCGTAGACCAGTTGTTCTTTGTGAAGTACCGCATCTTTAGGCGCTCCTTTATATTCCCAGGCTGAGACGAATTTAAAGTTCTCGTCATCGCGTAGCGCTTCACCTTCGGGAGTTTGGTACTCCTCACGGAAATGACCACCACAAGACTCATTTCTAGTGAGGGCATCCTTCGCGAACAATTCACCCAGCTCGAGGAAATCGGCAACACGGCCGGCTTTTTCCAATTCCTGGTTTTTTGTATCTGCCGTTCCCGGTACACGAACGTTCTCCCAGAAATCGGCCCTTAGTTCAGCAATTTCATCTATCGCCTCCTGTAATTCTTTGGCATTACGGGACATTCCACATTTGTTCCACATAATTTTACCTAATTTCTTATGGTAATAATCCACAGAATGGGTTCCCTTCCCGGACATCAGTTTTTCCAATCTAGACCGGGTGTCGGCCTCTGCGGCATCAAATTCGGGAGAATCGGTAGGTATGGCCCCTGTTCGAATATCATCCGACAAATAATCGCCAATCGTATAAGGTAGTACAAAATACCCGTCGGCCAAACCTTGCATCAGGGCGGAGGCCCCAAGTCTATTCGCGCCGTGGTCGCTGAAATTCGCTTCGCCAGCGGCATAACAACCGGGAATCGTGGTCTGTAGGTTGTAATCGACCCACAGACCACCCATGGTATAGTGCACCGCGGGATAAATCATCATGGGCGTCTTATACGGGTTCTGATCTACGATTTTCTCGTACATATCGAATAGATTTCCGTATTTGGCCTCAACGACCTCTTCCCCTAATTGCCGTACCGTAGTATCGTCGGCGTCTTTCATACCGGAGGTCAGTGCTTTTTCCCTGCCATAACGCATGATAGCCGCGTCAAAATCAAGATATACGGCCTCACCGGTTTTATTCACTCCAAAACCAGCATCGCATCTTTCTTTGGCAGCTCTAGAAGCTACATCACGTGGCACCAGGTTGCCAAAAGCGGGATATCTTCGTTCCAAATAATAATCCCTTTCGCCCTCTCCTAATTGCGTAGGCTTCAATTTACCTTCACGAATCGCTTGCGCGTCTTCCAAACGCTTTGGAACCCAAATACGGCCATCGTTACGAAGCGATTCCGACATTAAGGTTAGTTTCGACTGGTGGTCTCCCGATACCGGAATACAGGTCGGGTGAATCTGTGTAAAACAAGGATTAGCCATAAAAGCACCTCTGCGATGTGCCCGCCAAGCGGCCATTACGTTGGCCCCCATGCAATAGGTAGATAGGAAAAATAGATTTCCGTACCCTCCTGTGGCCAACACCACAGCGTGGGCACTATGGCGCTCTATTTCCCCAGTGACCAAATCCCGGGCTATAATACCTCTCGCCTTGCCATCTACCAATACCAAGTCAAGCATTTCATGACGGGTATGCGATTTGATTTTTCCTCTTTGTATTTGACGGTTCATGGCTGCATACGCTCCTAAGAGTAACTGCTGACCAGTCTGACCTTTAGCGTAGAACGTTCTCGACACCAGTACGCCCCCGAACGAACGGTTATCCAATAAACCTCCATATTCCCTCGCAAAGGGAACACCTTGGGCAACGCATTGGTCGATAATGTTGGTCGAGACTTGTGCCAGACGATACACATTCGCTTCCCTTGAGCGATAGTCGCCCCCTTTAACGGTATCATAGAATAGGCGGTAGACACTATCGCCATCGCCCTGATAATTTTTGGCGGCGTTCACACCACCCTGTGCGGCGATGGAGTGTGCCCTTCTTGGAGAATCCTGATAACAAAAAGTCTTTACGTTGTATCCTAATTCGGCCAAGGTAGCCGCGGCAGATCCTCCTGCGAGCCCAGTTCCAACAACGATGATGTCTATATTTCGTTTGTTGGCGGGGTTAACGAGATCAATGTGATTTTTATGGTTGGTCCATTTATCGGCCAATGGCCCTGTCGGTACTTTTGAATCCAATATGCCCATAATTAGTGTGTTAACTGGTTAAAATGATGGTATACCGCAATAAACGCGAAGCCCAGTGGAATCCCGATGGCGAATACCTTGGTAAATAACTGAATGGCCGGTGTGTATTTGTTGTTGACGCCCATCGTTTGAAATGAAGACGCAAAACCGTGCAACAGGTGCAAGGATAAGAGCACAAAGGCGATTACGTATATGATCGTTCTCCAAAAGGGTTCGAATTTGTGCACCGTCTCGGCATAATAGCGCGTTGGATCCTCTGGATTACTTTCCAAATATTTGTA
The DNA here is from genome assembly GCF_005943945.1 of Aggregatimonas sangjinii. Classification (GTDB taxonomy): domain Bacteria; phylum Bacteroidota; class Bacteroidia; order Flavobacteriales; family Flavobacteriaceae; genus Pelagihabitans; species Pelagihabitans sangjinii. Next base: position 4,141,135 of record NZ_CP040710.1, on the reverse strand, counting down.
GGCCATCTCATGTACCCAAAAATCGTACATGTGCAGCCCTATAAAAGCCAAAACCACAAGTCCTGAAATGATCATGTTTCGGGATATCCAAGAGGCGTTGGCGCTACCTTTGTAACTGGCGTACTTTATCCCACGGGCACTTCGGTTTTGAAGTTCCAATACAAATCCCATCACAAAGTGAACGATGACACCTGCAATCAAAATAGGCTGTAAAACATATTGCACTATTGGGTTGTACCCCATAAAATGCGACCAGGAATTAAAGGTGTCCGGCGCGATTACCGAAGTGATGTTGATGACGAAGTGTTGCCCAAGGAAAAAGACTAGGAAGAGTCCCGAAAGCGCCATAACGACTTTTCGGGCAATCGAAGATTTTATCAATCCGCTCATTATCTAGGTAGAATTAGTTTAAAGACTGTCTACAAAATTAGGGCATAGGCTCGGCTTTAACAAACTTTAGCCCCGTATTTAGAAGGATTATAAGCTAGATGGATGTGCTGTTGAAATTATTAATGAAGAATAGGCAATTTGAACCGAAATACTTAAACAAAAGAGGGTGCCTAAAAAGTACTTTCAGCCGTCTTTGCGAGGCACGAAGCAATCTGTAACTCCTTGGTATTAACAGCCAGATTACTTCGCCTTGCTCGTAATGACGTCTAGGGTATACTTTTTAGAGACCCTCTTTGATACGACCAACCCTAATGGAGTACCTATGAATACTAGTCTGAACCGATTCCCAAGGTAATGTCATCTATTTCACAACATCCAGGTTCTTCCAAAGACCAGATGTCGGAAAGTAGTGTGTAGCCGACCTGACCCTTTTTTGGTACACCCCTTCCGTTTATTACCCAAAACCGGTTTTTAAAAAAGAGCGCGGTATGATCGATTCGCTCGGGAAATTCTTCTGTGGTGGCCGCCTCAGACCAATCAAGCCCATTTTTACTATACCAAACATCATTTTCCAACCCATGAGGTGGATTTTGTGTCGAACGTCCCCCAATGAGCCATAACAGTTCACCGTCAGATACCAAGCTATGGCCTGCCCTATCGCCAAAAGGAGGGTTTTCAAGCGCCTTATGCCACGAATATCCATCCTCGCTGTACCAGATTTCCCCATACCCGTTTTTCAGATCTCCTCCGATGAGGATCAACGTTTTGCCGACGGCCAATGTGGTGTGCGACGATCTTAGGTTGAAGGGCGCCTTGTCGGTTACTTTTTCCCAGTCAGCGCCATCGTCGCTTTTCCACACATCCCTATATCCGCAACAAATCGCATAGGATTGATCATTACTGGTACCGCCAATAAGCCAGAGCGATCCTGCATATACGGTAAGGGTATGTCCGTTTCTGGGTTCAAAATCCGCATTTGAGGTGACCAGTTCCCAGCTCACCCCGTCGGAAGAAGACCATACATCGTTGCGTTCCGAATATTCATCGTCCTGGGTTTCATGGTCGTGTTCCGGATCCCACTGTTCATCATGGTCGTCTGGGTCATAACTTTTACCACCAACAACCCACATTTTCCCTTGAAAAACAGCGGAAGCATGACCAAATCGCGCCGGGAAATCGGCATTTGGGGTTGCATCGTACCAGTTGATGCCATTGTAACTATAGCGTACATCGTTTTTAGGGGTTTCCGAATCGCCTCTCCCCCCGATTATCCACATCTTGTTGTCGAATACCAGGGAAGTATGTTCATATCTTGGGTCTAGGGAGGCTCTTTTGGTCCATTCTTTTGCTGTTAAGGTTTTTTTTTCGATTCCAAAATCGAATTTTAGAGCAGCTTTACCAATATCGACATCATCTTGGGCATCGATGGTTTCCTTATTGCAGGAAGCAAACGAAAGCAGTAATATCAAAAAATAGAATTTTATTATCAATTTCATTATTTCAAGTTTTTTGTTTTCATAAATAGTATTCCATAAAACTGATGGTGGAGGTACGCATCTACAGTGGAATAAACATCTGGGCGTGCGTGTAACTATTCGGGAATTTGAAAGCGTTCCGCAATCTCATCGTAGCTCATTTCGGAATAATCCTCCGCAACAGCCGATTTACCGGTAGTAGTCCCTCTAGGTATTAAAACATACCTGTAGACATCAAAAAAGGTGGAACCGATATTACTTCCGTCAAGGGAGTGAATCCGTAGGACGAGTTCCCCGGCCTGTGGTGTTCTAAAAAAATAACTTTCCTGAAAAACACCCAACGTTATCGGAATGCCGTATATCGTATTGCTTTCGTCATTTCGGGCGTACATCAGGATAATCCCGTCGTTACGTATTTCATCGGTTAGCAATGGGGCATCTATAGCGAATGTGGCTGTACCTGATTCAATATTCTCCGCAAACCCGGAAGGAATCCAATCGGAGTAGGTGACGTTGGCAGCCCCTGGTTCCCCATCTTCCCCATCCTCTCCAGGTTCGCCCTGCGGTCCGGCGACACCCTGTTCACCCTGCGGCCCTTGCGGGCCAACAGGGCCTTCTACCCCATCTTTTTCGCAGGCCAAGGCGAAGCATGTTATTAGTGAAAGGCCAACTATTTTGAAAATTGCATATGTTTTCATAATTCTTGTTTTAAGGATATTTTTCTTGGGGAATACTTCTTTTTCGTGTTTACTCGTACGAACTGTTTATCTAGTCGGGAATATTAAACCGTTCGGCTATTTCCTCATAACTCATTTTGGTGTAGTCAAGGGAAGATTTTGCACTTGCCGATATGCCACCTGGAATGATGACATACCTGAAATCCCCGTTCAAATAGGGTGTTCCGATATTACTTCCATTTATGGAATGTACACGAATGGCGATAAGGTCATCATTAATGTCCAAGAGTCTAAAATTCCAGTGCTCTTGAACACCCGTAAAAAATGAATCGGGTAGTTGATGGATTAGAGTCCCGATACGGGCGTAGACCAAGATTACTCCGGTATCATGAATTTCTTGGGTCAGTTCAGGGGCGAATATCTCCCATTGATCAAATGTATCGTTGATTGGGTCTGGAAATTCAGATGGAATCCAATCGGAATATATCACGTTTGCAGTGCCAGGTTCGCCTTGTTCCCCATCCTGCCCGTCGGCCCCATCTACACCGTCTGTTCCTGGGGGTCCTTGCTCCCCTTGGGGCCCAGGTACACCTTGTGCTTCGCCGTCCACGCCATCGGCGCCTTGAGGTCCAGGCTCACCCTGTTCTCCCTGTGGTCCTTGTGGCCCAACAGGGCCCTCGACCACATCTTTTTCGCAAGCCAGAAGTAGGCTAGCAATACATACTACACTAAAAAATCTTCGAATAAATTTCATTTTTGTTTTCATAATTGTTGCTTTAAAGGATTATCATTCATTTAATTTGAAGGAGGGTTTTATTTAAGGCCATTCTTCGCCTTGATCAGTTGTTTCGCTAAAGGGTAGTTCGATTACTTCCCAGAAAAAGATATCGGCCACACTCGGGTATTGCATGGCGTTCTCTATGTGCTCAACCACTCTTGGCGTCAAGCGCGCTACCCAATTCTGCCCTTCTTCGCAGGCCGCTTCGGGACTGCCGATAAATACGCCGTTTACCTTTCTGATTACCCCTTCTCCGGAGTGCTGTGACGGTGTCAGTAATGAATAGGCTGGAGAGCCGCTTTGGCCCCCAGTGCCGTCAAGATCGGTGTAGAGTAGACCGGATTCCCCACCATTGATCCATCCAAAAGGCTGATTGTCCAGATAGTCCCCTTCGGTGATCCATGCCCTTCCCAAAACCCCTCCATCTGGTGGTGTGCCCGGGTACCCTGCCGTGAATACGGGCTTAAATTGAAGGATATCCCAATCTACGTGGCCCCATTCCGCAGGTGTAGCACCTGCTACAGGCTCCCAAAGCTCTACAATCGCAAAATCGTAGGCCTGATCGAGTTCATCGTTACTATCCTGATAGGCATGCGGAACGAAGATCCGGCGTGCCCCGTTTGTTCCAAAGGGACGTTGACTCACATGGTTCGCCGTTTGCCCAAGGGCAAAGCCGAGCGGACTATCTCCCCAATTTTGAAGGCAGTGTGCCGCAGTCAATACATACCGGTCTTCGATTAAGGTTCCGGTGCAGGTGACACCGTCAAAACGCCCGATAAAACTCCATGGTTGTTCTTCGGTGCTATCGATATCATCCGGTTTGACCACCCTATTGTCGCAACCGATGATCAGTATGCCCTGACTATTGTCACAAATACTCTCGCATTGCCCATCTGGGTTGCCGTAGATTTCCGGTAACAGTTCGGAACAACCGTTGCCGACCAATGCTATCGAACAAAAGAATAGCACTCTTAGCACTATTTGTTTTCTAATGATTTTCATAATATTCGTATTAAAGGTTAATATGTGGGAGAAACTTTTACTATTTGAAAAACGGTTCGCCCGTATCTTCGACAAGGGAAGGGTTAGTACCTCAAAAAGAGCTGTTTTTTGGTATTGGGAGGAAGTAGTGCCAATAGTTTTTCAGGCAAACTAGTAAAGGGGTATTGTTTTTCCTGACGGGCAACTTATACAAAAGTAAGGGTAGACTTTTACCTGCAACTGCTGATATGTAACAAACTGCTATTGATATGTAACGGAGTGTAAAGTGCTAATCCTGAAGGGATAACAAGTATTCGGAAGGTGTTTTTTTGAATGTTTCCTTAAAACATTTCATAAAGTAGGTCGGGGTGTTGAAACCAGTGGCATAAGCTACCTCATTGATATTCATATCGGAGGTTTCCAAAAGTTTTATAGCCTGCTTTAATCGCTGGGAACGGATAAATGCGGATGTAGAAAGTCCTGTAAAGGCCAATAGCTTTCTGTGTAGCTGCATTCTACTCATTAAAGCCTTTTTACTAAAGGTTTCCGCGTTAAATGATGGATTGTATAGATGTTGATCCAATATTTCTTGGACCTTATTTAGAAAGGTTTCATCCGTTGAGGAGACAACGATGTCCTTTGGTTTTAAAATGAGCTCTTTGCTGTAACGATCGCGCAGTTTTTTTCGCTGATGGATTAAGTTGGATACACGCCTTTCCAAAACCCGTACTTTAAAGGGTTTGGTGACGAAATCGTCAGCTCCGGAGTTTAGACCTTTTAATTCACTTTCTTCACCACCACTTCCCGTAAGCAGTATGATGGGAATGTGGCTGGTTTTTTCGTCCGCTTTCAAGGCATTGCATAGTTCGATACCGCTACAATGGGGCATCTGAATATCCGATAGGATAATATCCGGAACCTTTGACAAGGCGATTTCCAGGCCTGATAAACCATTATCCGCCTCCAAGATTCGGTACTGCTGCTGTAGTGCTTGCTTAACGAATGTACGTATCTCGGCATGGTCCTCAACAAGTAGTAGTGACGGAAGTTCCCCATTTATCGAAGTGGCGCTTTGAATTTTTGGTTCGATTTGCTCTTCAAGATTCCCACAATTGGTATGAGCTCCATTATTTGCGAGATTAGCTGTCTTAAAGGCATCCCTAAGGTATGGAAGTCGCACAAGGAACCGAATAACTTCACCATCCTCAAGTGCAACGTCCACAGACCCCCCGTATAAGGTCACCAATTCTTTTACCAATGCGAGACCCACGCCAATACCTTCGGAAAAGGAATTGTCTTGATAAAACCGCGTGAACAATTTATCGAGCCGTAGAGCAGCACTGTCTCGGACCGTATTTTTTACACTTATTTCAATAAAATCTTGATTTTTTGCTACTTTAAACCAGCATTTGCCTTGTTCAGGCACGTACTTTAAGGCGTTGGAAAGCAAATTGGTCACTATTTTTTCAATGATATCCTCATCGTACCAAACTTCATTGACTACCTCTACCTCAATATCGTATGAAACTCGTTTTAATTGCGCTTGGTATGCAAAGGACTTTGAGAGGATTTTTAGAAAGAGGCCTAGATTACCGGAGGCAATATTTAAACTCAGGACCCCACTTTCCAAACTCGCAAGTTCGAGTAATTGATCTACCAAGGTGGTCAACCGGTTTGCGTTTCGGTGTACAATGGAGAGACTAGTGCGATCTCGGTCCGATATGTTTCCGTCACGAAGTTTACTGTCAATAGGCCCGGCAATAAGGGTTAACGGGGTTTTAAACTCATGGGCGATATTGGTATATAATTTAGATTTGTGGTCGTTCAATTGCTTTAGCCTGACAGCCTCCTCTTCCTTCAGTTTCAAGTTATAGCGCATTCTCCACCGCCATTTCAAGTATTGGTAGACTCCCCAGGCCGCGAACAATAATAGAAAAAGGTACATGACTTTAGCCGTACGACTAAGATACCAAGGGGGTCGGACATCTATACGAAGAGTTTCGGGATGTTCATTTGTGGAAATTCCATCCTGCAACGCTTTGAATTTTAACTCATGCCTTCCGTAGGGCACATTGCTAAAATAAGCGGTCTGCAGATCGGTCATTTTCCAAGGTGCGTCATCCAAGGAATAAGCATAACAGATTTTCTCGGGTGCCTCGAAATCCATGGCAGAAAACCGAGTGGAGAAATCATTTTGGGAGGGCTCGAGTACGATTTCCTGTAAATAGGGGGCCTGCATGGGCGCGAAAATCGTCTTGCCTTCCCGGTTACTCACCTGAATGTCCGTAATTAGGGGTACGATATCCTTTCTAGGCGTGTAATAGCGGGATAGATCTATTTTTTGTACCCCTTCATCCGTTCCAAAATACATGAAATCGGTTGCTGCATCATAAAATCCCGAACCAAAGAGAAACGCATTCGAAATAAGACCGTCGTTTTCGGTATAGTGGTGAATGTTCCCTTCCTTTTCATCGTAAACGTACAGACCATCATTGATCGTAGAGATCCAAAGGTTGCGATTGCCGTCCTTACGGAGGGCCATTACCTTTTTGTCAAACAAATCATTTTGGTAGCGTAGGCGAGAAAAGTCCCCGGTTTCTTCGAGATAGCGCACTACACCTAGTCCCGTGCCAAACCAAAGCTGACCTTCCTGATCTTCTTCCAGTGTTAATACTACATCGGAGGTTAGGGTATTCGCGACCCCTTTCTTGGCCCGAAAATTGACGATTCTTGAAGCGACCGAATCCAAGTCCATATCCGAAGCCCCTTCAATCATGTAGACACCATAAGCAGCGGTAATGATCCACAAACGGTCTTTAGCATCGAGATGGATCTTTATAATTTTTGAATCGCGACCACTACTATCGGTTTTTAAAGGAATCGATTTTAACAACCTATGTTGTGCATCAAAAATATAAAGCCCTTCCCAAGAGCCCACCCATAGTCTTTGTCTGCCATCTTTGGCGAGACCATAGGTGGTCATGCCCTCTTTTTGGCTGAAATTTTCAATGGTTGAATGTAGAATATCGTTGGTATAGGTGTACACCAAGGATTGGTCCCCACTCGCAAATAGTTGGTTACCCTCCCCATATAGGGCGGTAGTTTTGGAGCCGGACAACTGCTTCGAAGTAGCGCCGTTCACTGCTCTGAACAAACCCTGATTTCCGCCAAAATATAAAGAGTTTTCATGCTTTACGATTCGTCGGGCATGCACATCAACACCCGTTCCGATAAATGCTTTGTTGTATTTCCGTTCCTTATAAAGCCCCTTGTCAGTACCAAGCCATAAGTTGTTCTGCCGATCTAAATAAATGGTTATAATATTGTGTTTTTCAAAATTGAAATCGGTATCGATAGGGGTAAGATCGAACGATTCTGGATCGAACCTGAACAGAGAATTTGCGGTAGCCGCGATATAGTTCCCTTTTTTATCCGGTGCTAAAGAGACAATAGCATTTTCAAGAAGGTTCTCTCTTGTTGGTTTTCCTTGTTCAAAGAGCAGCATTTTTCCTGCTAACCCGACTAGAAGTCCATGACCGGGTATGTATTTCAGTATTTTGATGGGTGATTCGAACGAATAGGCCAATTTCTTTTCTCGTGTTGGAATATCGTATTTGAATAACCGCTCTTCTTCGCTTATGAATAGCTCGCCCTCGGCCAGGGCCATTTCCGAGCTATTTTTTCCGAATCCAAAATTGGAAACAGTGTCCGTTTCCGAATTGTGAAGTTGGAATCCTTTGTCGGTAGCGCTTAGAATAGCGTGTTTACCAATGAGCATTGTTTGGTGTATTACCCTTGCCGGGAAGTCTTCGGGATTATCTTGGGCAAAATTCTTAAACGATGTATTTTCCGGTGAAAATTTAATGAGCCCGCCCCCGTAGGTGCCGATCCAATAATTTTTTTTGGAATCTATGGTTATGGTACGTATCCAAGTTCCTCCTAATGACGGGATGTTTTTGGCAGAATTCCTAAAGACCTCAAAAGTATGGCCATCGTAGCGATGTAGTCCGTCTTGGGTGCCTACCCAAATAAACCCATTTTCGTCCTGTTCTATGCAGGATATCCAAGAGTTGAACAAGCCGTTTTCTATTTTCGAAAACGTCATTTTCCCATTCTCCTGGGCAATCATCGAAGCCAATGGGGCTAAAAGACAATAGACCTTTATAAGAATAGTCCGCATAGTTATAGTGGTTAGCTGCATTCGAGTGGCGTTTATACTTGGTTACAGGGAAGTATATCATACATTTCCGAAAGGCTCGATGTTCACTTGGTTACAGTTTGAAAATAGTTATCTGCTTTTTCTTGCCCTACTTCAGACAGGAATACGCTTTATTTTTATCAATCCTCAAAACTAGACCGAAGCACATCGGTAACATGTCCCATATGTAACAAAGTATAAAAGAAATGTAACTGATTTTACTTGTGCAGTATAATTATAAAATATTGATTATCAATTAATTGTGTATTAACTGCCTTGTAGGATGTATGAATGTAAGTGTTTCCTGTATATCTTGAAAAAGCAAGAATCCAATTCAGATTATCCTGTTCGCCCAGCGCTGTTGAGGTCGCAATGTGCCTTTGGTTCATTGTAGTATGAACTGCTGAACATTAGGGAGGCTAACGAAAATCAATGCGATAGTTCAAAACAGGCGCTAAAAATGGATAGCTTTTCTATTTTGGAATTGCATATTGCGAATTTTGAACGATATTACATACCAAATCCAAACTCAAGCGAACACCGACCATGAATATCGCCTTGCTTTCCGTCAGTATGAACGTCTATTCCACAAAGAGAATAGCGGAAGAGGCCGAAAAACTTGGGCACTATATAGAGCAGGTCGACCACACAAGATGCTCGGTGAAATTGGGAGCGGGCAAACCGTTTATTTATTTGGGAGAAGAAGAAATCACCAATGAATTTGACGCGATCATTCCCAGGATCGGTGCGAAAGTATCTAGGCATGGTGCGGCCATCGTAAAGCAATTTGAGATGAACGGGACGTTCAGTACCGCTCGTTCCTTAAGTATTTTAAGGGCACGCAACAAGGTAAGAACCCTTCAGATTATGGCCAGAAAGGGCATTCCCATTCCTGAAACCTTATTTTCAATCAATCCGGATAACATTAAAGAGCAGATAGAGATTCTCGGTGGAACCCCGGTCATTATCAAACTGCAAGAAGGTACCCAAGGTCTCGGAGTTATTTTAGCGGAAACCAAGAAATCGGCAAAATCGATCATCGACACCTTTTACAAAATGGATACGAGTATCCTCATGCAGAAATATATCGAAGAAAGCAATGGGGAAGACATTCGTATTTTGGTCGTTGGCAATAAAATCGTCGCTAGTATGAAACGTACGAGTGAGGCCGGAGAATTTCGTTCGAATGTGCATCGGGGAGGTACTACCGGAACCGTACAACTTTCCCCAAAAGAGGAATTTATTGCCCTGAATGCTACGAAACACATTGGTCTGGGTGTTGCGGGGGTAGATTTGATCCGTTCCAAGAAAGGGCCTTTATTGATCGAAGTAAACGCCTCGCCCGGGCTACAAGGTATCGAAAGCGCTACTGGTGTGAACATCGCCAAGGAAATCATTTTATACGTTGAACGAAATGGGCGAAAACGAAGGAGATAATACATGGAAAATAGAACAATCACGATTAGCGGGGAAGCTGTAAAACCAGGAGAGAACAAGCTACTGAACATCAATATCGACCGTTTGCCGACGGGAACCTTGATCGATATTCCGGTATATGTTTTCAACGCCAAAAAACCAGGCCCGACGATTTTGGTACAGGCAGGCTTGCACGGCGATGAAATCAACGGCATCGAAATCGTTAGGCGTATGTTGGCTGAAAAACGGTTCAACATTGAATGTGGAGCGGTAATCGCCGTGCCAGTGCTCAATATTTTCGGATTTATCCACTTTTCTAGGGATGTGCCGGACGGAAAAGACGTCAACCGCAGTTTTCCAGGCTCTAAAACAGGTTCTATGGCGAATCGCATTGCCTATCATTATGTAACGGAAATCCTAAATCAAATTGATTTTGGCATCGACTTGCATACGGGTGGAGGACAACGTCATAATTTCCCCCAAATACGATATACCGAAGAAGACCAAATGAGCGTATCGTTGGCCAAAGTTTTTAATGCCCCCATTTCGTTCTCCTCTAACCTCATAGCGGGCTCTTTTCGAGACGCCGCTTTTCGTCTAGGAAAACCAACGGTTGTCTTTGAGGCAGGCGAGAGCATGCGTTTTGATGATTATTCCATACTGGAAGGGATGCAAGGGATATTGAATGTGCTGAAGCACTTCAGAATGATCTCGAAAATCGAGCCTGCCTATGTTGAGCGGAACAAAACCGTTTATTTAACAGGTCGCAAGTGGTTGCGGGCTCCTACGGCGGGGATGTTCATACCCAAAATTACCAATGGTAGCGAGTTTAAGGAGGGGCAGGAAATGGGCATCGTCACCGATACTTTTGCCAAACATGAAAAACCGATTAAAGCACCGTTTGACGGCTTGGTTTGCTGCGTCAATCATCAGGCCGTTGTTAATCAGGGTGATGCTCTTTTTCATATTGGCTATCCAGAATAAATATGTTCACAGATTTCGGACCAAGAAGGTAAAAACGACGTCAAATGTACTTTTAGCTATAAAATACTCCATAACCTAATGCCCCCTGGAAATCGTTTTGAGTATTGCCTAGAATTCTGAAGGCCTTTTTCGTGTTCATTCGTACTTGTAATGACCCCATCAGTACTAAAGAAAATGACATGAATCAAAAATTAAACCAACTACTTGGTCTGTATCGGGTATTTTTGGTCGATCAGCGCAACGAATATGGGTGTTTCAACGACACTTACCGGCATGACAACGACGCTCTCCAATTTTCTACTCTTCTATGAAAACGTTTAACCGACTCTCAGGTCGGTATTGGTTGTAATTGCATTTTTAGAAAGTGAAGTAAATCGTTTGCACTATCTACGGGTCAAATCGGTTATGAGGAGCGGGTTTTCTGTGCGCATTTCATCCAAAAGTGCCTTTACGGCTTCTTGACTAGGGCTTTCTTGTAGCTTTTCCAATTCTTTAGAAGTAATACCGACCATTTGAATAAAAGTGACCTCGCCATGAGGGGTCATTATTTTACCCAGTTCCGGGTCTAAGGTAAAAACAAGGCCAACAATATCGGTATCGGTATCCAAACGAATGGGCCCGTTCGCCGGAATGAATTGGTTTTCCTCAAACCATCTGCCACTTTTAAACACGTAACGCGCCAGGTTGTTCATGATTTGAACTGCCCACAAGGGGTCATTCTCGTCACCTTCGAAAGGTTTGATACGAAAGGTAAACTCAAAACCCCATGCGCTGAATTCTCCACCCGCCTTTTCTGGATCGTAATACAGTTCAGACATCCCGTAACTTATGATATGGCGATGAAATTCCTGATTTTCGTTATCATAGATACTGACCCCATCAATAGGGTCGGAACCTCCGACAGCGTAATGAATTCCACACAAAGGCCCATAATGTCTGGGTTCCAATTCGGGATATACCTTCTCTAAGGCAGCATCTATTCGCAACCAGCCAACGGCATCCTCTTCGGTAAATGTTTTTAAGTACGTCTCTTTATCCATTCTTATTTCTTGTGAATAGGCCAGTTGTACCACTAGCAGCATGGCCAGAATTAGTTTCATCCTTTTAGAATCTTCGCTTTTTCGCTGTTGAATTCTTCTTGGGTGAGCACGCCAACATCCAATAAGTCCTTTAGGTCAAGTAAGGCCTTCTTTTTATCCACCATCGGCGCTTCCGTTTTTTCTATGGATGGTCCGGCTGTCGTTTTTGGAGCCGCGGACGGGGGTTTGGCTCCCTTGGTTGACAAAATCAGTTCCGTAATCTCATTAAATCCTTTGATATTCGAATAATCGATGGCCAATTGTTCTTTTGTGTTGACTATGGTCACGTCGGCTCCCTTTTCCAGTAGATAGTTTACTACATCCTTTTTACCATTCGCCGAAGCGTAATGCAAAGGGGTGTTACCGCTTTCATCCTGTACGTTGATGTCGGCCCCTCTCTCGAGCAACAACTTTACCATGCTTAAGTGTCCACTTTTGGTGGCAACATGAAGTAGGCTTTCGCCGCCCAGCGTATTCGATATTTTCAGCGAATAACCTGCAGTAACCGAAATATCGTTTGCAGACTCGACCCAATCCAAATAGGAGCTCATACTGCTTTCGTTGCCTCCCATTGGCTTACCATAGTTGACATCAACGCCATGGTCTAAAAATAATTTCACGATTTCCTTTTGATTGGCCGAGCAGGCATACCAAATAGGCGACAGGCCGTTCTTACCCGAAACCAGCATGTCGGCTCCTTTTTCGGCCAATAATTTGATCAACATCCGATTACCGGAATAACAGGCAATCAATAACGGACTCTCTTCGGCATGGTTTACATAATTGACATCGGCTCCTTTTTCAAGCAGTAACTCGACCATTGGGAGTGTTTTGGATTTTACCGCCAGTAGCAAGGGTGTGTTTCCTTGTTTATCGGTGGTGGCGATATCGGCCCCGTTCTCCAACAGCAATTCTACGACTTTTCGGTTTCTGTTTGCGGCGGCGCACAAAAGTGGGGTTTCGGCCTCATTGTTTTCGATATCCACTTCCATACCTTGCTCGAGTAGCTTGGTCATGATCTCTACTTGTCCGTTTTTAGACAAAAGATGCAGCAAACTGTTGCCCTGGTAATCCTTTATCCCGGTCTTTGCCCCCTGCTCCAAAAGGTATAATGCCGTTTGTTTCTGTTTTTGAAGGCAGGAAAAGTAGAAAGGGGTTTCGCCTGCATGATCTTCATAATCCAGCTCGGCACCTTCATCGATCAATATTTTACAGATATCCAAATACCCTCGATGGGCGGCGTAATGAAGCGCTGTTCGCCCTTTTTCATCGGTATAGGAGACATCTACTTCTTTATTCTTGAGTAGTATTTCGGCTATTTTTCGTTTACCGCCCTCACAGGCTTTTATAAATGACATGGACATAGTTGGTAGCTTTTAAGAGGTTATTTGTGGCTCAATAGAATTTCTACGGTTTTGGTTTTCAGATTGTCCTTTGCGGCAATCATTATTGGGGTCTCGTCGGCATCGTTGGTCGTATTTGCATCCGCCCCGGCACCCAACATCAGTTTTACCATGCGGTATACTTCTTTGGCCCTTTTTTCTTCATGCAGCGTTTCTCTCGCACATATTTTATGCAAAATAGTGTTGCCGTCATCGTCTTTACGGTTTACATCCAGCTGTCCGGAGTCTATGGCGGCCTGAAGATGTTCCGTGGTCGCACGGGCCAGATCATCCATTTTCGTAAATTCATTGCCGTAGGTATCTGTACTGGATTGATAAAGGTCGGCACCATCTTCCAGAAGCAACTTGAGATGATTTAAATCGGAAGCCCCAAAGACCGTTGCGCCCCGAACATTGACTTGGTCAAAATCAGGAGTTCCGAATTCTCTCATTAGCTCATATTTTTCAGTGGTTCCACCTTGGCTTACTGCCAGGAAAAATGGAGATTCACCGTCTTTATTTTGTAGGTTGGGATCCGCACCGTTTTCCAGTAACCATTTGATATACGGATTACGATGCTCTTTTACGGCAATATGAAGCGGCGTTTCCTGAACTACATTTGGTTTATCGATGTCAAGACCTTGCTCATAAAGAAAATCAAGATAAGCCAAACCTTTATCGTACGTTCTTGTGTACTTCTTGACGATTTGATGGATGAGATTTCCTTCGGAACGGTCAATGATGTCGATAGCACAACCGCTTTCGACCAAGGTTTTAACAAAAGCGATCGCTACTTCGTTTTCAATGGCTAGGCTTAGGAGGGATTTTCCTTCCAACTCATCGTTCAAGCTTTGTGTTCTGGAAATAAAATCTTTTAAAAATGAGATTGATTCCTCAGTAACATCCAAATTTTTGATGATGCTCATGAAAATCGTTTTATTAAAACTATCGTATTCGTAGATATCGAGCTCAATGGTACCCTTTTCGATGAGTGCATCGATGACCTCAAAGGCCTTTTCCCTGACAAGGGTGTCGTAGATTCCAGTGATGTGATACTCCTGCATTCCCTCGAACGGATTGTTTGTTGAGGTTATGATTTCCTTGGCTTTTTCAAAGTCTTTAGCTCTTATAGCGTCTTGCAACATAGGTTTTAGGGTATTAGGTGTAAGCAACTAACGCAAAATCAGACGCTGTAGTACGACCAATTTCACGAAATACAAATTTAGAAATGAGCGATAATCATTTTGACACGGTTTAATGGGAATATCGCTCACTGAAAACAGTGTGCCCCCATTTACACCTACTCCATATCCTTTAATTGTATCGATAGTGCCTTGGTAGAAAGTTGCACTTCGATCAAGCTCAATACCAGCGAAACCATAAGCGCAAAGAGGCTGATACCAAAAATAATATTGGCCAGAGTGGTCAATGCAAAGTAAATGAGCGCCATGGTGATAACGGCCAGCAAAAAGCTGATGATGGCTGTTGCTTGCATATTCTTGATAATAGTCAACCGCTTTCGAAGTTTACGCACCTGCAACGCCACCGACTTCGATTCGGTTTCCTGAAATTTCCCATGCAACTGACGAATCAGTGCCGCAATGGCTAAATAGCGGGCATTGTAGGCCAACATGGTCAATGATATTGCAGGAAACAATAAGGCGGGTATACTTAACGATAGTTCCATTACTCTTTTAGGATTTCTCTCGACCTGGATTGCTCTGCAGACGGAAAATCTTCGGGAATCTCTTGGGTTACCATCCCTGTCGCTGCCCACTCGGTACCGCGAAGCATGGTCGTGATAAAGCCGACACAGTTCACCGAATAGTCGATATGTCCCATAATATTGTGGAAAATACGCCCTTTGCCATAGTTCAAGACCATTAAAGCAGGTTCATGACGACCGGTACCCTTGTTGTTCGGGTCGGCATAAGCCGTGGCCAAAATCTCCATATTTTCGGCCGGGCCTCGAAGGCTATTGTACAATTCATCCTTGGTATGCATCCAAATTTCGGGCATGCCTTTGGTGATGGGGTGCTCACTATTCCTGATTCTGATTTGGTATTCGCTCTGGGGGCCATGGGCGCCCGCTTTTCCCGGAGTTTCGTCCCTGATTTCCTCGCCTGAATCATTGTAGTACACATAAGGGCCGTCTTTTTCGGTACGGTCGCCCCAACCGCCGAGTCCGATCATCTTATTGTACGCTTCCCAGTTGGGAAAGGAATTATCGGCAGCATGAAAAACGACCAATCCGCCACCATTTTCGATGTATGCTTCAAAGGCGTTTTGGGTTTTCTCGGGCCAATCAGCCGCATTCCACCCAAAATTGGAGATGACCACGTCGTATTTCGAGAAATCGGGACTATAACTCGGGTCTGTTTTGGGTTTTTCCAAGGCTTCGGTCTGTTCCATTCCTTCGATGGGAAATTCGTCAAGGAATTGCTCCCCTTTCCAAGTATAGGCCGAACGAGCTACCTCCACCGAAAATAACCCGGTTTCCTCGAGATACTCCTTGAGCATGAAGGTAATTTTCGGCCATTGCACATGATTGTTCTGCCCATCGAGAATCAAAACTTGAATGGTAGTGTTTTCTGTTTGGGAACAAGAGGGAAGGGCGGCGAAGGTCATCAAGCCAATTAAAAGTAGAAGGGTAACTTTTTTCATCGATTCAAATTTTAGCTGTTCTATTTAGGTCTCTTATCGGTATCCAAACCTCCTCCTCGGAGTTGGGGTCATTGTTTTTGTATTTCCCACCCAAAAGCTCAAAGTGTGGTCGGTCGTCTAATTCGTAAGAAGATTGGGGCAACCACTGGCCAAAAATGTATTGAACCGTTTTCTGAAATTCACTCGCGAGGCCTTTATGTAAAAAAACGGCATACAGCCCAGGGTCTAGGGTGAAGGCCTTAAAATCATCCGGTATATTACCTATGCTTTCAACTTCTATAGCCGCCCACTTTAAGAATTTAGTATGCGGATTGAAGTGTTCAAAATAATTCAGTTGATCATACACTTGAATCGAATACAGATCGCTACCCACAGTATTGTTAAGTCTTGACCGGTTACGCATAAAATAGAGCCATACCTCCGCGGTCTTATTTTCAATCAAGGACATACGAACGGATTTACCGACCATTAATTTTTCCGGAAGCTTCTCTATTCTTAGGAACATTTATTCAATTTCAAACTCGACTTCCTCCTCGGTTCCATCCCCATCGATTTCAACTACATACTTACCCTTTGGCAGATAGGTCTTTCCATTTTTAGCTTCCTTCAACTCGACTTTTTTCTTTTTCAAATAGGCCGCTTTCCCTAATTTTGAAAATGCCATGTCATACGATAGGATATTGAGGCCCTTGTCGCCCTGTATTTCCGTTTCGCTAACGATAATGCCATCCACTGTATAGATTTTTGCTTTAAAGTTAGTTGGCGTCGAACTGTATAAAACAATATCTAACCCTGGGGTCTGCGGCTTTCCCCATGAGCTCCAAGAATTACCCCAACGCTCCGAATGCTTCATATTTTCGGGTTGGAATACGTGTAGTTCTTTGCTTAATATATCCGAGGTCAGGCTTTGGAGATGTGAAATATCGGCCTTGTAGATACTGCGCCCGTGGGTACCCACTAAGAGGTGCTTGGCCTCTGGTTGAATCACCAAATCGTGAACGGCTACATTGGGCATTCCGTTTTGAAAGACTTCCCAAGAATCGCCGCGGTCAAAGGAAACATAGAGTCCGTTATCGGTTCCCAGAAAAAGCAGGTTTTCATTTTCGGGGTCTTCATCAATGACATTAACGGGTGATGCGGGAAGCCCATCGGAAATGGGTTTCCAAGTAGTGCCGTAATCTTCGCTTACATATACATAGGGTGTAAAATCATCGTTGCGATACCCATTCAGCGTCGCATACACACGTTCTTTCTTGTGTTTGGAAGCTGCAACGCGACTTACCCACAAATTTTGAGGTAAGGAGTTTGAAATGGTATTCCAGCTTCCGCCCGCGTTCTGCGTGACTTTTACCAAACCGTCGTCACTTCCCGTATAGAGCAATCCGAATTGAAAAGGGGATTCGGATAGGGTCGTTAAGGTGCCGTAGGCAACATTCCCCGGTTTTCCACCTTGGGTAAGATCATCAGAAATCGTCTCCCAATCTTCGCCTTGGTTCATTGATCGGTGCAATTTATTTCCACCCAAATACAGGATATCCTGATTGTGGGGCGAGAGTAGAATCGGTGTCTGCCAATTAAAGCGATAGGGCGTTTCACCCAATTCATGCTTGGGCTGAATGGCCTTACGCGCCTTGTTTTCCTTGTTTATCCGAAAATAGTTCCCAAATTGAAAGCCGGTGTAAACGATATTGTGGTTACGACTGTCAATCTGAACTTGCATGCCGTCGCCGCCCATCAACCTTTTCCAAGGATAGTCTCCAGACTGGTGCCAACCACTATCTTCCTCAGAGTTATGCGGCCCGGCCCATACGCCGTTGTCCTGCAAACCGCCGTATACATGATAGGGTTCTTGATTGTCTACGTTGATAGCGTAGAATTGCCCCACTTGCGGGGAGTTATTCTTGATCCAATTTTTCCCATCGTCGTACGATATATTGATGCCCCCGTCGTTTCCATTGATGAGATGCCCTGGCATTTTCGGATTGATCCATAGGGCATGATGATCGGCATGTACATTTTCGCCATTAATATTGGAGAAGGTTTTTCCAGCATCGTTAGATTTGATGATAGGAACTCCCGCAAGGTAGATCCTATCGATATTTGACGGATCGACCCGAATTTGGGCAAAATAGTAACCGTAGCTGTAAAAAAGGTCGTCTATATACTCTTCGTTCTGTTTTTTCCATGTAAGGCCACCGTCGTCGCTACGATATACTTCGGCACCCACCACCGGAGTGTCGAACAACATCGAATTGGCATCTTCGAGGTATTTCGCCAAATCGGCGGGTTGCGCCGTACCGCTGCGTACGAGTTGTTTCACGTTATCGGCTCTGTACTTTTCTTGAAATCCGTTGGTTTTAAGATAGTCGTTCAGTTGCTTGTCCTCGAGTCTTAGGAAAGCATCTTTCGACATCGACTTGAAGTCATCTTTGGTGAGTCCGTCTGATTTCTTATAATCTTCCTTTGATTTTTCACGTCTGAATTGGCTGTCGTGCACTGCATAGACCGTTTGGTCGTTGAAGACCGCAAGGCCAATACGACCTACACCATCCCCTGTGGGAAAACCACTTTCAGGAGTGGAAATTTTGTTCCAGCTGGTGCCTCCATCGGTACTCTTGTAGATAGCCGAGCCGTTGCCATTGCCTTGAAAATCCCATGCTTTTCTATCTTTCTGCCAAGAAGCGGCGTAGAGCACATTAAAATTATAGGGTGCGGTTGCGACATCGATAATTCCCACTGAATCGCTTATAAAAAGGGTTTTCTGCCATGTTTGACCCCCATCCGTCGTTTTAAAGATGCCACGTTCCTCGTTGGGCGTATACAAATGCCCCGTTACGCCGACGACCACTTCGTCCGGATTTTCGGGATTGATGATAATCCGTCCGATATGATGTGAATCGGTAAGCCCCATATGCTGCCAGGTTTCCCCTTTATCCGTAGACTTCAAGATGCCAATACCGGCATAGGACGAGCGCGAGGCATTGTTCTCGCCAGTCCCTACCCATATAGTGCCTTTCGACCAGTCTACAGCGATATCACCGACATTCTGCGTTTGCGAATTATCCAATACGGGCGTAAAAGAAGTGCCATTATTATTGGTGTACCATAGGCCACCTGATGCATAACCTACATAGAATTCCGTTGGATTTTGAGGATTTACGTCAACATCTACCACGCGACCGCTCATGACCGTCGGGCCAATATTTTTAAGCGGGATATTCTTAACCAGGGAATTTTCATGCATCGCTTTCTTCTGTTCAAGCGCTGCTTTCACTTGAGTTGCCGCGGTAGCATTCAATTGTGCGAAAAAGAAAAGGGGAAAGGTAAGGGAGAATATAAATAACATTTTTTTCATCGTACGGCTATTAAATTGGAGTTGGGAAGATAGGAATTCCCTTGACCAGCCACAAACCCATTTTAGAGTAGCTATTCAATTCAAGCGCGATTGATAAAATCGTAATATTCAATACTTTAAATTGATAAAAATTAAAATATATCGTTAAATTTATGTCATACAAACAACTAAATCTTTTTAAAATGGAAGAGTATTTACCATTAATCATTCAGCTGGTGTCGGGTGGCCTTGGGGGCATCACGGCCGGGAAACTGTTCAATAAAGCTTCGTTAGGTACTGTAGGGAATGCAATCTCCGGTATTCTAGGGGGCGGTTTAGGCGGCTATCTTATTGGAATGCTCGGTCTTGGGGCAGGGGCATCAACGGGGGTCGATACCACCGAAGCCGTGAATGCCTCTTCAGAAGCGGCGGCTGGAGGAATGGACCTGTCGACCATTCTGGGTAGTGTTGCAGGTGGCGGTGTTGGCGGTGGTGTCATTATGGCCATTGTCGGTACCCTGAAAAATATCATTTCAAAGAAGTAATTAACCGACCACCACTTAGGAAGAGAGGCCCGGAACGGGTCTCTTTTTTTTGTGAGGGAAAAGGGTATATTTGAGGAGGTACAAAGCGTAACGTATGAAAAATTATCTATTCTTGCTGTTGGTTTTAGTCCTTTTGGGCTGTAATGCCCAAGAAACTTTCGAAATCGGGGAAATCAAAACCCCTAAAGGGGATATTTTGGTCTGGTTGAGTGATAAAACGCCCAAACACAAAAATAGTTTTATTCAATTGGCGCGAGAAGGTTATTGGGATTCGCTTACTTTTAACCGGGTCATTCCTGATTTTGTAGTGCAAGGCGGTTGCCCGGACACCCCGGAAGGATTTAACGATCCCGAATACCTCTTGGAACCTGAATTCGATTCCGAATTGCTACATGAATACGGAGCCCTCGGTGCGGGCAGGGATGGGAATCCGCAGAAATTATCGGCCCGTTGTCAATTCTACGTCATTCAAAATAAGGAGGGCGAGCATCGACTGGACGGAGACTATACTGTCTTTGGAAAGGTAATCAAGGGAATGGATGTCATTGATGCCATTGTTCAAGTTGAACGCGATTCCATTGATCAGCCGCTCACACCGATTACTTTGGATGTAAATATCATCCATAAAACCAAAGAGGAGCTTGGGGCTCTGGGGTATAACCCGAATTGAAGATCGCTATTCCTCCCATTTCCAATCGTTCCCGATAATCAGTTTTTCCTTTAAATCGTTCTTTATCATAAATTCTTTTGTGGTCTCACTGTCCATCTTCGTGGCGGGGAGTTTCTCGGCGTTGGCCAAAGCGTAAAGCATCATCGTACCGAATCGCGCCGTATTCGTGATATGATTTTTGTCGACCAGATTGAAATCATCGCAATCGGAATGATAGCATCCGTAAATGGAGCGGTCGAGATTACTGTGTACCGACAAAATGGGAACGCCTTCGAGCATGAAGGGCTGATGATCGCTGTGCAGTCCCGAGCGGTTTGAAAAATCGTTTTTGTAAATCGTATCCTGCTCTTGAATCGCTGCCCCTAATTCCGTGAAAAAATCGGCATTGTCGAGTTGTCCTCCAGCGTTCATACCGATGGGATTGCCCGACATATCAAGGTTCATCATATACTTGATGTTATCGATTGTACCGGATGCTATCGTTTGTTCCACCAGATATTTGGAGCCTAGCAAACCCTGCTCCTCTCCCATGAACATCACGAATTTGACGGTTCTCTTAGGTCGTAGCTCGTTTGCCTTAAAGGCCCGTGCAATATCCAAGACCGCAAACGAGCCGATACCGTTGTCGATGGCGCCTGTTGCCAAATCCCAAGAATCGAGATGCCCGCCGATTATGATTTCTTCATCGGGTAGTTCACTTCCTTTGAGCGTAGCGATGACATTTCTCGCCTTGATCATGTCGCTCTTATTGGTCATTTTGATGGTGGCGGTTGCAGTTTCCGTTTGTAGGGACGCTTTGAGTGCCATTCCATCCTCTTTACCGATACAGACCGCTGGAATGGGAATCAATTCCCCTGTCACCGAGGCCGTTCCGGTTAATAACACCCCATTATCGACCTGATTGATGATGATTAT
Source organism: Aggregatimonas sangjinii (assembly GCF_005943945.1). Taxonomy (GTDB): domain Bacteria; phylum Bacteroidota; class Bacteroidia; order Flavobacteriales; family Flavobacteriaceae; genus Pelagihabitans; species Pelagihabitans sangjinii. Next base: position 4,119,647 of record NZ_CP040710.1, on the reverse strand, counting down.
TCCCTTGGCCCCATATTTAATGGCCAGTGCCGTTTTTTCGCTACGGTGCAAATTGCTCAGCCCTGCGTCGCTTTCTGGGAGGATACCGATATAAACGAGCGAAATTTTATCCTTTACGGCATCTGGCTTGGCCTGATAATCAGCCTCCAAGCCATTCCCCATATCTACGATTTCCCCTGCAACCTCGGCTTTGACCGGCGAGTGGCCCAAGGTAACGACTTTCGTATCCCTCCCATTTACTTCAAGTGAAACAGTTCCTCGTGCCCATGCCTCTACCTCGAAAATTTGATATGTTACATCCTCAAAACCGTATTCTTTAAACTTGTTATAGGTATATTCTTCGGCCTTCGCGCCATTTTCCGAACCGGTCAGCCGATGGCCAATGGTTTTGGTCGCTTCTTCCAGCGTACTATAGGCTTTGGAGTTTTGTTTGATTTCCGTATCCAGCCTGGCGAAAAGTTCGGCTTGGGTTTCTTCTTTTTCACCTTCGTTACACGAGATTAGTAGTACTATGAACAGGGTCAAAGCGGTCATTTTTTTCATAGGAAAGCATATTATTTTAAATTGGCACTGTATTAATAAGTCCGAAAGTAAAGAATATTATGCAGATTCAAACGAGTAAAAAGTTCTAGAAATTCTTCGTACACCCAAGTCGTAATCCTTAAATTTACTCGATAATCGAGATTTGAACCTGAGTGCCGTCAGACAATCTGCTCCGTCCCGATAATTATTGGGATGCCTCGACGCGCTAAGGTCTTTTCCTTTTCAAAATTACCATTTATGAAATACCATCAGATTCCAAATTCCCTATTTATAAAGAATCGCAAAAAGTTTATGGCCCAAATGGCCCCAAAGAGTATTGCAGTGTTCAACTCCAATGATATTTATCCGATCAGTGCCGATAGTACGATGCCTTTTGAGCAGCATCGCGATATTTTTTATCTGAGCGGGGCAGATCAGGAAGAAACCATTTTGATTCTATTTCCCGATGCTATGGATGCCAAACATAAGGATGTACTGTTCGTAAGGGAAACCAATGCGCATATCGCCGTATGGGAAGGGGAAAAGCTGACCAAGGAAAAAGCGACCGAAGTATCGGGAATACAAACGATTTATTGGCTATCGGACTTTGACAAGGTGTTTTTCGATTTGATGACCGAAGCGGAAACAGTGTACTTCAACACGAATGAACACTATCGGCAGGCGGTGGAATTACAAACACGTGAAGATCGTTTTATTCTAGAGTGCAAGCGAAAATATCCCGCACATAAGGTTGCCAAGAGTTTTCCGATTCTTCAGAATATTCGAGGGGTCAAGGAACCCGAGGAGCTTGAGTTGATGCAGACGGCCTGCAACATCACCGAAAAAGGATTTCGACGGTTGTTGCAATTCGTTGAACCGGGAGTCTGGGAATATGAAATCGAGGCAGAGCTGTTGCATGAATTCGTGCGCAATCGTTCGAAAGGGTTCGCCTACCCGCCAATTATCGCTTCGGGGAACAATGCCAATGTGCTTCACTATTTGGAGAACAACAAACAATGTAAGGACGGGGATATGATTTTGATGGATGTCGCCGCGGAATACGCCAATTATTCAAGTGATCTAACGCGAACGATACCGGTAAACGGGCGTTATACCAATAGGCAAAAGGCAGTATACAATGCGGTGCTTCGTGTAAAGAACGAAGCCACAAAGCTTTTAGTTCCCGGAACCCTATGGGCCGAGTACCATAAGGAATGTGGTAAGCTGATGACATCCGAACTGTTGGGGCTCGGTTTGTTGGACAAGGCCGACGTACAAAACGAGGATCCCGATTGGCCGGCCTACAAACAATACTTTATGCACGGTACCAGCCATCATATCGGTCTGAATACACATGACTACGGCGAACTAAAAACCCCTATGAAGGCCAATATGGTCTTTACCGTAGAACCGGGCATCTACATTCCGGAGGAAAAAATGGGTGTTCGGCTAGAGGATGATGTGGTCATTCAGGAAAGTGGCGAGCCGTTCAATTTAATGAAGAATATTCCGATTGAGGTAGAGGAGATCGAGGGGTTGATGGCGAAGTAAGCCATTTTTAGATAAGAAGGTTATTTCACCTAGGCTTTAACCACCCATTAGCCGAGTAACGTTCATTTTATACATCTTTCCTATGGGTATCGTAGTATTGGCAATATGAATTCGATTGCCCTCAATACTTTTAATGTGTTTGGTAGCAACGGCAAAGGATTTGTGAACTTGAAGGATTCCCTCTGTTTCCAATGAAGCCAAAACATCGGAAAACTTCTCCCGAACTGTAATACTGCCTTCAGTGCTTAGGATTTTAGTATAGTTTCCTGCGGCTTCTATATAGTATATGGTCTCCAGAGCAACCTGAACGTATTTTTTATTTTCCCGAAGGAAAATCGTTTTAGTTGATGTCCAATCTTCCTTTGAATTCACCGCTGGTAAATTGGCCGTTGAACCAGCGGCCTTATTGATCGCTTTCAGAAAACGTTCAAAACCAAATGGTTTAAGCAAGTAGTCCACTATAGCAAGTTCGTAACCTTCCAGCGCATGTTCTTGGTAAGCCGTGGTCACAATCACTTTAGGTGGGTTCGATAGTGTTTTCAGAAAGTCGAAACCTTTCAATTTGGGCATGTTGAGGTCGAGAAAAATAAGATCTACCTGATGCGTAGTCAAATATTCAAAAGCTTCTAAAGCATCATAGCAATTTCTCAGCAGCTGCATATTGGGCAAGAGGTCGCAATACCCCTTGATAATGTCATGGGCCATATGCTCGTCGTCAATAATAAGATATCGCATCATTGTCGCTTTAGGGATAATTGGGCCGTATAAACTCCCTCTTTACTTTTAATGGCCAAGGAATGGTTATCGGGATAGGCCAATTCCAATCTTCGCTTAAGATTTTTTAATCCGATTCCCGATGCTACGGACACCTCTGAAGCATCAAAATTGTTCCTCACTGTAAACTGAACTTCTTTTTCGTTCACCACCAATCCTATATGAACAAATGCATTTTCCCTTAAATTTTCAACACCGTGTTTAAAGGCGTTCTCTAGAAGCAAGATAAACAGTAACGGCATAATAAGGAAACCTTGCTTTTTAATGTCCTCTTCAAGCCGAATGTCAATCGTCTTATGGTATCTCATTCTATGCAATTCAATATAGTTTTTGAGATAGGCCACTTCCTCTTCTATCGTCACAAATTCGCGTTCCCCTTCATAAATACTGTAACGCATCATATCGGAAAGTTTTAAAATCAGGTTTTGCGCCTTATCAGGGTCCTTTCCAACTAGTCCGTAGAGATTGTTCAGCGTATTGAAAAAGAAATGTGGATTGACTTGACTTTTGAGATGCTGCAATTCGGTTTTGGCCTTTTCGTTTTTGAGTTTGATGATCGTTTTTAGCTGTTTGAAAGTCCAACGAATGAACAGAAAAATAAGAAGTAGAAAATAGAATACGGCAAAGATTTGGAACGGCTCGTTGTCGCCAAAAGCATCATTAAAAATAACGATGAGCAGGGCCGTTCCGACGAGAAAGACACGGAGCACCCATTTTTTTAATCGTTTGTTGCTCTTCCAGAACTGGAAATCCATGTTCAATATTAGGGAAAGAAAGTCCGCCTGACAAATAAGTTGACAAACAGATGCCAAAGGAGGACGAAGTGTTCATGGGCGGTGACAAAAGCATCTCATAACGCCAAGACTGCTTTACAAACCCCTTGTGAATCGTGTCATCACAATTATTTCGAATACTTCGAATATAACATCAGGTTTGCTCAAAATATTCTTTAAATGAATACGCTTAGTATTTCCAACCTTACAAAAACCTATGCAAACGGGATTAAAGCCCTAAACAATATTTCATTGGATGTCCCAAAGGGGATGTTCGGTTTGCTCGGCCCGAACGGTGCCGGGAAATCTACGTTAATGAGAACTTTGGCAACACTCCAAGACCCCGATGAAGGGGTTATCTCGCTTGGTAACCTTAATGTATTGACCCAAAAAAACGAAGTTAGAAATGTGCTGGGGTACTTGCCACAGGAGTTCGGGTTATACCCCAAAATCTCTAGTGAAGTATTGCTAAATCACTTGGCGGTGCTCAAAGGAATTACCGATAAGAAAGAACGACAAGAAATCGTTAAAGCGCTCTTGTACAAAACTAATTTATATGACGTCAGAAAACAGAATCTAGGGGGGTTCTCTGGCGGTATGAAACAACGTTTCGGCATCGCCCAAGCTTTATTGAACAATCCAAAGCTGCTTATTGTAGATGAACCAACCGCAGGCTTAGATCCGGCAGAGCGGAATCGTTTCTATAATTTATTGAGTGAGTTGGGTGAAAACACGGTCGTAATTCTCTCCACCCATATTGTTGATGATGTAAAGGAGCTCTGTACCAATATGGCCATCATCAATCAGGGGCGAGTCTTGTTAAGAGGAAAGCCTTTGCAATTGATAGCAAGACTGGAGGGTAAAGTCTACCAAAAAACCATTGAAAAAAATGAACTGAAACTTTACCAAAAGAAATATCGGGTAATCAGTGAAAAATTCTTTCAGGGGAAACCGATCATACATGTGATTCACGATAAGCATCCAGAAAATGGTTTTGTGCCTGTAAAGGCAGATTTGGAACATGTGTACTTCTCGCAAATTTATGGGCAAGAGGCCTCAATTCTAAAGAGCTAGAAAAGATGTGCTACGAAATATTCAAGTTTGAGCTAAGGTATCGGCTAAAACGCCTAGATACTTACGTCTTTTTCCTCTTCCTTCTTTTATTTTCGATGGTGGGTGTTGATTTTGTTTTTGAGGGCATCGATTTTGGCCCTGTCAAACGAAATGCGCCTTTGGTCATTGCCAAAACGATGGGGGTGATTACGGGAATTTTTATGATGTTGGCTTCAATGATAATGGGGACTTCGGTATTGCGGGACTTTGAATATCGAATGGAAGCTATACTATTTATAAATCCGATAAAAAAACGTGATTATTTGCTAGGGCGGTTTTTAGGATCGTTTGTGATACTACTGCTTATCTTTAGCGGTGTTTTAATCGGAATGATGCTAGGAGAACGTATGCCATGGCACAATCCCGATGATTATTTTCCCTTTGGTGCACTTCCCTATTTACAAACCTTTGCAATTATCGCATTACCTCTCCTGTTTTTTGGGGCTTCCTTATTTTTTGTTGGTGGGGCGTTAAGTCGAAAATTAGTAGTGGTCTACACCCAAGGAATTGTTCTTTTTGTTTGGTTTATGCTGACAAAGGCAATTGAAAATGAGTTTACACAATCTCTTTTGGATCCTTTTTCCCTGACGACTTTAACCGATATTACGGCATTATGGACGGTTGACGAACGTAACCTGAGGAGTATCCCCCTGGAAGGTGTGCTGCTTTACAATAAGTTTTTATGGATTGTATTGGGCGTAGTGAGCCTATGCATAGGCTACCATAAATTCAATTTTCACGGTGTACAAAACGGTCGAAAAAAGAAGGAAGCATCAATCTTCAGGACATTACGTTCTTTTTCGGAACAGGAAGTGCAAATCCCCACCGTTTCGCTACATCAAGATTTTAAAGCGAAGTGGATGCAATTTGCCCATCTTTCATGGTTTCATTTTAGGGGAATTACGAAACAGGCTTCCTTTTGGGCCATTCTGATCTGTGGGATGCTTATTATTTTTATCAATTCGGTCAGCTTAGGAACAGTATATGAAGTTGACAGCCATCCTACCACCTATTTTATTGTGGAGGAACTTCAAGAAAACTCCATTTACTTCTTCATTATCATATTGGTCTTTTATTCTGCAGAATTGATTTGGAAAGAGAGAAGGGCAAAAATGGAATTGATTCATGATGCTACGCCAATTTCCGATTTTGTACAATTGATGAGCAAGTACTGTAGCCTTTTGTTGATGTATGCTGCGCTCATGGTTTCCTTGATTGTATCGGGAATCGTATTTCAAACTATGAATGGCTATTACCAATTTGAGGTACAGGTGTATTTCTATGGTTTCTTTCTGGAGCTATTCCCCTTTTTGGCGCTATATTCATTTTTGGCCTTTTTCGTGCAGGTCATTACGAATCAGAAGTTTATAGGAATCATTTTGGTTATAGCACTTTTCATTGGCAACCTTGCCTTCGGAACTTTTGGGCTTGATCATGATCTCTATTTTTTCGGTGGGAACGCTTTAGGCAAATATTCCGATATGAACGGGTACGGCCATTTCCTAAAACCTTACCTATTTATCAAAATCTATTGGGCACTTTTCGGAATGATCTTATTGCTACTCGCGGCTGTTTTTTCGGTGAGAGGAACCGACATAAGGTTTTGGAAACGCATGAGATTATCAAAAAACAAGTGGAGCAAACCGCTCTTTAGCTTCGGAATTTCGGTGCTTGTTCTATTTATGGTCGTTGGTGCATATAACTTCTACAACACCAATATTCTAAATACCTATTGGTCGAATTCTAAAGAAAACGCATTCAGAACATCCTATGAGAAAGAACTTAAGCCGTTGGAATATTACCCCCAGCCTAAAATTGTTAGCGTGAATTTGAAAATGGAACTATATCCTGAATCAAGGGATTATGTTTTGGATGGGTATTACACTCTAAAAAATACCAATGAAGACCCCATAGTTGAAGTTCATGTTCAAAAAGCGATAGAAGATAACGTGCGCTTGTACAATGTAGATTTTGAAGGAGGAGCTGTCTTACAAAGTCAGTATGCGGACTATGATTACAACAAATATATGCTAAAAGAACCTTTACTTTTTGGCGATTCTATTCAAATGAATTTTAGGCAAACGTACACTACAAAAGGTTTTGAAGTAGGAAGTTCGGATACAAAAATCGTTTACAACGGCACCTTTTTAACGAATGAACATTTTCCAACTTTAGGATACAACAATAATTATGAGCTGCGGGATACCGATGAACGGGTGGCATATGGGTTAGCCAATGCTACGGGTAAAAAATCCAGGGAAGATAAAAGAGAATTGTTGAACGCCAGATCAGGGAGTGATTCCGACGGAATCAACTTTGAAATTATCATTGGAACAGCCCTTGGCCAAACTGCAATCGCCCCAGGGAATTTGGTGAAAACCTGGGTCGAGAACGAGCGGAATTACTTCCATTATAAAATGGATAGGCCTATGATTAATTTTTATTCTATCGTATCTGCCCGATATGAAGTTTTGAAGGATGTTTGGACTCCTAAAAACGATAGCTTGGGAAATCCTATTGATTTGGAAATTTATTACCACAAAGGCCATGAATATAATTTGGACAGAATGTTGGAATCGATGCACTTTTCCTTCGATTATTATGGTAAGAATTTTAGTCCGTACCCATACAAGCAGATGCGAATTATGGAAATTCCACGTTATGCTCAGTTCGCGCAGTCGTTTCCTACCGCGGTTCCGTTTTCCGAAGCCTTGGGTTTTGTATTGAATATTGATGAAGAAGAAGATGTGGATATGGCCTTTTTTATCACCGCCCATGAGTTGGCGCATCAGTGGTGGGGTTTGCAGGTAGAGGCTGCAAACGTTCAAGGACGCAATATGATATTGGAAACATTGGCCCAATATTCAGCGACCATGGTTTTAAAAGAAAAGTACTCCAAGGAAAAGGTACAGCAGTTCTTGGCAGGTGAAAAGAAGCGTTATGAAGCGGGGAGGCTTCGGGACAAAAGCCAGGAAGTTCCACTTAGTTTGGTCGAAAATCAAGAATACATCTACTACCGAAAAGGAGCAATCAATATGTACGTATTGCAAGAGGCCATAGGCGAAAAGAAAGTCAATTTGGCCTTAAGAAGATTTTTAAAGGATTGGAATACGCAGAGTGGCACACTTAAAATGGAAACAGAACGCTATGCTACAACGAAAGATTTGCTGAATTGCTTCAAAGATGTAACGCCAGAAGGTCAGCAACATGTTATTACGGATTTATTTGAAAAAATCGGTGAAATAGACAACATTGCGGTAGTGAAATAAGGAAATAAATGCCTTACTAGACTTTTTTTTGTGGGGTAGTATTCAAATTCGAAACAACGAAAACCACCAATGCCGGCAATACCCATCCCATACTATAGTCCTGTAACGGTATCCAAGAGAAAGTTCCCCCTTTGGGGAATAGGGGGAAACCAACACTCCCCATAAAATCTGGAATACTAAAAATACAGGTCGCGATAACCACGGCCTTGAATACCTTGGGAGCCGCGAATCGTTCGGGAACGACATTTAAGAGGATCAAGACTATGGTAATCGGGTAAAGGAACATAAGTGCCGGGAGCGCGACCGCAATGATGTAGTCGACATTAAACTGTCCCATGACCACCCCGAGCACACAGCCGATTAGGGCCGTAATCAAATAAGCCTGCTGCGAATCTCGAAAGCGGTGTTTTACAAAATCTGCAGTACCTGTTACGATGCCTACCGCCGTGGTAAAACATGCGAGGCTTACCAAAATACTTAAAAATAGATTGGCCGTGCCGCCCAATGTTTTTGTGCTGATGCCACTTAGCAACGCCGTACGCGAAATACCTGCGTCGAATTCGCCATGCATTAAAGCACCTGTGATAATGAGTCCGGCATAGATCAAGAAAAGCCCTAGACCAGCCAACCAGCCTGCACGGCGAATAAGCGTCTTCTTTTCTTCATAGGGGGCATCCTTTTTTTTGATGTTGATGGAAACAATGATTACCCCGCCCACGACCACAGCGCCAATGGCATCAAACGTCTGATACCCTTCAAGAATCCCATCGGTAAACGGACTGTCAAAAATCGTTATCCCAAAAGCGAAGTCATGGGAAAATAAGGCAACCCCAATAATGAGTAGTAAAATGATGATAATGGCCGGCGTTAATAATTTCCCTATGATGCTGAGAATTTTAGACCGGTTGATGACAAAGAGGAATACCAAGGCAAAATAAACGATACTGGTGTACCAAGGCGACGATCCGAAAAAGGGGTCAATGGCTATTTCGTGCGTAACGGCAGCCGTTCGCGGTGATGGTAAGCTCACCGATATGGCGTAGATCAAAATGGAATAGACTAAGCTAAAGGTAGGGGACACCTTCTTTCCAAAATCGAAAATGGTGCCTTGCAATTTGGCGTGCGCCAAAATGCCAAAAATTGGAATCAATACCGCCGATAGGCAAAAGCCCAAAGCGACGAGCCACCAAAGACCTCCGGCCTGAAACCCGAGCAAGGGAGGCAGTATTAAATTACCCGCACCAAAAAAAAGCGAGAAAAGGGCGAAAGCCGTAACGAAAATCTCTTTGTTCGAGTGCATTGGCAACTAAAGTTGTAAACTTAAAAAGAGTTTATCAACCATTCTGGGTTAAGCCTGAAAGATATGCAAATCGTAAATTTTAAACGGTGTTGCTTAGAATTTAATAATTATAAAGGGCCTAAATTGTTGATAACCTTTACAGTGCGATTTGTCGATCATTTGTATCTTTTTATCGAAAAATATCCCGTTCATCGAAAAAATTGGTAGTTCAGGATTTTTTTTCAAATAAAAATAAGGGGTTTGCCGTTTGATTTAAAAGCATTCGCAAAGAGGATGTTTTCAAAGTGAGCCAAATCTAAGAATTCCTCGCTCCGGGATTCCCCACATGTTCCGGAACGTTTTAAACCTACTCGCATGAAAAAAGTATTTTGTAACCTCTTCGGACATCACTATTCCGTTTCAAAGAAAGTGACACAGCACATCAAAGAGTACAAATGTATTCATTGTAATAAGCAAGTGACGACAGATGTAAGCGGAAACCTTTCTGCACTTACTCCTGAATTACAGGATATCAATAACACCTTGGAACGTATTTATCAGAGAAGGCATAGAGACGCACAACAAGTAGCGTAAGCCTCCGAAATATGGGATTCCCAATGCTTTGGCAAGGTCTTGCTGTGCTCAGTGGACCGCAACTACGGAATTTCCTGAAAATGAAGCCGATCACTATAACTTTATTATCGTTCGCCCCACAATGGTAAAGTTGGATTGCCCTTTAATTTTTAGGAATTTTTATACGCCCCGACACTTTTGTGTCGGGGTTTTTGTTTTTAAAGCAGCGGATTGCATAAGGCTTAGGGTGGGGAAAATTAGAAACCGTACCATGTCGTGACAGCGGCAGATAGGTGTCCGAAGTTTCCCAGGTGCCGGGGTTTTTCATGGTTTTTATTTCGATTGCTCAAAATGTAGCATCATTTCTTCACAAATTTCGGGAATGGCGGCTTCGGGAAGGTCATGGCCCATATTCGCTACCCAAAAATGCGATGTATTGGGGATGGTTTCCGCCAACTTTTTACCGTGGGAGATTGGGATGACCGGATCTAGCTCCCCATGGATGACCAATGTTGGAAGCTGTATTTTTTGAAGTGGGGCATAACGTGAAGATGATAAGAGAATGGCTTGCTGATGGTGTCTGGCCGTGATAAAATGATACCCATCCCTTTTCACTTGATTGTAAAGCGAGGTTTCTGCCATTTCTTGCACATCTATATCTCCAGTGGCATCGCCCATCAACAGTTTGCGCTGAACGAGCTGTAGTTTGATTTTTCCTTTTTTACCACCAAAAACACCGTGTTTCAGAACGGCGCTGATCATTTTAGGTAACAACTCTTCCGACATGGGCTCGGGCTCCTCGCCCAAGGCATCGCCGGTGGTCATGATCAAGCTAAGGGTTTCGATTTTTTCGGGATGGTTGATCGCGACCAGCTGTGCGATCATTCCTCCCATGGAAACTCCGACAATATGGGCTTTTTTAAGTCCAATTGTGTTTAAGATGGCAATGACATCCTCAGACATATCGGTCAGGGTATAGGCATTTTTCTTTTTCCATTTTTCGGTGGAAGTAGACAAACCGGTACCGCGATGGTCGAAACGAATCACTTCATAGCCTTGATCTGTAAAGCCCGAAATAAAATCCGGGGGCCAGCTGAGGGCGTCGTTCCCGTGGCCCATGATCAAAAGAACGCTACCTTTTACATTCTTTTCGGGTCGAATACGCTCGTACCAGATGCGGTGTGATTGCGAATCGGCAAAGCCGGTTTCCCCGTTAACAAGTTCCGGTAGGGGCGCTTGCATTACAGCAGCGATCATCGCCTTGTCAGACTTCGAAAGCTTAGGAACCGAGGCACAGGCATAGATACATATCGATGCCATCAGCGCTAATACGACCAAACCGAAAATTTTGAAGGCTTTTTTTAGGATTTTCATACGAGGCTTGACTTCATGTTCAAAAAAGATATTTCATTCAGACTCAAAAGAATTCCAGCCCTGGGCCGTTAAAGGAATTTTAGTGTTCGCTCTCGTAACCAGATGCGTTCCTTCCGAGGCATCGGTCATATGGCCCACCACCGTCAAATGCGGATTTCCCTTTATTTTATCGAAATCTTGCTGGTCGATGGTAAAGAGCAGTTCGTAGTCTTCACCACCACTCAGGGCGACTAAGGTACTATCCATAGAAAATTCCTCGCATGCCGCAATAACCGTAGGATCCAAAGGTATTTTTTCTTCGAACAAATTGCAGCCTACCTTGCTTTCTTGACACAGGTGCAGGATTTCAGAAGAGAGGCCGTCGCTAATATCGATCATCGCGGTGGGTCGTACAACTAAGGCTTTCAATAACTCCGGAATGTCCTTTCGTGCTTCAGGTTTCAATTGTCGTTCCACGATATAGGAATACGGTTCCAAATCGGGCTGGTTGTTCGGATTGACTTTAAAAACCTCTTTTTCCCGCTCCAGCACCTGTAGCCCCATGTATGCGCCACCCAAATCTCCGGATACGACCAAAAGGTCGTTCGGTTTTGCACCGCTGCGGTAGACAATATCGGCTTCCTTGGCCTCACCCAAGGCGGTAATACTGATCAGCATTCCTTTTTGGGATGAAGTCGTATCGCCCCCTACCAGGTCTACCCCGAACTTTTTGCAGGCCAAGGCGATCCCGGCATATAGTTCCTCGAGTGCCTCCAGTGGAAAACGATTCGAAACCGCTATCGAAACCGTAACCTGAGTGGCCTTTGCGTTCATTGCATATACGTCGGATAGGTTGACCGCAATTGCCTTGTATCCCAAATGTTTGAGTGGCATATAGCTGAGGTCAAAGTGCACACCCTCAACCAAAAGGTCAGTGGTCAGCACAGTTTTGTCCGTAAAATCTAAGACGGCCGCATCATCTCCGATACCTTTGAGGGTCGATTTATGCCGTATGGTAAAATGTTCGGTCAAATGACGTATCAATCCGAACTCCCCTAGGGTTTCCAAGGAAATCCGTTCTTGTTTTTTATCTTCTAACATGATGCAAAAATAAGGGTATTTTGGTGTTAGTGTACTTTATCGGCGCTACTAACGTTTTTTATGCAAGAGCATGTTCACAAAGAACTTCTAAATAATCCACAGTAGGGTAAACGGCCATACGGCTGTTTTACCATCGTATCCGTTCCTCAAGATATTCTATCTTTGGTCATAAAAGTAAAATCGCTATGAAGAAACGCCCGTTCTACCTACTATTGCTAGTTTTTGTCTTTGCTTGCGATCCTGACGATGGTAATCCTGCGCCGGAGGTAGACCTATCTGGTTTTATACCTTGTGAGAATGGAATGGCAGGGGTGTACCCCTGTAGCGGCTATGATTTGGTCGGCAACATTTCTTTGGACACCTTCGATGCCGGTTCTGGTAACGATAGTTGGGGATGGACGGATAGCTCAACGGGAAGGGAATATGCCATTATGGGTGTAGACAATGGTACCGTCTTCGTTGATATCTCCGATGGTTTGTCGTATTTGGGGAAACTTCCTTCCGCCACTGGACCAAGTTCGTGGCGCGATGTAAAAGTATATAGAGACCATGCGTTTATAGTTTCGGAGGCTTCAGGCCATGGTATGCAGGTATTCGATCTGACAAAACTCCGAACGGTTACCGACACGCCCCAAATCTTTGAGGCAGATGCCCGCTATACCGGATTTGGGAATGCCCACAATATCGTAATCAATGAGGCATCCGGCTATGCGTATGCGGTAGGTACCGCCCGGAATGATGCCTTTAATGGCGGCGTTCATTTTTTGAACATCCAGGACCCGAAGAATCCACTGGCCGAGAATGGTTATTCCGAAAGGGGCTACGCTCATGACGCACAGGTGGTTACCTACAATGGTCCCGATACCGAACATCAAGGAAAGGAGATTTTCATCGGTGCAAATGAGAATGAAGTGGTTATCGCCGATGTATCCGACAAAAACAATCCTACTGCCATTTCTACTATAAACTATTCGAATATCGGCTATACCCATCAAGGCTGGTTTACGGAGGACCAGCGGTACTTTTTACTAGGGGATGAATTGGATGAGACGGAGCGCGGTTTTCGGACAAGGACGATAATTTTCGATTTTTCCGATTTGGAAAATCCCGTGGTTCATGAGGAATATCTAGGAACCAATAGCGCTATCGACCATAATGGCTATGTAAAGGGAGATGAGTTTTTCCTGGCTAGCTATCGTGCAGGAGTGCGTGTTCTTGATATTTCAGGCATTGCAAACCGTATCATCACCGAAAAGGGGTTCTTCGACACCTTTCCGTCGAACGATAATGCGGCCTTTGATGGGGTTTGGAACGTCTACCCCTATTTCTCAAGTGGAAAGATCGTAGTGAGTGATATCGATAGGGGACTTTTTGTCATTCAAAAATCGAATTAGGAATGGGCTTAAAAAAAATACTGATAAGTATTATCCTTTTCTCTCTTGGGGCGTGCACTGCGGATGACGAGGGTGTTGCACCCGTTCCAGTATCGGAGAAGGTATTTTTAGGGGAGTTGGAGTGGACCAAGAATTTTGGGGGCTCGGGAGAAGAGTCCGCACAGGCCGTAATTGCAACTGCAGATGGGGGTTATGCGGTGCTAGGGTTTACCAATAGTACTGATGGGGACCTCGCCGGCAAAACCATTCCCGTAAACGATTATTGGCTGTTGAAATTAGATAGCGATGGAAATCTGGAATGGAGCAAGACCTACGGTGGTAGTAAGGATGACCGCGGGCAAAGTCTCGTGCAAACAGCGGATGGAGGTTACTCCCTTACCGGCTATGCCATGAGCAGCGATGGTGACGGAAGCGTAAATAATGGGTTTCACGACAATTGGGTCATTAAATTGGATGCCCAGGGCACCTTACAATGGGAAAAGAGTTTTGGCTTTTCGGGTCATGACCATTCGTATGATATTATCGAAACACAGGACGGCGGACTCTTTTTTTCGGGATTTTTGGATATTACTTCCGCTCAGGCTGACGGGTATACTGAAAAAGGCAATGGCTCTATAACTGCCCATGGTGTTGGGGAGTTTTGGGGTACGAAGCTCGATGCGCAAGGCAATATGGAGTGGCGTAAGTTTTTTGGCGGCACCAACAATGACCGTTCCCATGCCGTCGTACAATCGGAAGATGGCGGTTTCGTGCTTTCGGGCTTTTCCGAAAGTGATGATTTTGATATCAAAAATAGCCGTGGGAGCTACGATTTTTGGGTAGTAAAAATAAATGAGGAAGGCGAACTGATATGGCAGAATTCTTATGGGGGTTCCGGTATCGACATCGCCTACGATATCACCAAAACAGCCGATAACGGTTATGTGGTCGTGGGGCATACGTTTAGCGATGATCAGGATGTAAACAAAAACCACGGCGAAGCCGATGTATGGATGATCAAAATTGATGATGAAGGCAACTTGGTCTGGGAGCGAAATTTTGGAGGGGGTGCCTTTGATGCCGCCCAAGGCGTTTCGTTGAGTGCGGATGGGGGTTTTATCATCTCGGGCAATTCAAAAAGTACGAGTATGGACGTTTCGGCCAATGCCGGTGAAAATGATATGTGGTTGATCAAGACCGATGCCAATGGCAAGATGGTTTGGCAAAAAACTTTCGGTGGTGACGGGTTGGATTATGGTTTTGATGCCTTTGAAACTGATGGTGGCGGTATCATTTTGGTTGGGGAAACCTCAAGTCAAAATTTTCTGGACTTTCCGAACCACGGTAAAACCGACGTTGTCGTACTTCACATAAAATAACGGTTCAACGAATAAAACATACTGTTTTACTATTCGTACTAGCCTCACCTTGTCAACACTCACCTCAAACGGGGAATCCAAAGAAAAAACCGTCGTCATCGAAAAGGAAGTAGAAGAGGATAAGGGCACTTTTGAAAAGGCAGGTGAGAAATTGGATGAAGAGGCCAATGAGGAAATTGACGAAACCATCGAAGAGATAGGGGACGACAATTAAAGTAGCTGAGATTTATCGATTTGAAACGGCCTTCTGATGTTGGCCGTTTTTTTATGCGCACTATTCAGTAGAGAACAACTATCCGAACATAAGTTATAATAATGTTAGGTTTAGTGATAAAAAGAGACGTATAGCGTATATTTGTAAGCTATTTAGAATCATACCAAATAAATTCTTTATTTAAATAGTAGAAAACAATGATTCAAGTTTCGGAAACGGCAAAGAAAAAAGTTATCGACCTCATGTCAGAAGGGGGTTTTGATGCTACCAGCGATTATGTTCGGGTAGGCGTCAAAAGCGGTGGCTGTAGCGGTTTAAGCTATGAATTGGATTTTGATAAGGAAATGCGTGAAACCGATAAGGTTTTTGAGGACAACGATGTTCGCATTATCGTAGATAAAAAGAGTTTCTTGTACCTCGTGGGCACGGTTTTGGAATATTCCGGTGGGCTGAACGGCAAAGGGTTCGTATTCAATAACCCGAACGCCCAACGCACCTGTGGATGTGGGGAGAGTTTTTCGTTATAGGCCCCCTAGTACCCAAAGGGGGAACTAGTCTGTCGCTACAAAATTTTTAAACAGTAAAAAATAGTTGAAATGAGTTCAATATTGAGTTTAACGAATATTAATTCCCCCTTTGGGGGTTAGGGGCTGGGCTTATGGCATATACAGAAGAAGAATTAAAGAAAGAACTGGAAACCAAAGAGTACGAATACGGTTTCTACACGAATATAGAGTCGGATACTTTTCCAAAAGGGTTGAACGAAGATATTGTTCGGGCAATTTCAAAAAAGAAGAACGAGCCACAATGGATGACCGATTGGCGGTTGGAAGCTTTTCGCGTTTGGGAAAAAATGGAAGAGCCGGATTGGGCGAACGTAAACTACGAAAAACCCGATTTTCAAGCAATTAGTTATTATTCGGCGCCCAAAAAAGCGGATCCCAATAAAACGTTGGGAGACGTAGATCCCGAATTGCTGGAAATGTACCGAAAATTGGGGATTTCCGTAGATGAGCAAAAAAAACTGCAAAATGTCGCCGTAGATATCGTTGTGGATTCCGTATCGGTGGCGACCACCTTTAAAAAGACCCTGGGCGAAAAGGGAATAATTTTTATGCCTATTTCCGAGGCCATTCAAGAGCATCCGGAATTGGTCAAAAAATATATGGGGACCGTAGTCCCAAAAACGGATAATTTTTACGCCGCCTTAAATTCGGCCGTATTTACGGATGGATCGTTTTGCTACATCCCGAAAGGGGTAAAATGCCCGATGGAATTATCGACCTACTTCAGAATAAACGAAGGAGGTACCGGCCAGTTCGAAAGAACTTTGGTGATAGCCGATGAGAGTAGCTATGTCAGTTATTTGGAAGGTTGTACGGCGCCCTCAAGAGATGAAAATCAATTGCACGCAGCTGTTGTAGAGCTTATTGCCCTAGACGATGCCGAAATAAAATACTCAACGGTACAAAATTGGTATCCTGGCAATGCAGCCGGTAAAGGCGGCGTGTACAACTTCGTGACCAAACGCGGCATATGCGAAAATAATGCGAAAATTTCTTGGACGCAGGTAGAGACCGGTTCGGCCGTCACATGGAAATATCCCTCCTGTATTTTAAAAGGGAACAATTCTGTTGGGGAGTTTTATTCCATTGCGGTCACTAACAACTACCAACAGGCCGATACGGGTACGAAAATGATCCACCTCGGTAAAAATACCCGCAGCACCATCATCTCCAAGGGGATTTCGGCTGGAAAATCGCAGAACAGCTATCGTGGGTTGGTACAGATTGGTAGCCGGGCCGAAAACGCCCGTAACTTTTCACAATGCGATTCGTTGCTAATGGGGAATGAATGCGGCGCACATACCTTTCCGTATATTGAAGCGAAGAACAAATCGGCACAGATAGAACACGAGGCGACGACCAGTAAAATCGGGGAAGATCAAATCTTCTATTGCAACCAAAGGGGAATCGATACTGAAAAGGCTATTGCCTTGATTGTAAACGGTTTTAGCAAAGAGGTATTGAACAAATTGCCGATGGAGTTTGCCGTAGAAGCGCAAAAACTGTTGGAAATAAGCTTGGAAGGCTCGGTCGGTTAATCCCCGAAACTTCAAGAAATACAAACGAATGAAGAAGTATATATTTTTAGTAGTTATTGCGATAAGCATCTTTTCGTGCAAAGAAGGCAAAAAAGAAAATGCCCAGACAGCGAATACTTCCGAGGAGCTAAAAAAGCCCGATGTGAAACTGTATACATTCGATGGCGGTACCGTTATGGTAAATAACCTGGAGCTGTTCTCGCAGGATACCACCTATCAAGGCCAGACTAAAGAATTTGCGGATGCGTTTTACGTCATCAGTCATCCCGATGGTAATTTGATGTGGGATGCGGGACTTCCCGAAGCGCTGGTAGGCATGCCGGAACCGTTTACCGACCCTAGTGGTGCTTTTACGGTTTCAAGAAAAGATTCCGTTGTCAACCAATTGAAAACCATAGGAATGGGAGTTGATGATATCGATTTTATTGCATTATCGCACACCCATTTCGACCATAGCGGTCATGCAAATGTGTTCAAAAACGCGACATGGCTGGTACAGGAAATAGAGTACGACTCCATAACCAGTGAAACATCCCAAAAAACGAATACCGATAACTACAATGCCATCAAAGCGCTGAACAAGACCAAAAAACTAAATGGGGATTTGGATGTTTTCGGGGATGGAAGTGTAGTCATTAAATCGATGCCGGGCCATACACCGGGGCATCAAGTACTGTATATGGATTTACCTGTTCACGGACCGACCTTATTGACCGGGGATTTATACCATCTATACGAGAACCGGGAACACAAAAGAGTTCCGATATTTAATTTCGATGTAGAGCAGACCTTGGAAAGTATGGAGGCTTTCGAAGCCTTTGCAAAGGAAAAAAATGCCAAAGTATACCTACAGCACCAGAAAGAGGATTTTAATAAAATGCCGAAGGCACCCAACTATTTAAATTAAGAGACGATGTTGAAAATCAAGAATCTACATGCAAAAGTAGAAGATAAGGATATTTTAAGGGGAATCGACCTGACCGTGAATGCAGGGGAAGTACATGCGATTATGGGACCTAACGGCTCCGGGAAAAGTACTTTGGCCGCGGTTATTGCCGGAAAGGAAGAATTTGAGGTCACCGAAGGCTCTATTGAGCTGAATGGTGAAGATTTGGAAGATGACGCTCCGGAAGAGCGGGCACACAAAGGTGTTTTCCTATCGTTTCAGTATCCCGTTGAGATTCCCGGTGTTTCGGTAACGAACTTTTTGAAAACGGCGATTAATGAGTCGCGAAAAGGAAGGGGCTTGGAAGATATGCCGGCAAAAGACATGTTAAAGCTTATTCGTGAGAAGGCCGAAATGCTGGAAATAGACCGTAAATTCTTGTCCAGATCACTGAACGAAGGCTTTTCTGGCGGAGAAAAGAAGCGCAACGAAATTTTTCAAATGGCCATGCTCGAACCCAAACTAGCCATTCTCGACGAAACCGATTCGGGGCTCGATATCGATGCCTTGCGTATCGTTGCGAATGGAGTGAACAAACTAAAGAGCAAAGACAACGCTGTTATCGTCATCACCCACTACCAAAGACTATTGGAATACATTGTTCCTGATTTTGTACATGTGCTGCACAATGGTAAAATCGTAAAATCAGGCGGCAAGGAACTGGCTTTGGAGCTGGAAGAGAAAGGTTATGATTGGTTAAAACAGGAAGCGACCGTATAGGTTTAAAGTTTCTGTTGTTTCTGGTTTCAGGTCGGTTATGGCAACTATAAAAAGATTCGAGGATTTGGAAATTTGGCAGGAGGCGCGAAGGCTTTCTAAAGAAGTAATCAAATTGACAAAATCAACTGACCTTAAAAGCGACTTTAAGTTAAGGGACCAGATTAAAGGTTCTTCGGGTTCTGTCATGGATAATATTGCCGAAGGGCTCGAAAGAGATGGAAATCTCGAATTTCGACAGTTTCTTTCCACAGCTAAGGGTTCGGCTGGTGAGTCAAGGTCGCAATTGTATCGTGTTTTTGACAACGATTATATATCGAACGAAGAATTGCAAAAATTGACTTCAGAATATGAAGTACTAAGTCGAAGGATTGCGAACTTCATGAATTATTTAAATAAGAAGGATAATAAGGGAACTAAGTTCAAGTGAAATGAACTTGAAACTATAGAAACCTGAAACTTTTATACATGGATTTAAAAGACAAATTAATTTCCTCCTTTATGGCTTTCGAGAACAATGTGGATGTTGATCATCCCATTCACGATGTGCGCACCGAGGCAATGAAGAATTTTGAGATGAAGGGCTTCCCTTCAAAAAAGGAAGAGGCTTGGAAGTATACCTCGCTCAATAGCTTGCAAAAAATAGACTTTAGTATTTTTCCAAAGGCGGAAAACGCATTGGAATACCATGAGGTCAAGAAATATTTCTTGCATGAAATCGATACCTATAAAATCGTTTTTATCGATGGGGTGTACAGTTCCTACCTATCCGAAACGACACACGACGGTGTTGATATTTGTTTGATGAGTTCGGCCCTGACCAAACCTATGTACAAACAGGTCATTGATGTGTATTTCAATAAAGTCGCTTCGAAAGATGAGTCGTTAACGACCTTGAACACCGCTTTCAGTAGAGAGGGTGCCTATATTTATATTCCCAAGCACAAGATGCCTAAAAAACCAGTGGAAATCGTTCATTTCGCTACAGGTAATGAGGCATCCCTCTTATTACAACCACGTAATTTGATTGTAGTAGAGGAAAATGCCGAACTGCAAATTATCGAAAGG